>JAFDVN010000116.1 GCA_018269025.1 Acidobacteriota bacterium | reverse complement strand
AGGCATCATGGGCCCGGCGCTCATGGAGGAGATGCGGGAGCAGGTGCTCCGCTTTGGCACGGAGATCCGGCCCGAGACGGTGCTGGAGGCGGACCTGAAGCAACGCCCCTTCCGCCTCAAGACCGACCAGGGCGAGTACACGGCGGATGCCATCATCATCGCCACCGGCGCGTCGGCCAAGTGGCTCGGCATCGGCAAGGACAAGCAGCTCTCCATGGCCGGCGGCGGCGTCAGCGCCTGCGCGACCTGCGATGGCTTCTTCTTCCGGGGCAAAGAGATCGCCGTGGTGGGCGGCGGCGACACCGCGCTCGAAGAGGCCACCTACCTCACCAAGTTCGCCACCAAGGTGAACCTCATCCATCGCCGGGACTCCCTGCGCGCCTCCAAGGCCATGCAGGAGCGGGCGATGAAGAACGAGAAGATCGTCTTCCACTGGAACCGCGCGGTGGAAGAAGTCCTCACCGAAGAGATCACGACACCCCTCGGCGACAAGGTCGAGAAGATCAAAGCGCTGAAACTTAAGGACACGGTGAACGGCGAAGCCCACGAGATGCCCGTCCAGGGCCTCTTTGTCGCCATCGGCCACGAGCCCAACACCCAGCTTTTCAAGGGCCAGTTGCCCATGGACGAGACCGGCTACCTCAAGGTCGAAGGCGGCTCCAGCCGCACGCCCATCCCCGGCGTCTTCGCCGCGGGCGATGTGCAGGACCATGTGTACCGCCAGGCCATCACCTCCGCCGGCAGCGGCTGCATGGCCGCGATGGATGCCGAACGCTGGCTCGCCGAGCAGGGGCTAGCGGACTGAAAAAAGCTGAACCACGGAGACTCAGAGCCTCGGAGGAATGGGTTATGGCTGCCCTTAATCCGCTCTTCTCTGAGTCTCCGAGTCTCCGTGGTTTGATTTCATTACGCCACCATCCCTGCTGAAATAGAGCGATGCCGTCCGACCAATCCCTCGCGCCGTTGCCGCAGTTGCCGGAAGGCCGCGCGCTGCGGGCGGAGATTGACCTCGCAAAGGTCCGAAGGAACCTGAAGCGTATCCAGGACGCGGCGGAAGGCCGTGGTGTCTGGGCTGTCGTGAAGGCCAACGCCTATGGCCATGGCGCGGTTCCGGTGGGACGGGCGCTTGAGCAGGGCGGCGCGGCGGGCCTTGCGGTCTCCAGCCTGGAGGAAGGTCTGGAACTGCGTGAAGGCGGCGTCCGCCTCCCGGTAATGATCCTCGGCGGCCTTCGGCCCGAAGCGATTCCGCTGGCCTCGACCCATGGACTCGAAGTCGCGGTGGTGGGCCCGGAGCACCTGGAGGCCTACGCACGGCTCCTGCCGACCCACCCCGTGAAGCTCCACCTCAAGCTGGACACGGGCATGGGGCGCTTCGGACTCCTGCCATCGGAACTACCTGAGATCATGCCGAGCTTGAAGGCGCTTGCGCCGTGGACCGAAGGGGTCATGGGCCACTTCGCCACCTCCGACGATCCCGACACGCGCTTCGCCCTGCGCCAACGGGCGACCTTCGAGGGTTGTCTTGAAGCCTTGTCGGATGCGGGGATCCGCCCGCCCCAGCGCCATCACGCCAACAGCGATGGCATCCTCCGCCGCCTCTTCAGCGAGGACACCCATGTGCGCCCGGGCCTCGTCCTCTACGGCCTCACAAACCTCCCCGAAGGCCGCGCTCTGGGCCTTGAACCCGCGCTGGAATTGGTCGCCGAGGTCGCCCGGGTGAAGGCCGTCCCCGCCGGCACCACCGTCGGATACGGCCGCACTTTCGTCGCGCCCCAACCCATGAAGATCGCCACCCTCGCCTGCGGCTACGCCGACGGCTACCGTCGCGACCTCGGCAACCGCGCCACCGCCCGCCACCGCGGCCACGCCTACCCCGTCGTCGGCCGCGTGAGCATGGACTACCTCACCGTCGCCCTGCCCCTCGACGCCGACGCCGCCCCCGGCGACCCCATGACCCTCTTCAGCGCCGACCCCGAAGCCCCCAACAGCGTCGAGCGCCTGGCGCAATTGCTAGGGACGATTCCCTACGAACTCACCTGCGCCCTCCACCGCAGGATCGCGCGGCGATACCTGGATTGAGCAGCTTTCGCTGGGTCATTACAGTTCCTTCGTTCTTTGATTTCATGCACACCTCTCAGGGGATTGTCCCCAAATGGGTGTCCAAGGGAATGCCGGGGCGGTGGACCTGACTCTTGCCCACGGTGAGCGGGCCGGAGGGTTGGAGGATGGTGGATTCTCTCCATCTGACAGGGAAGCTGATCCTCAGAGGTGCGCGGCGTGCAGCCGCAGCCCCAGCGCGTGGATGACCTTCACCACCGTCGAGAACTCGGGGTTCCCTTCCTTGGAGAGCGCCTTGTAGAGGCCTTCACGGCTCAGGCCGGTGTCCCGGGCGAGCTGGGCCATGCCCCGCGCCCGGGCGAGGTCGCCCAGCGCCGCGCGGATCAGGCTGCCGTCCCCGGGGTCCTCCTCGAAGCAGGCCTCCAGGTACAGCGCCATGTCCTCCTCGTTTCGGAGGTGATCCACGATGTCCCACTTGTTCAACTTGGTCGCCATTGCACCCTCACTTCTCAATCTGTTTCGCCAACTCCAACGCCGCTCGGATGTCCTTCGCCTGCGTCCCCTTGTCGCCGCCCGCCAGCAGGATCACGATCTCCAACCCCCGCTGCGCGAAGTAGACCCGGTAGCCCGGGCCGTAGTGGATCCGCATCTCGGACACCCCTTCGCCCACTGGCTCGCAGTCCCCCAGGTTGCCCTCCTCCGCCCGACGGATCCGGGCCTGCACCCTCGCCCTCGCTCGGGCGTCACGCAGTCCAGCCAGCCAGGTGTCAAAGACCTCTGTGGTCAGCACCATCTTCATGGGAGAAGTGTAATCCATAGCTCACAATTCGCCAGGGGGAAATTCAGCCGCGTCATCCCTCCTCCTCGATGGCCGCGTGGCTCGCCTGGAGTGTCTGAATGCTCACCTGCGGGTAGGTCTCCGTCGTGGATAGCCCCGCTTGGCCGAGCACCGCCTGGATGTACCGGATCTCCGCGCCACCCTCCAGAATCAGCGCCGCCTTCCGCCGCGCCGCCCATCGTTTGTTTCGTCGTCCATCGCTCCACTCATGGGGGTCTCCTTGGGAGTATCCCCTGAGCAGCTTTTCACTGGGTCATTACAAGGATCCGGACGGGGGGATTTCTGGAGCCTCCCATGTGGGGGATTGAGCCTCCTGCCGATTGAGCCGCTTCCAGACGGATCGCTCCACGGCTCAATGCCTCGGCTTGCCGCCCTCATCGGGCGGCCGTTGTTCGGGGTGGGGGAGAGGATCGACATGGGGCTCCGGGGCCCCCCTCGGCCTCATCGTCCGAGGGGATTTCCTGAGCCTTGCAGCCCGCCTCTGCGCCTACTGCGCATCTCGCGCCTATTGCGCGGGATTGCGCGGGAGGCGCAGCGTCCAACGCCTGGTGACATCACTGGTGATGTCGCCTACTCCCTGCGCTCCGCGCGGCACATCACCCTAGGTGATGTCAGTCATGCGATCGCACTAACCTGCCTCTGATCCTTTTCAGTCCTCTCGGCGACCCCGGCGGTGACTTCGGCGGCTAAAAAGAGGAGCCCCGATCCTCTGATCGGGGCTCCTCGTTCACCCTTCACGGAGGGTTAGTTCTTGGTCCCCTCAACCGTCTTGTAGAGGTGGAACTGGCTCGTGAAAGACAGGTAGTTTTGCTTGGCCAATTCGTACTCTGCCGGCGTCCCCACAAAATACATTCCCCACCTCTCGCCCTCGAATTCTGGAGAGGTGGCCGCGCCTTCAGTCCCATGAGCCCATGCGTAGACTGTGTTCGCCTGAAGCCTCTTCAAATAGTCCCCGGATGGGATCTCAGTCCTTTGACCGGACGCATCGACATAGAAGTAGTGCGTGAAAAACAGGTCTGTCCCTAAGTTGATGTCGCTTACACAAAATCCCTTTTGATTGAACTGATAGGTGACTTCCTTGGGGCGTGGCTTGCCTCCAGGTTTCTCCCTCACAACGAGCCATCCGTGGTAGCCCTCCGGGATTAGATAGGTGTTTACATAGTCGCTTTTGCCCTGTGGTGGGCAGGCGGCGACCAGCATCAAGCACGGAAGAGCAAAGATGTGGTTCATTTCTCTACCTCCAGTAACCGCTCTGGTAATCCGTGGTTCGAGGAAGGGAGATGAGGGGCGCCCGGATCGCCGGCGAAAGCATTATGTTGTCGATGGCCCGCCCGCCCTGGAACCCACGAATCTGTATCCACGGGTATCCAGAAGTGGATCCCTTCATGCCTTCATAGGCGCCTGTAGACGAGAAGTGAATATCTCCACCGATCCTAATCGGTGCCAACGGAGAACCCGGTGCTAACGAGTTGTACGCGCTGGCAGCGAAGGAAACAGCGCCTCCGTGAGAACCATTGAGACCAGAGGTGACCGAGAGGTTCAGATGATTTTGGCCTGTCTTCAGCTCAGGGGATAGTTCATGAGAATCCGCAGCTGACTTCTGCAGAACAGAGGTCGAGATTCCTGTCAGATTCCCATTTGTGAGCGTCAGGTTCACATTGAAGATCAGACTGACTCGAGCGCTTCCCATGTCGATATTGTTGGACATGTCAAAGGACTTATTGGCTCCATCTCCGCCATATGTAACTACCCCTAGTGCTGGCCGACCAAGATCATCCTCTACTGTTCCAGGACCAACGACCGAATCCTCATGAATTGCAGCCGTAGCTTGGAAAGTGAAGGTTTCAGTCGTGGTGGTATTTGTTTGCGCGGAGGGAAAACCCAACTTCATTCTTCTTTCAATGATGTTAGGAACTGAGTGAAGGATTGATCAGCCGAAGCCCTAGTGGTTTCATCAGTGTCAGATATCAACTCCATGGTCACATCAACAACCCGACCGAATTCCAGAATCTGTTGGAGTCGTTTTGAATTAAATTCAAATATCATTTTATTTATTTTGGAAGGATAAATCGTCAGAAAGCCATATGACTCGACATCAACCTCGCCCGCATAAAAATTGGGATATTTAAACTTAAATGAATCACAAAGCTGGGTATTTGATAGCATTTTTTTACTCAAACCACATTGAAAAAATATGGGTAAACTGACGTTTCTGTCTCCGGTCGCCGTGCTCATTCTGAAAACCAGATACCCAATGCCCCTTCCTCCAACTGATCGTAAGGGCTTTGAACTTGTCAATTCAGCAATATAATGATCTTTTATTTTTTTTGAACTACTCAAATGGAGGTTGATCGGTGATTGGGCAAACAGAACCAATCCTGATCCCAACACCCAAGAGGACAGAAAGCGCATCATTGGATCCCCCATGGAGCAGTGTCAGCATCGGACCTAGAGAAGAGACCTCGCTCTAGGGACATTCCATTCAATGTGGTCTGATAGCCGCTTGCATTCAGTCGATCCAGCACCCCATAGCCTATTTTATATGCAGGCAGTTCAACATGAGGGTTATTTCCGCCGGAGAAGTGGACATAATTCGTCGGCCCTGAGAAAGCCTCCACCGCGTTCATGCGGCCTCCAGTCTGGGATTTGAGGGCGCCAGTAGAGTCTGAAGCCAGATCCAGATCTGGACAAAAAGAAGCCTGAGCCGGGCCAGGATCTTCCGCAGGTTATGGCCCGCGCCGCAGAGGAGGGCGTTCTGGGCATCGCCCCGCATGCCCTTGAGGAAGTTCCGGCCCAGGAGTCCGCTCTGCTTCATGTGGCCGAACTCAGGCTCGATGGCGGACCTGCGCCGAAGGGCCCGCTTCAAGGCCTTGCCGAGCTTGCGGGTGCCGCTGATGAGGACGCGGCTGATGGTTTCGGGAACGCCGTGCCCCTTGTAGCCTCGATCCACGAAGGTCGTGCTTGGGGTCTGCCCGGTGAGACGCGCCACCTGGCCCAGTTGCCTCTCCAGCGTGTGGCCGTCGTAGGGGTTGTCGGGGCAGCTCTGGATGCCCACGCAGAAGCCTTCCTTGTGCGTGACGGCGAGGCTCACCTTCACGCCGAACTCGTAGGGCCGGTGCGCCTTGCCCTTCGCGATGCACTCGACCTCGGGCGCGTGCAGGCTGTAGACCTTGCCTTTCGTGTGCCGCGCCTGGCTCAGGATCAATTCTGAGAGCAGCATCGTGCCCCTGTGGCGCTCGTAAGCCGCGTCCGGCAGCTTCCGCTCCACATCCCGCATGACTCGACCCGCCATCGCTTTCAGGCTCCGCAGCACCCGGCAAGCCCGTTTGAACTGCTTGGCTTTCGCATGGCCGCCGTGCTTCTGGAAGGCCCGGTCCATCATCCGCCGATAGCTCTGGCGCAGCTTGATGCCTTCCACCTCCGCGACGCGGAGCATGGCGCGGTGGACCTTCCGGTACAGCCGCGCGTCCGTCGGATGCTGGACCGCCTTCGGCTGCACCGTCGTATCCACAATGACTCGCTCGAAGCTCCTCTCCGTGAGCGCTCCCGACCGCTTGCCTGCCTCAAGGGTCAGCGCCAGCAGCCGTTCGCAGCCCGACTCGCCGATCCGCTTCCGCCAGCGCGTCATCTGCGAAGGATCAATCGGAAGCTCGTGCTGGAAGAATTCCTCGCCGCAAAAGTGCTGGTAGTACGGATTCTGTGTCCACCGCGCCACCACCTCCTCGTCCGAGACCCCGAAGGTGTGCTTGAGCAGGTGCAGCCCCGCCATGAGCCGGATAGGCACGCCCGGTCGTCCGTTGTCCGCGCAATACAAACCGCCGAACTCCGCCTCCAGCACGCGCCAATCGATGACCGAGGCCAGCCGGAACAGCGGCTGACGCGCATCCAATACCATGTCGAGCCGCCAGCCGATCAGAGGCTGCTCCTGGGTCGCTTTCGGGGCCTTGGGCTTCATCGGTTTCACCAGGTTTATAGATGCGGGTTCACGAATCTGGTGTTTTCAAACGCCCAAAGGTTCCATTGGAGCCTTGTCATTCCTGGAGGTTGTGGGTTTTTCAGGGCCGACGAATGATCTGCGTCAACATATGCGATACCATAATTACCAATGATCCGAACTTTATTATTTTTCCTCCGGAATATATTAAACATGTTTTCTCCCTGTCAGTGCTCAATGATGTCCACGCCGTTCCTAATGAGAACTGGCAGTTCTGTAGTCAGTCGGCCCTGAGAAAGCCTCCACCGCGTTCATGCGGCCTCCAGTCTGGGATTTGAGGGCGCCAGTAGAGTCTGAAGCCAGATCCAGATCTGGACAAAAAGAAGCCTGAGCCGGGCCAGGATCTT
>JAFDVN010000115.1 GCA_018269025.1 Acidobacteriota bacterium | reverse complement strand
GCCGCGCTCGAAGCCCGCCTGGAGGCCGTGAGAAGCGAAAAGGGTTCCGCAGTCCCCCCGGTTCCCCCCGTCCCTCCGGTGGCTCCTGTGGCGCCGGCACCTCCGCCGCCGCCACCCCCCGCCCCGCCCGAAGATTGATCGTCCCTACAGGCCCGCGCGAGCGGGCCTTTTTGTAGGCTTAAGGGCATGCCTACCCATGTCCACCTTCCGTCTTCCCCGCTGCGCCTGCCGGAAGGAATTCGCCGTGCGGACTTAGCGGAGGAAGTGGGATTGAGCCTCGTGCTCGCCGAAGCGGGCGAGGAGGCTCGAAGGGCGATCACGGCCTACGCGGCCGGCCAGGGCCTTCGCGTGGAAGGTTGGTGGCCGCTCACGCGGCGACTCAAGGTTCGCGGCGCGGTGAAGGCGATGGAAGCGGCCTTCGGATTCGAGTGGATGCGTTCTCCGGAAGGAGGCCTTCATGGAGCTGGCGCGGCGCACATCCCCCAGGAGCTGAGCGGATACCTGAGGGGAGTTCTGGGCCATGATCCGCGCCCGAAGCTGCGGCCTCACCTGAAAGCCAGGGGTGCGAGGGCGGGAGAAGCCCCCCCCGTTCCGGGGAAAACCGCCGTGGATTTTGCGGCACAGTACGGATTTCCATCCGGCGATGGGAAGGGCCAGCATGTGGGCCTCCTCCAGTTGGGCGGGACGGTGGCGGAGGCGGATCTCAAAGCCTACTTCGAGGGCCTGGGTCTGCCCGTGCCGAGCGTGGAGATGCACCCGATTTCAGGCGGAGATCCCGCCCCCACTCAGGACAGCCGCTGGGAGATGACGCTTGATGTGGAGGTGGTGGGCGCCGTGGTCCCAGCGGCGCGCCTCACCGTTTTCGTTGCACCGAACAGTTCGGACGGACTGCTGGACCTCGTGGAATCAGCGCTCAAGGGCGGGCCAGATCAGCCGAGCGTCCTCTCCATGAGCTGGGGCGGGGCCGAATCCGAATGGGGCGCATTGGAACTGGAACTGGTATCCAACGCGCTGCAAGCGGCGGGAGGTCTTGGCGTGACCGTGCTCATCTCCAGTGGCGACGAAGGCTCCAGCGATGGCGCGACGGATGGCAAGCAGCATGTGAATTTTCCCGCGTCGAGCCCCTGGGTGCTCGCGGTGGGCGGCACCCAACAAGGCACAACGGGCGAAGTGGTCTGGAACGCGCTGGCGGAGGCCAAAGGCGCGACGGGCGGCGGCATCAGCGACTTCTTCGACCTGCCGGACTGGCAGAAGGCAGCAGGGGCGCCCCAGTCCGCGAACGATGGCCAGATCCGCCGCGCCGTGCCCGATGTGGCCGCCCACGCGGCGGAAGCGGGGGGCTACCGCGTCTTCGTGGATGGGCAGTGGCGCGTCCTCGGGGGCACCAGCGCCGCCGCGCCCCTCCTCGCCGGACTCATCACGCGTCTCAACGCGGCGCGAAGCAAGCCCATCGGCTATGTGAATCCAACACTCTACGGCGCGGCCAAGCCCGCCTTCACGCCCATCACGGAAGGCAGCAACGGCGCTTACTCCGCCACGACCGGCTACAGCGCCTGCACGGGCCTCGGCGTGGTGAATGGTGAGGCGCTGATGAAGGTCCTCAGCCCGGGTACGCCTGGATCCGGGCACTGAGGTCCTCAGGCACCGTAAAGACGAATCCCCTGCCGCGGCGGCCTTGTACTAAGAGCCCCGCGTTTGCCAACGAGAGGAGGTCCGTTCGGGCGGTCTGATAGACGGTGGCATGGAGCCCCTTGTGGCCCGCGATGGTGTAGACCGCCTCAGGATGTTTCAGGGCGTGCGCGAGAAGGTCGCGCTGCCGGTGGTTGAGCGTGTCGCCCAGCTCCGTGGCCGGTGCGAGCAAGCGATCCACGGTGCGTCGCTCTTGGGCCTTCCGGTGAAGATGATTCCGCAGGGCGTCAATGGCCGCGCGAATCGTCTCCAATTGATGGAGCAGGAAGTAGGTCGTGTCCGAGCCATCGGTTTCGGTGTGGAGGTAGGCCAGTCCGTATTGGGCCGGGGCCTTCTTGAGGACATTCGAAATGGAGATGAACTCCGAAAGCCAGTACCCACTCCTCAACATGGACCAGTAGAAGAGGGCGCGGGCCGTGCGTCCGTTCCCATCCACGAAGGGATGGTCGTACCCAATCATGAAATGCAGCAGGATCGCCCTCAGCACCGGGTGGACAAAGGGCCTCGATGTCTCTGGCGCGTTGGCGAAGGCGCAAAGCCGTTCCAGGCGCTCCTCAAGTTCAGAGGCCTGGGGAGGTTGGTGAAGGAGGATGCCGTTCTCCTCGTTGAAGACACGGATGTCATCGGTCGTGCGGAGCCGTCCCGCATCCGCTGGATCCTCCAGCATCCCTTCCGTTACGCGGCGGTGGAGGTCCAGGATGCGGCTCGGGGTGATGTTCTCGCCGCGAAAGTCCTGGATAGCGCGCATCGCCAGGAAATTGTTGTAGATCATCCGCTCGTCGTGGTCCCGGGGTTTCCGTCGTTCACGAAGCATGGCTTCCGCAACCCGCCGGGTGGTGGAGGCACCCTCAAGCTGGCTGGAGGTGATGGATTCCTCGACGAGCGACCGGAGCAGGTATTCGTCCCGGTGGGCTGGGGTTGGGCCCTCCGTCTCGGATCTCAAGGTTCCCGCCGCGTCTTGGTCAATGTGGTGGAGGTGGATTTGCACGGGCTCGGGGGTTCCGAATAGGAAGGCTCCCCCCCCCTTGTCCAGGAGTGGCAGAGGTTGAGCGTTGGCCTGTCTAGCCAGCTTGATTCCTAGCCACCAAGTTGCGAGATCGAGACCCGGTGGGGGTGTGCGATGGCGAAGCTGGTCCCAATGGAGGTAGGCGTCTCCGGCTAGCTGGCCAACCCTGGCTTGGGCCATGGCTTGAAGAGCCTTGGCATCAAGACCCTTCATAAGGCTTGAAATGCTTGGAGGTGATTTTGGAATTTTCACGAGCACCTACTAAAATTGACTAATACTAGTAGCCAATTGACAAGGTAAGCCCGGATCAAAGCCTTGTCCACTAAATACTAAAATTGGCATGAATTAGTAGGTTATTAGTAGATTCGCTACATGTTCCGCCGGTACTGGCCGCCGACTTCGTAGAGGGCGCTGCTGATCTGGCCGAGGCTACACACTTTGACTTGGCGTGGTGGATGGCAGGGCGTTGATTTAGGCGCTTCAGGCGCATTAGAGGTGGAATTGATCAAGGTGAAGCGCCTCGCTGAGTAGGCACACAGCCTCATCGGCCGACCTTGCAGTGAGGGTAAAAGGCAGCTCATCAGACTCAACCAAAAAAGGGCACATACCATCTGGTGACTCGATCTGAATTTCATGAGGGAAGCTGGGCCGCGAGAGGTACCACAGGCCGTCATCGTCTGCTCCAGGATGACGGACTACCAGTCGTTCGACCTTGAGATCAGAACATTTGGCGGATAGGCGCTCGATGATCAACATTAGGTCTTTCATTTGCCGTCACATATTCCTTCGGTACTGCCCGCCGACTTCGTAGAGGGCGCTGCTGATCTGGCCGAGGCTGCACACTTTGGCGGCTTCGAAGAGCTCCTCGAAGAGGTTCTCTCCGGCGCGGGCAGCGGCTTTGAGTTTCGCCAAGGCCGCGGGGGCTCGGTCGGCGTTGCGGGCGCGGAAGGCTGCGAGGTTCTGGATCTGCTGCTGCTTTTCGCCTTCGGTGGAGCGGATCAGTTCCGGCACGCCGAGTTCGGCGGGCGCAGGATTCAGGAAGGTGTTCACGCCGACGATGGGCAGTTCGCCGCTGTGCTTGAGGTGCTCGTAGTGGAGGGATTCCTCCTGAATCTTGCCCCGCTGGTACATGGTCTCCATGGCGCCGAGCACGCCTCCGCGATCCGTGAGGCGGCGAAATTCCATCAGGACGGCTTCTTCGACGAGTTCGGTGAGCTGCTCGATGATGAAGGCGCCTTGGAGCGGGTTCTCGTTCTTCGCCAGGCCCAGCTCACGGTTGATGATGAGCTGGATGGCGATGGCGCGGCGCACGCTCTCTTCCGTGGGCGTCGTGATGGCCTCGTCGTAGGCGTTCGTGTGCAGGCTGTTGCAGTTGTCGTAGATCGCGTAAAGCGCCTGAAGCGTCGTGCGGATGTCGTTGAAGTCAATTTCCTGGGCGTGGAGCGAGCGGCCCGAGGTCTGGATGTGGTACTTCAGTTTTTGAGAACGATCGTTGGCGCCGTACTTCTCCTTCATGGCGACGGACCAGATGCGCCTGGCCACGCGGCCGATAACGGAGTATTCCGGGTCCACGCCGTTGCTGAAGAAGAAGCTCAGGTTTGGCGCGAAGTCGTCAATGTGCATGCCTCTGGAGAGGTAGTACTCCACGAAGGTGAAGCCGTTGGCCAGGGTGAAGGCGAGTTGGGTGACGGGGTTCGCGCCGGCCTCGGCGATGTGATACCCGCTGATGGAGACGGAGTAGAAGTTGCGGACCTTCTGGTCAATGAAGCTCTGCTGGATGTCGCCCATCACCTTGAGGGAGAACTCGGCGGAGAAGATGCAGGTGTTCTGGGCCTGGTCCTCCTTGAGGATGTCCGCCTGCACCGTGCCGCGCACGGTCTGGAGGGCCTCCGCCTTGAGCTTGGCGTAGACCTCCGGGGGAAGCACCTCGTCCGCCGTTGCGCCGAGGAGGGCGAGGCCGAGGCCGCCGTTGCCCTCGGGCAGATCGCCGCCGTAGGCGGGGCGCTTTAGGCCCTTGGCGGCGTAGAGGGCGGCGATCTTCGCCTGGGCCGCCTCCATCTGGCCATGCTCCAGGAGCCACTTCTCCGCGCGCTGATCCACGGCGGCGTTGAGGAAGAAGGCGAGGATCGTCGGCGCGGGGCCGTTGATGGTCATGGAGACGGAGGTGGACGGCGCCAGCAGGTCGAAGCCTGAGTAGAGCTTCTTCGCGTCGTCCACGGTGCAGATGGAGACGCCCGAATTGCCGATCTTGCCGTAGATGTCTGGGCGTACATGGGGGTCTTCACCGTAGAGCGTCACGCTATCGAAGGCCGTGCTGAGGCGGGACGCGGGTTGCCCCTTGCTCACATAGTGGAAGCGCTTGTTCGTGCGCTCCGGCGTGCCTTCTCCGGCGAACATGCGCGTCGGATCTTCCCCCGTGCGCTTGTACTCGAAGACGCCGGCCGTGTAGGGGAAGGCGCCCGGGATGTTTTCGAGGAGCTGCCAGCGGAGCAACTCGCCCCAGCCGCTGCCCAACGGCAACGCGACCTTCGGCACCTTCGTTCCGCTCAAGGACTCGGTGTAGTTCGCGGTGCGGATTTCCTTTCCGCGCACCACATAGACATTCTCCGCTTCCGTGTAGGCGCGCTTCTGATCCGCCCAGCCCTTCACCAACTTGCGGCAGTCCGCATGGAGTTCACCTAAGTGCTCCTGATAGCGCTGGCGAAGGACGAGGAGGGCCGCGTCCTCCCCTTCCACGAGATGGCCCTGATCAAAGAAGTCCCCCGCCGCGGGCACATGGTCGCCCATGGCCTTGAGGGAGAGCCAGAACGCGTAGGCCAGTTCGGCCGTCTCCGCCTGGCCCGCGGCCCAGGCCTTGTAGCCCTGCACCGTGTCGGCGATCTCCGCGAGGTAGCGGACCCGCTCGCCGGGGATGATGGCGGCCTTCTTGGGCGCGGCGGGGGCGGCGTCCAACCTCGGTTTCCAATCCACGCCGGTCTTGGCGGCGAGGGTCTCGATGAGCTTCACGAAGAGCCAATCCGTCGCCGGGTCTGCAAACTGGGAGGCGGTCGTCGCGAAGACGGGCATGTCCTCGGGGGCTTGGTCGAAGGCCTTTCGGCTGCGCTGCACCTGCTTGCGCACATCCCGCAAGGCGTCCTCCGCGCCGCGCTTGTCAGCCTTGTTGAGCACGACGAGGTCCGCGAAATCCAGCATGTCAATCTTCTCAAGCTGGCTCGCCGCGCCGTATTCGGGCGTCATCACATACATCGAGAGATCCACGAGGTCCGTGATCTCGGAATCGCTCTGTCCGATGCCAGCGGTCTCCACGATGACGAGGTCGTAGCCTTCGGCCTTGGCGGCGGAAATGGCCGACTTCAGGGCTTCGGAGGTCGCCCGGTGGGCCGCGCCGCGCGTGGCGAGGCTGCGCATGAAGGCGCGGTCCCGAAGCTGCGGATGGTAGAGCGCGTTCATGCGGATGCGGTCGCCCAGCAACGCGCCGCCGGTCTTGCGCTTGGTCGGGTCCACGCTGAGGACGGCGACGCGCTTGTCCGGGAAATCCACGAGGAAGCGGCGGAGCAGTTCGTCGGTGAGCGAGGACTTGCCCGCGCCTCCCGTCCCCGTGATTCCGAGGACCGGGATTCGTTTTGAGCCTTCAAGCGCGAAGCCGTTCGCCGAGCCGAGTTCGATCTCGGTGATGCGGCGGGCGAGGCGGCTTGCGACGCCCTTCTCGCGGGGGTCGTAGTCGCAGCGGGCGACCATGTCGTTGATCATCCCTTGCAGGCCCATCGTCCGGCCGTCCTCGGGGCTATAGATGCGGGCCACGCCGTAGGCTTCCAGATCCCGGATCTCCTCGGGCACGATGACGCCGCCGCCGCCGCCAAAGACTTGGATGTGGGAAGCGCCCTTGTCCTTCAATAGGTCCACCATGTACTTGAAGTACTCGGTGTGGCCGCCCTGGTAGGAACTGATGGCGATGCCGTTCGCGTCTTCGGCGATGGCGGTCTCCACCACATCCTGCACGCTGCGGTTGTGGCCCAGGTGGATGACCTCGCAGCCCGTGGCCTGGAGGATGCGGCGCATGATGTTGATGGAGGCGTCGTGGCCGTCGAAGAGACTCGCGGCCGTCACGAAGCGGACCTTGTGACGGGGCTGGTAGACGCCTTCGGTGTCGAGCTTTCCGGGCGCGGCATCCAACGGTGCGGCATGCGTGGCGGTGGTCATGGCGTCCCCTGCGAGGTCCAAACAGGCCAGTTTACCGCGCCGCTGCTGGGCCCCTTCGGGAGTGGTCTACAGAGCGAAGCTGGAGGCCGGGAAGCTGGCCTCCATGATCCGCTGTCGCTCTTTGAGATGCAGGTCGAGACTGATCCAGCGTGGCAGTTTGCGGGCTTCGGCGAGGAAAGGGGCCCGCTCGTACCAGGGGGTGCAGCTGAACCCTTGGATGGAGGCTCGCACCGCGGCTTCCAGGGCATCCCCGGGGCGGCCCATGAAGCCGTAAGCTTCGGCAACCTTGAAGGTGAATTCGCCATCGGGAAGGCGGATCTGGATGCGCTCCGCGTCCAGCGTGTCGAGGGCTTGGTTGGCTTCCTGGGTCCGGCCTTCCAGGGCGAGACGGTAGACCTCCGCCAGGCGGACGAAAAGCGTGGACCCCAGGCCTCCCGGTTGGGTGGCCGCGAAGAGCGCGTGCGCGCCATCCCGGTCGCCTTCGATCAGGCGGGTGTAGCCGAGGTAGAAATTCCGAAGGGGCCCGGGCTGAAGGGTGGAAAGGCTCGTCTCGAAGGCCTTGTACTTCCCTTCATACAGCAGCGTGTTGTCCGCGAGGCTCGCCTGCCCCCGGGGCAGGTCGGCCAAGGAACTTCGGCGCTGAAGGGCGCGGTCGGCAAGTTCGAGCAGGCCGGAGGTGCGGGCAGCGTAGGCCAGGGAGTTCAAGAGGGACGCGTTGCCTGGATGCTGCTTGAGGGCGCTCTGGAGCAGGCGCAGGGCCTCGGGCTGGCGGCGGATGTCGGAGAGGTGGACGGCATAGAGCGCGACGAAACGGGGATAGTTCGGGATGATTCCAAGCCCATCCTGGAAGTTCTGCTCGCAGAGTCGTTGGGCGTCGAGCGTGTCGGCCTCCATGTGCTCGACGAGGAACCGGGTTTGCAGGGTCCCGAAGGCCAGGCGCGCGCTGGCGCAACCGGGAACGCGAAGGACGAGGGCATGGGCCTTTGCGACGCGGTCAGCCGTGGCATCGTCCTGGGTGAGACTCGCGAGGTCCAAGAGGTCGAATCCTTCACCAGGATCCACGGGCATAAACGCCGCTCCGGGCGTAGGGAGGGCCAGGGCCTTGGCCAGTCCCGAGAGGACCTGGGAGGGCGTTCCCTCCTGGCGCGGTAGGGGCCGGCCATCCATCTCCGCGTCCACGACGAGATCCGCATCCCTTCGGCTGAGGTGGAGGGTCAGCAGGTGGGTGCCCGCAGGAGGGACCGTGCCAACCGGGACGATGATGCGACGGTTGGCCACCTCATAGAGATCGGACACGACCAGGGCGAGGCCGGGGCCGCCGACGCCATCCGCCCGCACGGCGAGGCGCTGGGTCGGAATCAAAGGGCGTCGACAGGTCCAAAGCAGAAGCCCCGTGGCGCAGGCGGCGGCAAGGAGGGACCCCCAGACGATACGGCGCATCACCGCATCCCGAAGTCCCGGGTGGGGAAGCGAGCTTCCAGCAGCCGCTGTCGTTCCACGAGGTGGGAGATCAGGGCGCGCCAGCGGGGCAGGTCGTGAAGGCTTCCGAGCAGGGGCGATCGCTGATACCAGGGGCTGCATCCGAAGCCCTGGCTAAAGGCTTCCTGGGCCAGGTCCATGGCTTCTTCCTGGGCCCCTGCGAAGGCGAAGGCCTCCGCCAGCTTGAAGGTGAACTCGCCATCGGGCACCCGCAGGTCATCCCGGGCTCGGGCCAAGTTTCGAAGGGCGAGAAGGGCCTCCGCGCGTTTGCCTTCGAGGTTCAGCGCATAGGCGCTCGCCAGGGCCTGGAACTGGGGATTGGAGGGCTGAGGCCGGGCGGCGGCCTGGAAGTTCACCAGGGCCTCGTCGCGACGGCCTTGAAGGAGGCGCAAGTAGCCCCGATAGAAATCCGCCATGGGGTCCAGGCGTTCCGTGGGCCCGGGGCCGAGGTTTTGATCGAAGCGCTTCCAATCCCCCGCGTAGAGGTAGGTGGTTTCCGGAAAGCGGTCCCGAGGGCCGGAGCCCCCTTCCAGCAGGTCCCGAACCCGCAGCGTCTCCATGGCGCCCTCCAGCAGGCCCGTGGTCCGCGCCGCATAGGCGAGGCTGTTCCGCATGCGGGAGGAGCGGGGATGAAGCACGAGGGCGTCGAGGAGGACTTCCATGGCGCGGCGCTGGTTGCCGGTGTCGGTGAAGAAACGGCCGGCTTCCGCCGAGCCCCGGGGGAAGCCGGGAAGCAGTGCGAGAACGGTCTCGAATCCCTGGGCCGCGACGGTCTGGGCTTCGAGATTCGGCGGTGCCTGGGTCAACAAGCGGCGGTAGGTGCTTTCGGCGCTCGCGAGCACCGCCGTGGCGCATTCCGGTTCCAAGGCCGCGAGGGCCTGGGCGGCGTTTCCCACGGACCTTGCCTGGGCATCATCGCCGCCTATCGCGGCACCATACACTTCCGCCAGGGGGAGCAACCGAGAGGGGTCGCGGGGAAGCAAGGCACCGGTGGGAGGCGTGGGGAGACCCGCCGCGGCGAGGATCTGATGAAGCTGGAGGCAGGGATTGGGGCTTGGAGGAACCACATCTCGTTCACGACCCTCCGGGCCGAGGATGCGCGCCTGAAAGTGAAGGTCGCTTCCCGCCACCGTTCCTTCCAAGGTGACGCGAAGCACGCCGGTCGGACCGCCTGCGGGGGGAGCCAGGAGCACCGTCGCTCCGCCTGTCTCGGCGAGATCCTCCATCAACTGCCTCAGGCCATGGCGCTGAAGCTCAGGCACCCCGCCCCAGGCCGCGCCTTCTTCGATGAGGATTCGCATCGGCGCATGGGGGTGCCCCGTACGACAACT
>JAFDVN010000114.1 GCA_018269025.1 Acidobacteriota bacterium | reverse complement strand
GGCCTTCTTCGCGGCCTGGGCGGCGTAATCCTTGTCGAAATAGAAGCCGATGAGCAGGTAGGAGCAGAGGCCCACGCCTTCCCAGCCGAGGAACATCATCAGGACATTCGCGCCCAGAACCAGGTTGAGCATGCTGAACACGAAGAGGTTCATGTACGCCATGAAGCGGTAGTAGCGGCCGTCATTCCGCTCCTCGCCCATGTAGCCCGTGCTGAAGAGGTGGATGAGGAAGCCCGCCCCCGTCACGAGCAGCGCCATGGCGCCGCTCAGGACATCGAACTTGTAGGCCCACTCGATGGGCGCGTGGGTGGTGCCGCCGTTCACCGCCGCCGCGCCCGGCGCCATCCAAGTCCAGAGCACCTGATGGAGGCTACGGGCGCCCTCCTCCATGCCCATCAGCTTCACGAACAAGAAGCAGGAGATGAGGAAGGAGGCACCCACGGTGCCGAGGGCGAAGAGGTCCACCACCTTGTTGTTCTTCAGCTTCCGGCCCGTGAGGCCGTTGATGATGAAGCCGAAGAGCGGCAAGAAGGCCACGAGCCAAAGCAGGCCCGTGGAGGTCGAAGCGGCGTGCATCGCGGGTTCCATTCGTCTCAGCCCTTCAGCAGGTTGATGTCGTCCACCTTGATGGTCTCGCGCTTGCGGTAGAGCGCGACCACCAGGGCGAGGCCCACGGCGACTTCTGCGGCGGCGTAGCCCATCACCAAGAGCGCGATGGAGTGGCCGCCCACGGTGCCGCTATGCCGGGCCATGGAGACGAAATTCAGGTTGGCGGCGTTGAGCATGAGCTCGATGCACATGAGGATCACCAGCGCGTTGCGGCGGATGAGCACGCCCGCGATGCCGATGGAGAAGAGCAGGAAGGAGATGAGCAGGACCGCGTTCGGGGAAGCCATCAGGCACGCTCCGCTTTGGCAAGGACGATGGCGCCCACAAGGGCCACCAGCAGGATCACGGACAGGATCTCGAAGGGCAGGAGCCAGCCGGAGAAGAGCCCGCGGCTCACGGCCTGGGCGTTGTTCGCCGCCACATCCAAGCCCCCGGAGATCTCGGCGGGCAGGGTCAGCGCATCCTTGGCGGGCGCGGCGAAGAGCGCCTGGCGGAAGAAGAAGGCGAAGAGCCCGAAGGCCGCCAGGACGAGGGGGATCGCCACCTTGGCCTGGGCTTGGAAGATTCCGCCCTCCTTAAACTTGCTCAATTCCACGAGCATCACAACAAAGAGGAAGAGCACGACGATGCCGCCCGCGTAGACGAGCAGCTGGGCGACGCCGAGGAACTCCGCCTGCTGGGCGAAGTAGCACACCGACACGCAAAGCATGGCGAAGAGGAACGCCAGCACGCTGTGGACCGCGCTGCGGGAGAAGATCATCACCGCCGCGGAGGCGCAGGCGATGAGCCCGAAGATGACGAACAGGTGTTGGCCGATGCTGGCGAGGAATGAGTCCATGGTGTCCCTACCTCTGCTCAGTAGTGCGGCGCGTTGCCGTCGTCGTCCGCGGAGACCGAGAAGGTCCCGACAGGCGTGGGCTTGAACATGTTCTGGAAGACGCCTTCCGTCCCGTGGGAGAAATCCTCACGGTTGTAGGCGGCCAGCTCGAACTGGTGGTTCAGGATGATGGAGTCGTAGGCGCAGGCTTCCACGCAGAACTCGCAGAAGATGCAGCGCTCCATTTCGAAGGTGTAGCGCTTGGGGAAGGGCAGCTTGCGGCCTTCCTTCTTATCCTTCTCGATGGTGATGACCTGGGTGGGGCAGATGCGCTCACAGGCGAGGCAGCAGATGCACTTGATCTCGCCCTGCTCGTCGCGGAGCATCTGGAGCCGTCCGCGGAAGCGGGGCGCGAGGTGGACGGGGACCTCGGGGTATTCGACCGTGATGTGCTTGAGGTTCGCGCGGACCTTCTTGCGGTTCGCGCTGAAGAAATTCCGACCGAAATAGCGGCCCGTGAGCTTCAGGCCCTTGTAGATGTCGTAGGGGAAGAGGGTGGAGAGGATGCTCATGCTCGCTCCTAGGCCATGAAGCGGACAAGGCCGGCGATGAAGAGATTCACCAGTGTGAGCGGGATGAAATACTTCCAACCCACGCTCATGAGCTGGTCGTAGCGGTAGCGCGGCAGCGTCGCGCGCACCCACAGGAAGACGAAGAGCAGGAAGAAGACCTTCAGCAGAAAGAAGATCAGGTGCGGTTGGGCGAACCAGCCCCAGGAAGCCGGAACGAACTGCTGGAATCCGAAGGGCAGGAAGTAGTGGCCGCCGAGGAAGAAGGCGCTGGCCAGGGCCGAGACGACGATCATGTTCGTGTACTCGGACAGGAAGAACCATCCGAACTTCATGCCCGTGTACTCGGTGTGGAAGCCGCTCACCAATTCACTTTCGGCCTCGGCGAGGTCAAAGGGCACGCGGTTCGTTTCGGCGAAGCCGCAGGTGATGTAGGCAAAGAACCCGATGAAGAGCGGCAAGATCGCCCAGGGGCTCATGCCTGTCGCCAGCTCCACGCTCATCGTCTTGAAATTCAAGCTGCCGGTGAGGATCACGGGCGCGAGGAGCGAAAGCGTCAGCGGGACCTCATAGCTGATGACCTGCGCCGCGGAGCGCAGGCCGCCGAGGAGCGGGTACTTGGAGTTCGAGGCCCAGGCGCCGAGCACGATGCCGTACACGCCCACGCTGGCGAGGCCAAGGATGTAGAGCAGGCCCACATTGATGTCGGTGATGTAGCCATCCACCGGTAGTCCGCCCACGATGGGCACCCAAGTCGGGAACACGCCCAGCACGCCGGGATAGAAGGTGATCGCCGCGAAGACCGCGAAGGCTGGGACCATGCAAAGGATCGGCGCGAGCCAGAACACGAACTTGTCGGCCTTGGCCGGCATGATGTCTTCCTTCGTGACGAGCTTGATGCCATCCGCCATGAAGGTGGGCAGGCCGCGGAAGAAGCTGATGACCGGGAAATGCCCCATCCACCACATGATCTTGTTCACGGCGCCGGTGAGTCCCTTGCGGCCGCCCGCGATGCGCGTGGCGCCGAGGCGAACCTGCACATAGCCGATCACCTTGCGCTCGGCGAAGGTCAGCATGGGCACGACGACAAAGATGAAGGCGAGGACGGCGACGATCTGGATCAGCGCCATCACGAGGGTCTGGGTGAGCGTCATCTGCATCGTCGCCTCTTACCGGTCCACTTCGCCCAGAACCACATCGAGGGTTCCGATCGCCGCGATCACATCCGCCAGGAGCTTGCCTTCGGTCATCTTGGGCAGGGCCTGGAGGTTCACAAAGGAGGGCCCCCGCACATGGAAGCGGTAGGGATTCAAGCCGCCCTTCTCGCCGACGAGGTAGTAGCCCAGCTCGCCCTTGGGGGCTTCGATGGGGTGGTAGACCTCGGCCACTTCGGATTTGAGGATCTTGGGCAGCTTGGCCATGACCGCG
Organism: Acidobacteriota bacterium; assembly: GCA_018269025.1. Lineage (GTDB taxonomy): Bacteria > Acidobacteriota > Holophagae > Holophagales > Holophagaceae > JAFDVN01. Next base: position 14,494 of record JAFDVN010000114.1, on the reverse strand, counting down.
CCTTCGGGCATCCCGTCCAGACATTGCTGGACGATGCGGTGGCTCTGGCGCATTTCTTCGAGACGGACGAGGTAGCGGGCGTAGGTGTCCGCTTCCATCCGCGTCGGAACCTCGAACTGCATCTCGTCGTAGGCCGCGTAGGGGAAGGCCTTGCGGATGTCGTAGGGGACGCCCGCCGCGCGGAGCACGGGACCGGTCACGCCCATGGCGAGGCACTCTTCGGCGGAAATGGGGGCCACGCCGATGGTGCGCTTCTTCCAGATGCGGTTCTCAGTGAGGAGATCCTCGTATTCGTCAATGCAGGGCAGGAAGCGATCCAGGAAAGCCTGGACCTTCGCCTCAAAGCCCGGTGGCACATCGTCCCGCAGGCCGCCAATGCGGAAGGCCGTGGTGGTGAGGCGCGCGCCACAGAAGGACTCGAAGACATCCAGGATCTCTTCGCGTTCGCGGAAGGCATAGAGGAACACCGTCATGGCGCCGATGTCCATGGCGTGGGTGCCCAGCCACAGCAGGTGCGAGCTGATGCGATTCAGCTCCGTGAGCAGGGTTCGGATGTACTTGGCGCGGCGTGGCACCGAAATGCCCATGAGCTTTTCGATGGCCTCCGCCCAACCCAGGTTGTTGCTCACGGCGGCCACATAGTCCATGCGGTCGGTCCAGACTTGGCCCTGGAAGAAGGTCTTGTTCTCGCAGATCTTCTCGACGCCGCGATGAAGGTAGCCGATGACGGGGTAGCAATGACGGACGGTTTCACCGTCGAGTCGCAGCTTCACCCGCAGCACGCCGTGGGTAGAAGGGTGCTGGGGGCCGAGGTTGATCTCGAGTTCTTCGTTCTTGAACACGGGTCGCTCCTACTCGGCCTTGGGGACTTTAAGGTTGATCCCCAGGTTGCCGGCGGCTTCCATGGCGATCTTCATGAGCATCCCGCCACGATCTTCGCGGAAGGAGATCTCGCGCTGGCCAAGGCCGAGCGTGGGGTAGTCCTTGCGGAGCGCGTGACCCTCCCAATCCTCGGGGCAGAGGATGCGGACCATGTCCGTGTGGTTCTGGAAGCGGATGCCGAACATGTCCCAGATCTCGCGCTCCAGCCAATTCGCGGTGGGATACACCTGCTCGGCGCTTTCGGGCTCAAAGCCTTCGGGCACGAGGATGCGCAGGCGCAGGCGGCGGGATCGGGACACGCTCGTGAGGTGGTAGACGAGGGAGAAGGCGTAGCCCTGGCCAAGCGGATAGTGGGTGGCCGTCTCGTCGGCGAGCATCTCGAACTTGAGGGCCTGATCATCCCGGCAGAAGCGCAGGGCTTCGAGAATCGCTTCCTTCTTCACCTGGCAGGTCATCTCGCCCGCCTGCTCGAAGGCCTCCTCAACCTTGTCGCCGAGCAGTTCCATCAAGTGCTTCAACTCGGGGGCCTGGGCCTCGGTGGGCGCGGGGAAGACCAGGTCGGTCTCGTTCTTCGCAGGCACGGCGCGGACGGGGGCCTTGGGCTCGGGCTTGCCTTCTTCGACGGCCTTGGCCTTTGCCGTCTCGAAATCGGCAAGCTGCTTCTGCCACTTGGCTTCGTCGGCGACCTTGGCGGCTTCCTGCTCGGCCACGAAGGCCTTGTAGGAGGGCAGCGGCGCGGATTTGGGCAGGACGATCTGGCGGTTCGGCGCGGCCTTGATATCCCACACATAGCCGGTGGTGGCGGGCAGGCTACCATCCTCGGCCGGAGCCACGGCGGGCGCGCTATCCATCCCCAGCGCGTGGTCCACGGCGGATTCCACATCCTCCCCGGACTTCGCGGCGGGCGCCGGAGCCGCGGCGGAGGCAATCGCCTCGAACTTGATGACGGTGACGGGGCACCCTTCGGCGGCGGCCTTGATGGCGGCCTCCAGGCTCGTGCCGATCTCCACCTTCAGCGGGTTCTTGGCGTGGTTGGTGTCCTCCACCCCATCCTGCCGGGACTCGCCGCGGATGACGCAGGTTTCGGCCAGCACATGGAACACATCCGGGCATTCGGCTTCGCAGGCGTTGCAGACGATGCAGCCGTCCTCGATCCAGACCTTGGTAATCGCCATCAGCCCACCGCCTCGAAGATCTCCGCGTAGCGGTCGGCCATGCTGCTCGTCATGATCTTGTCCTGCAATTTCAGGAAGCCGTAGAGCAGGCCCTCAGGCCGCGGCGGGCAACCGGGGATGTAGACATCCACGGGCACGACCTTATCCACGCCCTGGATGGTGTGGTAGCTATCGAAAGGGCCACCCGCGGTGGCGCAGGAGCCCATGGCGATGACCCACTTGGGCTCGGGCATCTGGTCGTAGAGCTGCTTGATGACGGGGGCCATCTTGTAGGTGACGGTGCCCGCGACGATCATCAGATCCGCCTGGCGGGGCGTGGCGCGGAAGATCCCGGCGCCGAAGCGGTCCATGTCGAACTTGGAGGCGCCCGCCGCCATCATCTCGATGGCGCAGCAGGCGAGGCCGAAGGTCATGGGCCACACCGACGAGGCGCGGGCCCAGTTGATGACCTTCTCCACCTTGGTGGTGATGAGCACATGCTCAAGCGCGGTGGGCTGGTTCAGGTGCGACATGGCCGTCACTCCCAGGTGAGCGCGCCCTTCGACCAGATGTATCCGTAGCCGAAGAGGAGCAGGAAGAGGAAGAGTCCGATCTCGACGAGGCCGAAGAGGCCCAGTTCCTTGGACTGCAATGCCCAGGGCGTCAGGAAGACCGTCTCCACATCGAAGACGAGGAAGAGCACCGCCACCAGGTAGTAGCGCACCGAGAATTTCTCCCGGGCCTCGGAGGTGGGCGTGATGCCGCATTCATAAGGACTGGCCTTGGCGGCGCTGGGGAAGCGGGGCCGGAGCAGGCGCGACAAGGTCCAGACCGCGAGGGGCAGAGCACCCGCGATCAGAAGCAGCAGCAAAATAGGCACATAGCCGCGCATGGCTTCTCCCGAACGCTCCATTGTGCGGCTTGGGGGCCAAAAGGGTCAACGCTGCATCAAGAAAGGGAGGGGTCCAGCCCGCCTTTCTCCAAGCGCCCTTCCCCACTCCGTTCTAGGATTGAGCCCATGTCTCCGCAGAACCCCGACCTTTCCAGGGAAGTCCTCCCCGAGGACCGCACCCTCGTCCTGCACCCGGTGCGGGATCTCTACCCCGCCCTGGACTTGACCACAGAGCCGGTGGATTTCGCCCTGTTCCAGTCCATCCCCCTGGATCTGATGCTGAAGCACCACTTCGTGCCGGTCCGCGAGGACGCCGGGCGGCTCGTGCTGGCCCTGGCCGATCCCCTGGATGTGCATCTCCAGGACCTGCTCCGCCGCACCCTCAAGCGGCCCCTCCAGTTCGCCAGCGCGCCCCAAGCCCAGATCCAGGAAGTGCTCAAGAAGTCCGAAAGTGGGCAGAAGGTGCTGGACGAGGCCGGCGAGGCCCTCAAGGTCCAGGTGCTTCGCGAAGAGGACATTGACGAGGAGGTGCTGGACCTGGAGCGCCTCACGGACAAGGATGAAGCCCCCATCATCCGCCTCGTGGACACGACCATCTTCAACGCTCTCCAGCGCCGGGCATCGGACATCCACCTGGAAACGACAGCCGCGGGCTTCCAGATCAAGTACCGCATTGACGGCTCGCTCTATTCCGCCGCCGAGCCCATTGACCGCCGCTTCGCCTCGCCCATCATCAGCCGCGTGAAGGTCATGTCCGAGCTGGACATCGCCGAGAAACGCAAGCCCCAGGACGGTCGCTTCAAACTGAAGGTGCGGGGTCGGGCCATTGATTTCCGCGTCAGCATCATGCCCACCATCCACGGCGAAGACGCGGTCATCCGCATTTTGGATAAGGAGAATCTCAGCGAGGAGTTCAGCAAGCTGAGCCTCGACATCCTCGGCTTCAGCCAGCACGAGCTGACAAAACTGCGGCGCTTCGCGAAGGAACCCTACGGCATGTTCCTCGTGACGGGCCCGACGGGATCGGGCAAGACGACGACCCTCTACGCGGTGCTCAGCGAGATCCGCACGCCCGAGGACAAGATCATCACCATCGAGGACCCGGTCGAGTACCAGCTCGAAGGCGTGACCCAGATCCCGGTCAACGAGAAGAAGGGCCTCACCTTCGCGCTGGGCCTGCGCTCCATCCTCCGCCACGACCCGGACAAGATCCTCGTCGGTGAGATCCGCGATTCCGAGACGGCCCAGATCGCCATCCAGTCCGCGCTCACGGGCCATCTCGTCTTCACCACCGTCCACGCCAACAACACGCTGGATGTGATCGGACGCTTCCACCACATGGGCGTGGAGGTCTACAACTTCGTCTCCTCGCTGAACTGCATCCTTGCCCAGCGCCTCGTCCGCACGCTCTGCCCCAAGTGCAAGCGACCCCACGAAGTCTCACCCCAGGAGCTTATTGATAACGGTGTGGACCCGAGCTGGGGCGCGACGGCGACCTTCTTCGACAAGGGCGGATGCGTGGACTGCAACGGCACGGGCTTCCGGGGCCGTCAGGCCATCATCGAGTTCATGGGCATGAACGACGAGCTGCGCGAATTGCTCGTGAACCGCGCCTCCATCCGCGATGTGAAGCTCGCCGCCCGCCGCGGCGGCATGCAGACCCTTCGCGAAAGCGCGCTGGAAAAGGTCCGCGTGGGCATCACCACCTTCGCCGAAATCAACAAGGTCACCTTCCGAGAAGGTGCGTGAAGGCCAAGCTCGCCGCGGCCCTGCTTACGGCGGGGCCCATGCTGGCGGGCGACCCGCAATCGCTCACGCTCCGGACGACGCTTCGCGCCGAGTCCGTGCGGCTGCCCGGGAACGAATCCATGGGCCTCATCGGGCTCTCGACCACGGCCCAGTTCGGGGGCTTCTACCTCGGCCCCGGCCTCTATGGCGCGGCGCGGGGAGAACGCGGCGGACTCTTCACCTTCGGCGTCGAAGGCGGATACCGCGCGCGACCCTTTCCCTCCCTGCCGTTGGAAGCGGATGCGGGCCTCTTCATCGGTGGCGGCGGGGGCGCGGCGGCACCCCAGGGGGGCGGACTCATGCTCCGGCCCCATGCGGGGTTGGCCCTGGCGTTGGGGCGCTTCCGCCTCGGCGCGGAGCTTTCGGAGGTGCGCTTCCCCAACGGCGACATCTCCAGCACCGAGGCCGCGATATCTCTCGCCTTCACCGCCGATCGGCTGTGGGCGCCGGAGTGGGGAGGCGGATTCACCGGAGCATCACGCTGGGAAGGCCGAAGTTTCGCCGTGGACGCGATGAAGGTGGAACCCTTCGCCTCCGCCCGCACCCGAAGCGGAACCTCCCAGCCCGGATTCGATCTCGCGGGATTCAGCTTCACCTCGAACCTGGCCGGCCCCTTCTTCCGTTTCGCGTCCGCGAGCGGCGCGGCCCGGGGCGACAGCCCGGGATACGCCCAGGCCCTGGGGGGCCTCGGCCTTCGCGCCATGCTGCTCGGCCCGTTGGATCTGGAACTCCGCGCCGGAGCGGGGCTCGGCGGAGGCGGTGATGTGGACACGGGGGGCGGATTTCTCCTTTCCGGCGAAGCCGCCCTCGCGGCGCATTGGAGGAGCTGGCAGGCTTCGGCGGGTGTGGGCCTCCTTCAGGCCCCCGGCGGATCCTTGAAGAGTCGGACCTATTCCATTCGAGTGACCCGCCGCTTCGCCATTCCGACGCCCTGGCCTGGGGGCGGGACTCTCGATGCCTTCGATCTCGCGGCATGGCGCGTGGGTTCGGGGCTCGTCGTCTACCGCAAGACTCAGCGGCAAGGGGGAGCCGCAGGCACGATGCAGATGATGACGCTCCGGGCTGATCGGGATTTGAACCGGGGTTTCTACCTCAGCGCGGAAGGGGAGCCGCAGGCACGATGCAGATGATGACGCTCCGGGCTGATCGGGATTTGAACCGGGGTTTCTACCTCAGCGCGGAAGCGGGCAGCGCCACGGGCGGTGGCGCGGGCGGCTATTCTTCGGGACTCGCAGGCCTGGGGTGGCAAACACCTTCCCTCGCGCATCAGCGCCTCTTCCTCGAAACCGCGGCGGGCGCTGGCGGAGGGGGTGGTATCCGCACCGGCGGCGGGCTCATCGTCTCAGTCCGTGGCGGCTGGCGGATCTCCCTGCCCCTCGGCCTTGGGTTGGAGGCCTCCGCCGGTCGGGTGCGCGCCGCCCATGGGGATGGCCTCGACACGGCCACCTTCGGGTTCGGCCTCAGCCTTCACTTCGCCGTACCGGAGCGCATTTCACGCTGATCCGATAAGCTGATGGATTCCCCTGGAGTCACCCATGCGTGTCCTCGCCCGCTTCCAGCGAGCGGCTCTCGCCCTCGCGATCCCCGCCCTCCTTCTCACCCCGGTCGCCTGTGGCGGCGGAGGCGGTGGATCCTCCACGCAGGCTTCGACCCAGGAGGACATCCTCACCTCGCTGCGGAAGGCTCCGGGGGTCGTATCCGTCACGGAGAAGGCGAGCTCCATCTCCGGTACTCGTTTCTTCGTGCTGGGCCTCACCCAGGCCGAGAACCACTTCGCCACGCCCACGCCCACCTTCACCCAGGTGGTCACGGTGCTCTTCCGCTCCCGCACAGCGCCTACCACACTGGCGACCACCGGCTATTCCATCTCCCAGAACCCTTCTGAGTGGGAACCCACCCGCATCCTCGGCGCCAATCAGGTGACGATGGAGCATCGCTTTTTCAACACCTCCACCCCGGCCGACCTGGACTGGACGAAACTCACCATCCAGCAGGCCGCGGCGGATGAGCACCAGGTCGTCCTGGCCCTCAAGCCGATCCTCACCGGAAAATGGCTCAACACGGGCGGCAGCAAGGGCGGCATGACGGCGCTCTTCCATCGTCGGTTCTATCCAGGCGATGTGGACGCGACGGTCGCCTATGTGGCCCCCATCAGCCTCACCAGCCCGGACAACCGCTACATCGCCTTCGTCACTTCCCGTGGCACAACGGCGAACCAGCAGGCGATCCACGCCTGGCAGCAGGCCATCTTCGACAACCGGGCGGCGGTGCTCGCGCTCTTCGAGGCGGACGCGGCCAACCAGGGTGAGACCCTCAACGACCTGGGCGCGGATAAGGCCCTGGAATTCGCCGTGCTTGAATCCCCCTTCCTCATTTGGCAGTACGGCGATGCCTCCGTGGCCAACCAAGTGCCCGGCCCTGGCGCCACGCCCCAGCAGCTCTATGACTATCTGGACCTAGTGAACAGCGGCGTGGTCGCCACCTGGGGCGATTCCACCCTCGCGTACTACCAGGCCTACTACCAGCAGTGCGCGAACCAGCTTGGCTACCCGGCCGTGGATGAGACATTCACGGGCCTCAGCTATCCCGGTCAGGATGTGCCCGCCGCCTACCCCCCGAGCGGCGCGGACAAGACCTGGGATGGGGGCGTGGCCATGCAGGACATCCAGGACTGGATCTCGAACAGCGCCCAGAAGGTGATCCTCGTCTACGGTGAGAACGATCCTTGGTCCGCCGGTGCTCTGGATGTGCCGGCCGGGGCCGGGGCGCGGGGCGTCCACAAGTACATCCAACCCCTGGGCAACCACGGGTCCAAGCTCGCGGGTCTCGCGGATGCCGACAAGACCGAAGCCTACGGCCTGCTCTCCCAGTGGATGAACGCCACGGTGCAGCCGGTGGCGCCGGCCCCAGCGGTCAAAGGCGTCGCGCCAGGCATCTCGGATACGGGCGTGCTCCGGATGCCCTTGAAATAATCCGTTCACAGCGAATGCGCCGCGTGAATCATCTAATCTGGTTTTCATCCACGGCCGCTTGGCAAAGCAACAGGGCGACCAAAGCCGGAACACGGAGGACACGGAGCAAGCGCGGAGGAAACGGAACCGCTCCTTAGCACGGCCAACAGAAGCCACCGGTTGGGGGCGCGAGGCCCGGAGGCTTTTGAGGGCCTCCCATCCTCGCGCCCTCAACCTTGCCGCAAGGCGGCAAGGCCGCCCCTGGCGGGCGGCTTCCATGTTCGAGTTGCCGAGCTCCCTCTGTGTCCTCTGTGGCTCTCTGCGATCTATGTGTTTCCTGCTTTTTTAACCAGAGCGCAGCGACCTACCAAACGGGCGATTCTCATCTCCGTACTTCCACGATGAACCCAATAACCCTCAGCTCCCCCGCACGAGCGGACCGCGACTGGGGTCGGCCACGAAGGCCACGGCTTGCCCCACCACATCCGCGGGTGGCCAGCGGAGCCCGCCCAGGAAGGGCTTCCACGCGACAGTCTCGCCCTCCGCCAACAAGGCCGTCCGGGCGCGATCCATCTCGCTCCATCCCGGATCTTCGTTGCCGCAGGCGAGGAAGGCGGCGGTGCCCTTCGGCGGCAATCCACCGCGATCGAAGAAGCCCCCAAAACAGATTACGCCTCGGATCCAGCCCCTCTCTTGCTGGGCCCACCCCACGGCGATACGCGCGCCGCCCGAGAACCCCCCAGCCCAAATGGGCGAATTCGGGAAACGCCGCGCGAGCAGGGCCTTCAGATCCGCCAGGATCTTCGTGTAAGTGGCGTCATCCAGGTAATCCCGAAAGGCCACCGAGGCAACAAGGACCACGCCCTTCGCATCCGCCGAAGGTGCGGCGCGATGAATTGCGCCTTCTGCGTCGCCCCCAGGATCGAAAAGCACGAGGACCGGCGCGTTCGCAGCGACGCGTGGGGGCATGTGAACGAGAGCGATCCCATCCGTCCTGTTCCCGGAGGCCATCGCGGGAAGCGAGATGACGAGCAGGAAGGCCAGGAACCGCTCGCGCATCAGGCCCCCTGCACCAGCTCCCGTTCGAGGCTCTGGAGTTTCTTGAGCCGGGCATAGCGGCCTGGCTGGGACTCCAGATCCTCGGGCGTGCCGAGTTGGGCGGCCTGGCCTTCTTCCAGCACGAGCACCCGCTCGCAGAGTTCGGCCACGAAGATGCGGTGGGTGGCGAGCACGAGGGTCGTCGCGCCCAGGAAGGCCTTCAGGTTGTCCAGAATGCGGCTTTCGGTTTCGGCGTCCACCGCCGAGAGGCAATCGTCCAGCAGCAGCAGCCGGGGCTTGCGGAGCAACGCGCGCGCCAGGGCCGTCCGCTGGCGCTCGCCACCGGAGAGGATCACGCCCCGCTCACCGACCACCGTGTCGAGGCCACCGGGCAGGCGGTGGATGAGCTCATCCAGGCATACGACCTTCGCGATTTCCCAGATCTCCTCATCCGTCGCGTCGGGTCGCCCCATGGCGAGGTTGGCGCGGAGCGAATCGGAGAAGAGAAAGGCCTCCTGGGGCACCCAGCCGAGTCCGGCCCAGTGACGGCGCAGAGAATCCTCGTCGAGGCGCGCGCCCTCCACTTCCAGCCACCCACGCTGGGGTTCGCGAAGGCCCGCCAGAAGCTGGAGCAGCACCGTCTTGCCCGAGCCGATGCCACCCACGAGCGCGAGACTGCCGCCTGCGGGAAGGTCCAGGTCCACGGGGCCCACGCCGCGTCCGGAAGGGAAGCGATGCACCAAGCCCTCAGCCTTCAGCGTCACCGGATCGGAAGCGATCTGGATCGGCTCCGAAGGCGGCAGGGGACGGTCGAGGGGATCCAGGATCTGATCCAGCCGCGCCTGCCCTGCCTTGGCCCGCTGGAAGAGGTTCGCCGCCCAGCCCAGGCTCATCACCGGCCAAGCGAGCGCCGCCAGGTATCCGGTGAAGGCCACCAGATCGCCGAGATCTATCCGGTGCTTCACGACGAGGTCGCCGCCGTAAGCCACCAGCACCAGCGCCGCCGCGCCGCCGATAAACATGGCGATGGGCGCGTAGGCGCCGAAGAGCACGGTCTGGGTCATCGCCAGCCGCGCGTGGGTGGTGCTTAGTTCATGGAACTTCTCAACCCGCTGGCCCTCGAGGCTGAAGGCCTGGACGACCTTCTGGCCGCTGATGGTCTCGTGGCTGTAGGAGCTGAGGGCGCTGAAGGCGAGCTGGAGCTTCTGCTGGATGGCGTGGCTGAATTTCCCAAGCGTGTAGAAGCCGAGGGTCAGCAGGCTGAAGGGCAACATCACGGCGAGGGTGAGCTTCCAGGAAGTCGCGAACATCAACCCCAGCGTGACCGGCAGGATGGACACGGTCTGGAGGAAGCTCATCACGCCGGGGCCCGTCGCCATGCGGACCGTGCTGATGTCGTCGCCCATGCGCGTCATCAGGTCGCCCACGCGGTTGCGCTCGTAGAAGGCGAAGGGGCGGCTCAACAGGTAGGCGTAGAGGCCTTCCCGCTGCTCCTTCTCGATGGCGCGGGAGAGGCCGATGAGCACATTGCGCATGAAATAGCGGCCGAGCCCCGCCGCGGCTGTGAAGGCGAGCATCCAGCCCAGGTCCCGGTGGACGCCCGTCCAGTCCCGGGCCTCCAGCCCATGCACCGCGCGCCCCGACCAGTAGGGCACGAAGGAGGCCGCGATGCTGCACACCAAGGTCGCGAGGAGACCGCCCCAGAGCACGCTCCGGTGGGGCTGGAACAGCTTCAGCAGCCATGCGCCGCGCTTCTCAGGCCCTTCCGCCACATCGCCTCCGACCCCTCAGCTTAACGGGACTTAACTTGAGGCGTGGGCCGCGCCGGGCCATGATGCCCCAAACCCCGGATCAACCATGAAGCGCCTACGGCTCCCGCTCCTGCTCCTCGCCTGCGCGATGGTGCAGGCCCAATCTCCGAATCGGCCCCCGAGTCGAGTCGTCCAAGAGGCCTTCCTTTCCGATCCCGGCCCCCTCGATTTCATCAAGGGCGAGGGCCAGGAACAATTCATCGTCCAGTCCCTCTGCGGCGACGCCCTGATCGGACTCTCGGCGGAAGGAGACCCGGTACCGCGCCTCGCCGCGTCGTGGAAGGTCGTGAAGGGCGGCCTGGACCTCACCCTTCGGGACGACGCGCGCTTCATGGATGGAAGCCCGGTGACGACCGCCGATGTGACCTGGACCTTCCAGACCCTCGAAGGCGACGCCTCCGCCAGCGCGACGAAACGCGCGGCCCTCGGCGATGTGAAGGTAAGCGGGAGCGGCCTCCTCCTCCACTTGCGCGGGTCGCAGCCCGCCGCGCGGCTGCTGCGGGAACTCTGGCGGGTGCAGGTCGCCAAGGCCGGGCATCCCGAAGAAGGCAGCGGCCCCTTCACGCTGATCCGAAGCGGCGCGGAATGGACCTTCACCGCACGGCCCGGCCACTTCCTCCATCCGAAGATCCCGGGCCTCCACTTCCGCCTGTTGCCGGACGAGGCCGGACGGCTCGTGGCCCTTCGCAAAGGCTGGCTCTCCCTTGGCGTGCCGCCACCGGAGCCGGGCCTAACGCCGCCTGCGGGCATGGTCCAACTCGTGCAGCCGACCCTCGCGCAAGTCATCGTCTGGGCCAATGCCAGCGCGGGCCCCGGCGCGCTCCGGGCCCTCGCCCGCTGGCGCCGGGACGCCTTTCCGCCCGCGCTGCTGGGCCAGTCCTATTCACCAGCGAAGGGGCTCTGGCCCTTGGCCCTCGGTTTTCCGGATCGGAGTCCCGACGCGGGACCGGAGCCCTGCCCCACGAGCCTCGACCTCGCCTACCCTTCTGGCGACCCCCCGACGGAGCACCTACTCCAGGCCCTCGCGGCGCGGGCGGGCAAGGAGGGCGTCAGCCTGAAGCTCCATCCCATGGAAGCCGGGCTCTTCGTGGACCAGCTCACGAAGGGCAAGCTCGCCCTCGCCGCCATCACGAATGTGTTCGACCCGAGCCCCTGGTCCGCGCTCGGCTTCGTGGAGCGGGGCGGAGATCTCAACTTCACCGGCTGGGCCGACTCCGCCGCCCCCGCGCTGCTCGCGGGCCTGAAGGCACCGGGAGATCCGGCCTGGGCGAAGCTGCTGGACCTCTGGGCGAGGCACCCGGCGGCCCTGCCGATCCTGGACCTGCACAGTGTCCTGTGGGTGGACGCGCGCTTGGAAGTCCACCCTTCTTCGCTCGGCCTCTACTTGCCGACGCCCGGCGCGGCGGGTTGGCGCTGGACGCGGTGAAGGTCGTTCCAGGTCTCGCGTTCTGGGCTGCCGCCCTCGCCCTCGCGTGGGCCCTGCCCGGCCACCTCTGGCACGCGAGCCCCCCGCCGCCCTTCCCGTTCGCCGCCCTGTTGCCCACGACCCTGGGCCTGCTGGCCCTGTCTCTCCTCACGCCGCTGCTCGTCTGGGCCCTTGGCCCGAACCTGGCCCGGAGAAGGTCGCTCGGTGTCCTCGAAGCTCCACCGGACTTCGTGTGGGCCCTCCTGCTCCTCGCCCTCTGGCCCGCCGCCGCAGGACCGCCGGGATGGCTCGCGTGGATCATCGTGCTGCTGGTGGCGGCGCTGCCCAGCGAAGTCCGGTGGCTCTCATCCACCCTGCCGGCCGAGACGCCCTTCCCCACCGTCTGGGGCGGGGCGGCGACGCGCGTCTCACGCTTCCATACCCTGCGTCGCCTCCTGCCCCGGTGGCTCGCGGCGCGTCTTCCCCTGTGGCTCACCGCTTCCCTCATCACGGAGCGCGTCCTGGGCCTGCCCGGATTGGGAAGCGATTGGATGGCGCGGGTCGCGCTTCGCGATCATGCAGGCCTTGCCGCGTGGGTGCTGGCCTTCGCGGCGCTCTGGTTCCTGGCGCGTCCGCGGCCGAAGAGGCCAGCGTGAAACGGCTCTGGCCCCTGTTCCTGCTTCCGGCGCTGATGCTGCCGAGTCTGGCGTTGGACCCCTTCCAGGGTGGCCTCGCGCCCTCCCTCCACCACTGGCTCGGCACGGACCCGCTCGGCCGCGACGCGCTGCTCCGTCTCCTCCTGAGTGCCGCCCAGGCGGGGGCCTTCGCGTCGCTCTGCGCCGTTTTCGCCCTCGCCCTCGCCTGGCTCCTCGCGGCCACGGGCCCAGGAATGGATACCGCGCTTTCGGCGATGCGCTCCCTGCCGGCGCTGCTCTGGTTGATTCCGCTGGCGGCGGTGATCGGCACCTTGGACCTTCCCCTCCTCGCGCCCCTCATCGCCCTGCTTCTCGCGCCCCATCTCGAAGCGCCGCTCCGGGTGAAGGTCGAGGCGTTGCGCCGGGGCCCCGCCTGGGCGACCGGCCGCGTCCAGGGTGCGAAGCCCTTCCTTCGCCTCCTCGCCTGGGCGCCCTGGGCCGCCTCCGAATCGGCCACCCTCTTCCCCAGCGCCTGGCTCGGCGCGCTGTGGGCGGAAACGACGCTTTCCGCCCTGGGCCTGGGTCCGGGCCCGGAGACGGACCCCTTCGGCCGCCTCCTCGCCGAGCAACTTCCGCGCCTCGCCTATGGGGCCCCGAGCGCCTGGGCTGCGCTTCTGCTCGTCCTCGTCCTAGCATGGAGCCTCAGCTTCCCGGAGCCCTCCCCATGACGCTCATCGGCAAACCTCTTCCCGCCTTCGCGCTCCAGGATGACCAGGGCGCCACCGTCACCAACGCGGACCTCAAGGGTTTCTGGACCGTGCTCTACGCCTACCCCAAGGACAGCACGCCGGGCTGCACCACCGAGGCCTGCGACTTCCGGGACCGCAATACCGCGTTGAAGAAACTCGGCGCGAAAGTCTACGGCCTCAGCCGGGACGCCATGAAGAGCCATCAGAACTTCATCGCCAAGCAGAATCTGAACTTCCCCCTGCTCTCCGACCCCGACACCGCGCTGCTCAAGCCCCTTGGCGCCTTCGGCACGAAGATCATGTACGGCAAGGAGGTCCTCGGCATCATCCGCTCCACCTTCCTCGTGGACCCCGAAGGCGTCATTCGCCAAGTCTGGCCCAAGGTGAAGGTGAAGGACCACGCGGAAGAGGTGCTCGCGGCCCTGAAGGAATTGAAGAGCAAGTGATGTCACCGCGGAGGCGCGGAGGACGCGGAGAAAAGCAAGATTCCTTAGCGTTCTTCGCGTCTCCGCGGTGAAGAGGTTTTCAGACCGAGAAGGTCTCCGCGCCCACGAACACCGCGAGCTTCGCCAGCGCCTCGTCCAGCGCCGCCACGCGCGCCTTCGTCGGCCTGAGGCCCTTCTCCCACCAGAGGCCGCGCACTTCGAGGTGACCTCGATCCCGATGCACTTTCGCATCAAGGCGACCGATGAAGGCCTCACCTTCGAGGATGGGGAGCACATAGTAGCCGTACTGGCGCTTGGGCTCGGGCACGAAGGCCTCGAAGCGGTAGTCGAAGCCGAAGCGTCGTAGGCATCGGGCGCGGTCGCGGACGACGGGATCGAAGGGCGCGAGGAGGCGCAGGCCCCGGGGCGCGTCCGGCGTGGCCTTGAGGCGCGCCTCCCAATCCGCCACCGCGAAGGCGGGCTGTGGCTTGGCACCGGTAGCGTCCTCCACGAGCACCGGCACGAGGCGTCCGGCCTTGGCCTCCGCTTCGCACCAGGCCTTCGCCTCGCCCGCCTCGATGGACGCGAAGAACTCCGCCAGCTCCTTGGGCGTGAAGACCGCGAGGCGCGACGCGGCCTCCGAACAGGCCCAGGCCACATGGGCCTCCCGATCCGGCTCCGGCGCGGCGTGGGCTTCGGGATGCACCCGCTCGGCGAGGTCGTAGACCTTGTGGAAGGCCACGCGGCGCGGGATCGCCAGCTCG
>JAFDVN010000113.1 GCA_018269025.1 Acidobacteriota bacterium | reverse complement strand
TCCCGGGAGGACCGGGAGAACGGCGCGGTGGTGGTGGACATCGGCGAGGAACTGACCCACCTCGGCGTCTTCCTCCACGGCAGCCTCTTCCATTCGGCGGCGATCCAGGTGGGCGGCAAGCTCTTCACCAAGGATCTGGAGATCACCAAGCACCTCGGCGGCATCTCCGCTGCCGAAAAGATCAAGCTGCGCTACGGCACGGTGCTACCCTCCGCCATCCAGGGCGAGGAATACATCGAGCTCGAAGAAGAGGGCCGCCAAGTGAGCCGCCGCGAGGTCGCGGAAGTGCTCCAGGCCCGGGCCCACGAACTGCTCAACCTCGTGCTCGCCGAAATCGGCCGCACGGGCGCACTCCACGAGATCCACGGCGGCGTGCACCTCGTGGGCGGCGGCAGCCTCCTCACGCACCTTCCCATCCTCGCCCAGACGATCCTCGGCCGCCCTCGCGTGGCGCTTGGCCGCGTGCAGGGCGTGACGGGCCTCCCCCAGGTGACGGGGAATCCCCACTGCACGAATGCGCTGGGCGCCATCAAGTTCCTGGCGCGTGAACTCAACGAAGGTGTCTCCGGGGGCGAGCGGCGCGGCGGCGCGACCCGCAACCCCGTGGACTGGATCAAGAAGATGTTTTAGGAGGAATGGACCGATGCCCGAGATCCCCTTCCTGCCCGAACCCGTCGCCCTGCCCGGCGCCAGCATCAAGGTCGTCGGTGTGGGCGGCGCTGGCTGCAACGCCATCAACCGCATGGTGGAAGGCGGCGTGAGCGGCGTGGAACTGCTGGCCATGAACACGGACCAGCAGTGCCTCGGCCTCAGTCAGGCCCATGTGAAGCTGCCCCTCGGGCCCCAGTCTTCCCGCGGCCTGGGCGCGGGCGGCAATGCCGAGCGCGGCGCGGTGGCGGCGGAAGAGAGCCGGGAGGAGATCCTCGCCGCCCTCCGTGGCGCGGACATGGTGTTCATCGCCGCGGGCATGGGCGGCGGCACCGGCACCGGCGCGGCGCCGGTCGTCGCGAGCTGCGCGCGAGAGCTCGGCGCGCTCTCCGTCGCCGTTGTCTGCACGCCCTTCCAGTTCGAAGGTCGCGCCAAGGGCGACCGCGCCCTTCAAGGCTTGGAGGCCCTGCGCGGCGCGGCGGACACGGTCATCGTCGTCGCCAATGAACGCCTCAAGAGCTTCGTGGAAGCGCGGGCCAGCCTCAAGGACATGTTCCGCGCCGGGGACTCGGTCCTCATCCAGGGCGTGCGCGGCATCGCCGACCTCATCCTCCGCCCCGGCATCATGAATTCCGACTTCGCGGATGTGGAAGCCATTCTCCGCGAAGGCGGGGAGGCCCTCATCGGCACCGGCCAGGGCCGGGGCGAAGAGGCCGTCCTCGACGCGCTCAAGAAGGCACTGGCCTGCCCGCTGCTGGAACGCGCCCAGCAGGGCTCTGCCCGCCATGTCATCGTCAGCGTCGTCGCCAACTGGGATCAGCAGGGCTTCCTCGGCGTCGAGACCGCCATGAACTTCCTCCAGGACCACTACCACGGCGTCGCCGAGATCAAGCTCGGCACCGTGGAGGCGCCAGAGATGGAGGACCGCGTCCATGTGACCGTGCTCGCCAGTGGTTTCGATGGTGATGAAGAGCTCGAGCAGGAGCGCCGCAGCAGCCTGAATTTAGAAGGCAGCCGCCCCGTCGTCCGCACCGGCCCCATCTACGGCGAAGTGCCCGACCACACGCCCATGCCCGTCCAGGGCCACGGCCCGACCCCCACCCGCCTCCTCCCCCAGGCCCCGACACCGAGCGGCGAAGTCGTCGGCGCAGGGGAAGACCTCCATGTGCCGGCGATCATCCGGCAGGCCCAAGGGCGGCTGCCGATCGAGTAGGGACCGCAGGCTCCAGGCTCCGGGCTACACGGTTGGGTTCGACGCATCCAGCCGTGTAGCCCGTAGTCCATAGCCCCTTGCGCCAGGACCACGGAGCATGCATCCTGGAGTCTGATCTTTGCCAGCCCAAGAGCGCGTTATCCAGAAAGGTGGAGGGACAGGCCCTGTGAAACCTTGGCAACCTGCGAGAGCCCAATCGGCTCAAGTGATGGTGCCAATTCCTGCCAGCGACGCATGGTCGCTGGAGAGATGCCGAAGGCTATGAGCTGACGACAGATCAACAATCTATGAATTGGGAGGCGTAGGCCGCCTTTCCCTTTCTGGTGCGCGCTTTGGGGCGGGCTTCCGGAAAGGCTCCCCATGACCATCCCCTTTCGCCAGACGCTCGATGAGGGCCGCGCCGTCCTCTTCGACGGCAGCACGCCCACGGCGCTCTTCGAGCGCGGCACGCACTTCAACCGTTCCTTCGACGGCGAGAACCTCCAGAACCCTTCCATCGTGCGGGGCATTCACGAAGCCTTTCGCGCGGCGGGGGCTCAAGTGCTCACGACGAACACCTGGGCAGCGAACCGGGCGAAGCTCGCCGGCTACGGCTTGAGCGAAAAGCTCGCGGAGATCAACGCGCGAGGCGCGGAGTTGGCGCGGGAGGCGCTCGCCTCTTCTTCCGGCGAGGGTTGGGTCGCGGGGTGCCTCGGCCCCCTCGGTCTCCGCATCGAGCCCTGGGGCCCGACGAGCTTCGACGAAGCCAAGGCGATCTTCACAGAACAGGCGGAGGCGCTGCTCGCGGGCGGCGTGGACCTCTTCGTGCTGGAGGCCTTCGAGGACCTGAACGAGATCCGCCAAGCCATCGCCGCCGTGAAGGCCGTGAGCGATCTGCCCATCGTCGCGATGATGACGCCGGGGGTTGGCGGCTGCACGCTCTATGGCGCGGAGCCGGAGTGGTACGCGGCGAAGCTCGCCGAATGGGGCGCGGACCTGCTCGGCGCGAACGGTGGCGGCGGCCCCGCCCAACTCCTCGCGCTGCTGAAGCGCTTCCGCGCCGCCACGACGCTGCCCATCATCCTTAAGCCCTCCGCGGGCCTGCCCCGGCAGGTGGATGGCCGCGTGCTCTACCCATCGAGCCCCGAATACCTGGGGGAATTCGCGCGGCAAGCCCTTCAGGGCGGCGCCCGCGCCGTGGGCGGATGCAGCGGCACTTCGGCGGCCCACATCCGCGCCATGGCCGGGGCCTTCCGCCAGGAGCGGGCCTTCGTCGCCGCGGGGGGACCGGTCATCACCGCCTCCCACGACGCGCCTTCCCCGGAAGTACCCGTGGAGCAGCGCAGCCGCTTCGCGCAGAAACTCGCCACGGGCGGCTTCGTGACGACCATCGAGCTAGTGCCGCCCCGGGGCATGGAAACGGAGCGACTCCTCGCCAAGACCCGCGCCTGCAAGGCCCTGGGCGTGGACGCGGTGAATGTGCCGGACGGCCCCCGGGCCATGGCGCGCATGAGCGCGCTGGCGACGGCGCTGCTCATCGAGCGGGAAGTGGGCATCGAGACCGTGCTCCACTACGCCTGCCGGGATCGCAACCTGCTCGGCATCCAGTCCGATCTCCTCGGCGCGGCGGCGCTGGGCCTGCGCAATGTGCTGGCCATCACCGGCGACCCGCCGAAGCTCGGGCCCTACCCCCAAGCCACCGCCGTCTTCGATGTGGATGCCATCGGCCTCGTCAACATCGTGAAGCGGCTCAACACCGGCCTGGACCTGGGGGGCACCGCCATCGGCCAACCCACGCCCTTCTCCCTCGGCGTCGGCGCGAATCCCGTCGCGCCGGATCTGGAGCGGGAACGCTCGCGTTTCCGCTGGAAGGTGGAGGCAGGAGCCCAATGGGCCATCACCCAGCCGGTCTTCGATGCTGAAAGCCTCTTCCGATTCCTGGATTTCGCGGAGCCCTTCGGCATCCCGATCATCGCGGGCATCTGGCCTCTCAAGAGCCTGCGCAACGCGCAGTTCATGGCCCACGAGCTGCCGGGCGTCTTCGTGCCGCCCGCGGTCCTGGAACGCATGGGACGGTGGACGAAGGCCGAAGACCAGGTGAAGGAGGGCCTTGCCCTCGCTCAAGAAATCGTGGCCGCCATCCTGCCGCGCATCCAGGGGCTTCAGCTCTCCGCGCCCTTCGGCCAGGTGGAGCTGGTGGCTCCGCTCATCGAACAGGTCAAGGAGGGCGCGGCATGAGCGTGCGGGTTCATTTCATTTTGGAAGACTTGGAAGCGGAAGCGCCGGAAGGGATCGGCCTCGCCGAAGTGGCGGAAGCCGTGGGCGCGGACATCACCTTCGGCTGCCGCACCGGCTCCTGTGGCACCTGCCGCATCCGTGTTTCCAACGGCCTCTCCGCGTGCAGCGCGCCCGATGCCGAAGAGCGGGACTTCCTCGCGAGCCTGGACGCGCCCAACGATCAACGCCTCGCCTGCCGCGTGAAGCTCAACGGCGATGTGGCGATCGAGTACTTGGGGATTTAAATGCGACTACGCGGAGAGAAGCGGAGGAAGGGAGGGCAGCGGAGAAAAGCCAATCTCCACAAACCTCTGCTGCCCTCCGCCCCTCCGCTGCCCTCCGCGTGGTGCTTTTCGAGAGAATCATGACGACGATTGAATCCATCCTCCACGACCGCGTGCTGCTGCTGGACGGCGGCATGGGCACGCAGATCTTCAACCACAACCCGACGGTGGACGACTTCGGCGGCGTGGCGTTTGAAGGCTGCGTGGAGCTGCTGAACGAGCGGCGGCCCGAGTGGATCCGGGGCATCCATGCCCGCTACTTCGAAGCCGGGGCGGACGCGGTGGAGACGAACACCTTCGGCTGCAACGAGCTCGTGCTCGCCGAATTCGGGCTCGCCCACCGGACCCATGACCTCAATGTCGCCGCCGCGAAGCTGGCCAGGGAGGCCGCCTCCCAGTTCAGCGGGCCGCGCTTCGTCATCGGATCCCTCGGCCCCGGCACCAAGTTGCTCACCCTCGGCCAGGCCGACTACGCGGCGATGCTGAAGTCTTACCGGACCCAAGTGCTGGGCCTGCTCGAAGGGGGCGTGGACGCCCTGCTCATCGAGACCTGCCAGGATCTCGGCCAGATCAAGGTCGCGGTGCGCGCGGCGAAGGAGGCCTTCGCCCTCGTCCAGCGGCGCGTCCCGCTCTGGGTTCAGGCCACGGTGGAGACGACGGGAACCCTGCTCGTCGGTTCGGAAATCGGGTCGGTGCTTTCCACCGTTGAGGCGCTGGGCGTGGATGTGCTCGGCCTCAACTGCGCGACAGGGCCGGAGGAGATGCGCCAGCACCTTTCCGTGCTCTCCCACCAGAGCCCCGTGCCCATCAGTTGCCTTCCCAACGCGGGCCTTCCCCGCAACGAAGGCGGCAAGGTCGTCTACCCACTGGGGCCCGAGGCTTTCGCGGATCAGGTGGCTTCCGCCGCGAAGGATCTCGGCCTCGCCATCCTCGGCGGCTGTTGCGGCACGGGGCCGGAGCACATCCGCGCCTTGAAGGCCCGCATCGGAAACCTGGAAGCGCCCCGCAGGCAGCCGGTCCTTGAACGCGGCGCGGCGAGCCTCTATGTCTCCGTCCCCTTCGCCCAGGAGCCTCGGCCCCTCATCGTCGGTGAGCGCACGAACGCGAACGGGTCCAAGAAGTTCAGGGACCTGCTTGCCAAGGAGGATTGGGAGGGCCTCGTCACCATCGCCAAGGAGCAGGCCAAGGAAGGCGCGCACCTGCTGGACATCTGCACGGCCTATGTGGGCCGGGACGAGGTCCGGGACATGGACGAGTACCTGAAGCGCCTCGCCACCCAGGTGCAGACGCCGCTCATGCTCGATAGCACGGAGGTGCCCGTGTTGGAGCGCGCGCTCCAGCGGGCACCGGGCAAATGCGTCGTGAATTCCATCAACTTCGAGGATGGCGAAGGGAAGGCCCGCAAGATCCTGGACCTCTGCAAGGCCTATGGCGCGTCGGTCGTCGCCCTCACCATTGATGAAAAGGGCATGGCGAAGTCCGTGGAGGACAAGGTCGCCATCGCCAAGCGCCTCCACGCCCTCGTGGTGGGCGAATACGGCCTCGACCCGGGCGACCTCATCCTGGACCCGCTCACCTTCACCTTGGGCAGCGGCGACGAGGAATTCCGCAAAAGCGCCGCCGCGACGCTGGAGGCCATCCGCCGCATCAAGGCGGAACTCCCCGGCGTGCTCACCATGCTCGGCGTGTCCAATGTGAGCTTCGGCCTCAGCCCCGAGCCACGAAAGATCCTGAACGCCCTTATGCTCCATCACGCGGTGGAGGCGGGCCTGGATCTCGCCATCTTCAACGCGGCGAAGGTGATCCCGGTCGCCAAGTTGGACGCGGAGACGCGAACCATCTACGACGATCTCATCTTCGATCGTCGCCGTGAAGGCTACGACCCCCTCAAGGCCGTCCTGGAGCGGGCCAGCTCCGGCGCGCCCGGGATTCCGCAGGAGGATGTGGCGACCCTCACCCTGGAACAGCGTCTCCAGCGGGACATCGTGGATGGGGAAAAGCGGTGGGTCATCGCCGACCTGGAAGAGGCCCTCGCCGGGGGTGACGATCCCCTGCGCCTCATCAACGAGGTGCTTCTGGAAGGCATGAAGACCGTGGGCGAGCGCTTCGGGCGCGGTGAAATGCAGTTGCCCTTCGTGCTGGAAAGCGCGGAAGCCATGAAGACCGCCATCGGCCACCTGGAACCCCTGCTCCCGAAGGAGGCCTCGGCCCGGAAGGGTCGCATCCTGCTCGCGACGGTGAAGGGCGATGTGCACGACATCGGCAAGAACCTGGTGGACATCATCCTCAGCAACAACGGCTTCGAGGTGAAGAATCTCGGCATCAAGCAGCCCATTGATTCGATCCTGAAGGAGCTGGAAGCCTGGCCTGCGGATGCCATCGGGCTCTCGGGCCTCCTCGTGAAGTCCACGGTGGTCATGAAGGAGAACCTGGAGGAACTGGAACGAAAGGAGCTGAAAGTCCCCGTCATGCTCGGCGGCGCGGCGCTCACCCGGGACTATGTGGAAGGCGACTGCCGCCGCGCTTACTCCGGCGCCGTGCTCTACGCCGAGGATGCCTTCGAAGGGCTCCGGCACATGCAGGCCCTCGTCTCTGGCGACAGCATCGCCCTCGCGCCCCCCGCGCCGGTGGCCCCGGCCATCCGCGTGGTGCGGCGCGGCCAGGCCGCGGTGGATCTCACGGCGGGGGGCAAGAGCTCCTGGGTCAAGGACGCGGCTCCAGCCCAGCCGCCCTTCTGGGGCGTTCGCGAACTCGCGCCTTCCTTCGACGAGTTGTTCGGCTACCTCGACACCTTCGTGGTGCTCCGCAACCGCTGGGGCTTCAGCCAAGGCGCGTTGAGCGACGCGGCCTTCGCGGAGCTCTTGCGGGACAAGGCCGAGCCTGAACTCGCCCGTTGGCGCGGGCGCTTCGAGGCCGATGGCTTTCTCAAGCCCAAGGCCCTCTACGGCCACTTCCCGTGCCGCCCGGATGGGGAAGAGCTCATCGTCTTCGACCCCGACCATCCGGATCGGGAGCGCCTTCGCATCCCCTTTCCGCGCCAGGCCACGGGGCGGCGGCTCGCCATCCCTGACTACTTCGCGTCCGGCGGAGACTGCCTATCCGTGCAGCTCATCACGCTGGGGGAAGGCGCGGCGGAGCAGGACCGCATCCTCTACGGCGCGGGCGATTACCGGGACTACTTCCTCTTCCATGGCCTCGCCACCGAATTGGTGGAGGCGGGCGCGGAGTGGCTGCACGCCACGATCCGCGCCGAGCTGGGCATCGCGGGCAAGGACCTTTCGGGCCGCGCGCTCTTCGCCCAAGGCTACCAAGGCTCGCGCTACTCCTTCGGATATCCGGCCTGTCCAGACCTTGAAGGCAACGCCACGATCCTCGACCTGCTGGACGGCGCGCGCATCGGCGTCTCGCTCACCGAGTCCTTCCAGATGGATCCCGAATTCTCCACCTCGGCGCTCGTCGCCGCCCACCCCCAAGCCCGCTACTTCAGCGCCTAACTTTTCACCTTCCTCAGGAGCCCCCGTGTCCGACACCCACCTCGACTCCAACATCCCCGGCAATCCGGCCTACCACTTCACGATCCTCCCGCCTGAACGCGCCACCGGCGCGGGCTGGGGGCAACGCCCGGAGCTCGTGCCCGGAGCCCGCGCCCTCACCCGCTGCGTCCACGCGGGTGTGCAGCCCGATCCCGCCTACGGCGCGGTGATGCCGCCGCTCTACCTGAGTTCCACCTTCGCCTTCAAGGACATCTGCACCAACGCGGGCTACGACTACACCCGCAGCGGCAACCCGACGCGAGCCTGTCTGGAAGAAGCGCTCACGATCCTCGAAGGCGGTTCCGGCGCCACCTGCACGAGCACGGGCATGAGCGCGGTGATCGTCGCGTTGAACCTCCTGCCCGTGGGCAGCCATCTCATCTGCACCGTGGATTGCTACGGCGGAACATTCCGCGCTCTTGAGCACGCGAAGAAGACCTATGGCCTCGAAGTGACCTACCTGGATCTCGCGGATCTGGACGCGGTGAAGGCCGCGCTGCGTCCCACCACGCGGATGATCTGGGTGGAGACGCCTTCCAATCCGCTGCTCCGACTCACGGACATCGCGGCCATCGCAAAGCTCGCCAAGGCCCACGGGGCGCTCACGGCGGTGGACAACACCTTCCTTTCACCTGGCCTGCAGCGGCCCTTCGAGCACGGGGCCGACCTGGTGATCCATTCCACGACGAAATACCTCAACGGCCACAGCGATGTGGTGGGCGGTGCGGTGCTCGCCGCGCCGGGGAACACGGCCCTCGCCCAGCAGATCCAGAGCCTCAACAACCTGCTCGGGACATCCCAATCGCCGCACGATTGCTTCCTCGTGTTGCGCGGCCTCAAGACCCTCCAAGTCCGCCTCAAGCAGCATCAGGCCACCGCGACGGAAGTGGCGGCCTTCCTCGACGCGCGGCCCGAGGTGCGCGTCGTCCACTACCCCGGACTCGCCTCGCACCCCCAGCGGGCCCTCGCGGAACGCCAGCAGGACGGGCCGGGCGCGATGCTCAGCTTCGAACTGAACGACGGATCGCGCGAGCGGGTGGACCACATCCTCCGATCCCTGCGCTGGTTCACCCTCGCCGAATCCCTCGGCGGCGTGGAATCCCTTGTCGCCCATCCCGCGAGCATGACCCACGCGAGCATGACGCCCGAAGCCCGGGCCAAAGCCGGCATCTCAGACGGACTGATCCGCCTCTCCATCGGCATCGAGGACCCGGCGGATCTCATCGAGGACCTGAGGCAGGCCTTTGAAACGCTTCCGGTTCCAACGATCGCCACCCACGCCGGGGCCCATATCTGACGGGTCAAAAATTTTCTTGACTCTTTTTGTCAGGATTATACCCTTGAAGTCTGACGCGGATCTTTGCCAGTTCCAGCAGCGCGATATCGAGAAAGGTGGAGGGACGGGCCCTGTGAAACCTTGGCAACCTGTCGCGGGTCTTTGATGACCCGGGCGTGGTGCCAACTCCCGCCGGAGGTGACTCCGGGAAGATGACGGACTGCCAGGAACTGGTAGGTCGCAACCATTCGATCGCGAGGAACGGCAAGGAGCCCCCTTCCAGGAGCTCTCCTATGCGCACCACCTGCCCCGCCCGCCCCACGATCTCCTTCCAGGCTCCTGCCTGTTGTCGTCCCATGCGTGCCCACGCCGCATGTCTGACGCCAACCACGCCCAGGAGCCTCCATGTCCGAACGAGTTGATCGCACCTTTCTCAATCCCGGCCTCGTCAGCCTCATCGGCGCGGGCCCGGGCCATCCCGACCTCCTGACGATCCGAGCCCACCGCGCCTTGCAAAAGGCGGATGTGGTCCTCTACGACGCGCTGCTGGGGGAGGGCTTTCACGCGCTCTTCCCGAAAGGCGCTCTCGCGATCCCCGCGGGCAAGCGCTGCGGCGGCCTCGGCGCCACCCAAGCCGAAATCCACGAGCTGCTCCTGGAGCATGCCTGGGCCGGTCGGCGCGTGGCGCGACTGAAGGGCGGCGATCCGCTCATCTTCGGCCGGGGCGGGGAAGAGGCCGCCTTTCTGGAAGCGGCGGGCATCCCCTTCGAACTGATACCCGGCGTGAGCGCGCTCCAGGGCGCGGCGTCTGCGGCGGGGATTCCCCTCACGCACCGAGGCGTATCCCGCGAGATCCGCATCCTTGAAGGCCACCACCTGCTGGAAGCGGGCACAGACTGGCCGGAGCTGGCGCGGTCCAAGGCGACC
Source organism: Acidobacteriota bacterium (assembly GCA_018269025.1). Classification (GTDB taxonomy): domain Bacteria; phylum Acidobacteriota; class Holophagae; order Holophagales; family Holophagaceae; genus JAFDVN01. The sequence goes on along the minus strand of JAFDVN010000113.1, from coordinate 10,949 downwards.
CTCGCGGTCTACATGGGAACCCGTTCCCTCAAGGCCGTCGCGCGGAAGTTGCTGGAACACGGCGCGTCCAGCGACCTGCCCATCGCCCTCGTGGAATGCGCCTCCTGGCCCGGCCAACGAACGACCATCTCCACCCTCCGTCTCGCGGCGGAAGGCCACTTGTGTCCGCTCACCGATGGACCCGGACTCGTGCTCATCGGCGCGGCGGTCTCCGCGCGCGTTCATCCCCTTCAACCCTCCTCTTTCGTGACCCTATCCCATGAGCCTTCTTCCGCTTTTCCTCGATCTGAGGGCGAAGCCGGTGCTGCTGGCGGGGGGCGGGAGCGTCGCGCGGGCTAAGCTCGCGCAGCTCCGGGAGGCGGGGGCCGATCTTCGGATCGTCGCCACGCGGTTCAGCACGGCCTTCGAATGGGAGGCCCGTGGTCTGAAACTGCACACCCGCCCCTTCAAGCCCTCGGACCTCGACGGCATCCAGCTCGTCGTCGCCGCCACCAACGACCCGGCCGTGAACGCCGCCATCGCCACCGAGGCCCGCGCCCGCGGGATCTGGGTGAACGCGGTGGATGACCCACCCGCCTGCGACGCCTACTTCGCCTCCACCTTCCGACGGGGCCCGGTGCAACTCGCCATCTCCACCCAAGGCTCCTTCCCGGGCCTCAGTCGCAGTCTCCGCCTCGCCCTCGAATCCCTCTTTCCCGACCTGCGCCTGCTCCGCGATTTCACGGCATTGCGCGATCGCCTGAAAGAACGCCTTCCAGACTCCGCGGCCCGAACCCGGGCGCTCCGCGCCCTCCTCCGCGATTTCGAATCCGCCTACCTCGCCCTTCCTGGAGATGACCATGACCGCATCGCCTGACGCCCCGAAGCAGGAAAGCGCCGCCGAAGCCCTGAAGCGCGGTTCCCGCCACCTGCGCGGAACCCTCGTGGAGGAATTGGCGGCGCAGGAGCCCGGCTTCTCCTCCGACGCGCAACAGCTGCTCAAGCCCCACGGGTTCTATCAGCAGAAGGACCGCGACCGCAAAGGCGATCCGACCAATCCGCCCGTGCTGATGGTGCGCGGGCGCATCCCGGGCGGACGGCTCACGGCGAAGCAGTACCTCGTGTGGGACCGGCTCGCGGACGCCTATGGGGACGGCACGCTCCGCCTCACCACGCGCCAGTGCATCGAACTGCACGGCATCCTGAAGGGCTCGGCCAAGGCCACGCTGCAGGGGCTTCACAGTGTGTTGCTCGCCTCCAAGGGCGCCTGCGGTGATGTGGTCCGCAATGTGACGGAGGCTCCCAATCCATGGAAGCGCGCCGACATCGCCCAACTGGATCGCATCGCGGATCTGCTCGCGCGGCGTTTCGAGGCCCGTTCCAACGCCTACGCCGAAATCTGGCTGGATGGGGAGCGGGTGGACCCCGAGAAGGAAGCCGAGCCGCTGCTGGGCGAGGCCTACCTGCCCCGCAAGTTCAAGATCGGCCTCACGGTGGTGGGCGAGAACCTGGTGGATCTCTACACCAACGATCTCGGCTTCGCCGCGACCTTCGATGATGAAGGGGCGCTGGATGGCTTCTTCGCCTTCGCGGGGGGAGGCATGGGCATGACCCACAACGACGCCACGACCTTCCCGCGTCTGGCGGATCTGCTCGGATGGATTCCCGCCGATCAACTCTTGCCTGTGGCGGAGGCCGTTGTCACCACCCAGCGCGACCACGGAAACCGCGCCGATCGCAAGCGGGCGCGCCTCAAGTACCTCATCGCCTCGAAGGGCCTGGCTTGGTTCCAGTCCGAGGTGGAGCGGCGCTGGGGCGGCGCGTTCGAATCCCGCGAACTCCCGCCCTGGACGACGACGCCCGTGCTGGGCTGGATCCCGCGGCCCGATGGCACCTGGGCGTTGGGCTTTCATGTGGAATCGGGGCGCATCGCCGACCGGCCGGGGCACCCGCTCAAGCAAGCCTTGCGGGATCTGGTGGAGGACTTTGGTCTCCCCGTCCAGGTGACGCCGGATCAGGACCTCATCCTGCTGGACATCCTCGAGGAAGACCGCCAAGACATCGAGGACGCGCTCGCGGCGCGGGGCGTGTCGGCGAAAAGCCCGTCGCGCCTGAGGGACCGCGCCCTCGCCTGCCCGGCGCTGCCCTTCTGCGGCCTCGCCATCGCCGAAGCCGAGCGCGCGTTGCCCGAGGTGCTCACCCATCTCGAAGCGGCGCTGGAGTGCCATCACCTCGCCCACCGCGCCCCGGTCTTCCGCATGACCGGGTGCGCCAACGGGTGCGCCCGGCCCTACAGCGCCGAACTGGCCCTCGCGGGTCAGACGCCGGGCCGCTACGCGCTCTATGTCGGGGGCTCGGAAGAAGGTGATCGCCTCGCCTTCGAGATCAAGCAGAAGGTGGCGCTCAGCGACCTGCCGGACCTCTTCGACCGCTTGTTCAGCCTCTGGCGCGCCGATGGGGATGCCTCCTTCGGTTCCTTCGCCGCACGCAGCGGCGCGGAATCCTTGCGGGCTTTCCTCTCCCAGGAATCGCTCTCCCAGGAAGTCGCACCGTGAGCGGCGAAGGCCTCGCCTTCCTGGCTGCCGCGGCCCTCGCCGCGGGCGTGGTCAATGGCCTGCTCGGGTATGGCTTCTCCAGCCTCATGGTGCCGAGCGGCCTGATCCTGGCCCCGGTGCGCCTGCTCAATCCGGCGCTCGCGCTCGTCGAGCTTCCCTTGAACTTCGGCGCGGCCTTCTTGCATCGGCGCCGGGCCCGCGCCCTGTGGCGCGAGCTCGGGCCCTTCGCCTTGGCCCTTCTCCCGGGCATCGCCCTGGGCGCGATCTTGCTCCGCTTCCTGCCTGCTGGGCACCTGAAGCTGATCTGCTACGGGCTGCTGCTTCCGCTCGTGCTCTTCCAGATGTTCGCGCGCCCCGCCAAGCCACGCCCCCTTGGGCTCCCGGCCCGCGCGGGTTTCGGGCTGGCCACCGGGCTCTGCTACGGCCTGACCACCATTTCGGGCCCGCCCCTCTCCCTCTACGCCCAGGAACGGGGCTACGCCAAGGATGATGCCCGCGCCGCTCTCAGCCTGCTGCGGGCCCTGGAAAGCGTCCTCGCCACCGTCGCCTTTCTCCTCCTCGGGCTCTTCACCGCCGAGGGCCTGCGACTCGCCTTGCTGCTCCTCGCGCCGGCGATGGTGGGCCTGCTCATCGGACACGCCCTCGCGACGCGGGTCCAGGAGGCGCGCTTTCGCCGCTTCGCGCTGCAATTCAACCTGCTCGCCGTCGCCGTCGGACTCACCCGCGCCGTGGGAGTCGTATGACCCGCTTCAACGCCTTCGAGGTGGACGACCTCAACCGCCGGTTTGGAGATGACGCCGAGGCGGTCCTCGATTTCGCCCTCGGCACCTTCGGGGAATCCCTCGCCTTTGCCAACAGCCTTGGCCTGGAGGACGCCTGCCTCCTGGAACTCATCAGCCGCCGCCCGGTGAAGCCGCGCATCTTCTTCCTGGATACCGGAAGGCTGAACCCGGAGACCTACGACACCCTGGAGCGGTTCCGCGACCACTACGGCCTGCCCATCGAGACCTACTTCCCGGACCGCGCGGCGGTGGAGGCCTTCGTGAACACGGAGGGCCCGAACGCCTTCTATCGCAGCCTCGAACTCCGCAAGGCCTGCTGCGCCATCCGCAAGGTGGAGCCGCTCAAGCGCGCGCTGACCGGGGCCGAGGCCTGGCTCACCGGACTTCGCCGGGAGCAGGGTGCGACTCGGACAGGACTCGGCGCCTTTGAAGTGGACTGGGCCCACGGCGGAATCCTGAAGGTGAACCCCCTCCTCGGGTGGAGCTACGACCAGACCCGCGCCTTCATCGCGGAACACCGGGTGCCCTACAACCCCCTCCACGACGCGGGCTATCCGAGCCTCGGCTGCGCGCCCTGCACTCGGCCCGTTCAGAAAGGCGAAGACCTCCGCGCCGGTCGCTGGTGGTGGGAACAGCCCGAACACAAAGAATGCGGGCTGCACGCCCCCGCCGCCAAGAACCCTTCATGACGACGATGCTGACGATGACGACGACAACCGCGCCCCTCACCCACCTCGACCTGCTGGAAGGCGAGGCCATCCACATCCTCCGGGAGGCGGTGGCCCAGTGCGCCCGGCCCGCGCTGCTCTTCAGCGGCGGCAAGGACAGCGCGGTGTTGCTGCACCTCGCGGTCAAGGCTTTCGCGCCCTCGCCCCTGCCCTTCCCGCTGCTCCACATTGACACCGGCCACAACTACGACTCCGTGATCGCCTTTCGCAACCAACGCGCCCGGGAGACCGGCGCGCAGCTTCTCGTGGGGCATGTGGAGGACGCCATCCGGGACGGCCGCGTCGTGCTTCAGCATCCTCTCGAATCGCGCAATCGCCATCAAAGCGTCGCGCTGATGGACGCGATCCGCTCCCACCGCTTCGACGCGCTCTTCGGCGGCGCGCGGCGCGATGAGGAGAAAGCCCGGGCCAAGGAGCGGGTCTTCTCCTTCCGCAACGAGCAGGGGAGCTGGGATCCGCGCGGCCAGAGGCCAGAACTCTGGAGCCTCTACCACGCGCGCCCGCTGCCGGGCGAGCATGTGCGGGTCTTCCCCATCTCCAACTGGACGGAGCTGGATGTGTGGCGTTACATCGCGCGCGAGGGCCTGGAACTGCCGTCCCTCTACTTCGCCCACGAGCGGGAGGTGATCCGGCGCGGCGCGCTGCTGGCGCCCGTGACAGATCTCACGCCGCCCGCAGCTGGAGAAAGACCCGAACGGATGAGCGTCCGCTTCCGCACCGTCGGCGACATCACCTGCACCGCGCCGGTCGCCTCCACCGCCTCCACCGTGGAGGAGATCGTGATCGAGACCCTCGCCACCGCCGTGAGTGAACGCGGCGCCACCCGCTTGGACGACCAGACCTCGGAGGCCTCCATGGAACTCCGCAAGAAGGAGGGCTATTTCTGATGAGCCTCGCCACCACCCCAGGAACCGCTGACATTCATTGCCCCGTGTACCATCACGACCTGCCCGCCCTTCGCTTCCTCGCCTGCGGCAGCGTGGATGACGGAAAGAGCACCCTGCTTGGCCGCCTGCTCCATGACGCGGGCTCCGTGCCGCCGGACGCGCTGGAAGCGGCCCGCCGCGCCAGCCACGAGCGGGGCTTGGGCGATCTGGACTTCTCCCTGCTCACCGACGGCCTGCTTTCGGAGCGGGAGCAGGGCATCACCATTGATGTGGCCTACCGCTACTTCAGCAGCGGGCATCGCCGCTTCATCCTGGCGGACGCGCCCGGCCACGCCCGCTACACGCGCAACATGGCCACCGCCGCTTCCACTTCCGACCTCGCGATCCTCTTGGTGGACGCCCGCAAGGGCATCCTTCCCCAGACCAAGCGCCACGCGGCCCTCGTCCACCTCCTCGGCGTGCGCCACCTGGTGGTGGCGGTGAACAAGTTGGACGCGGTCGCGTGGTCCGAGGAGATCTTCGACCAGGTGAAGGCGGATTTTCTCGCCTTCGCGAAAACGCTCGGGATCGAGTCGGCGGATTTCATTCCGCTCTCCGCGCTCGAAGGGGACATGGTAGTCCACCGGGGCGCGCACCTGCCCTGGTATGAGGGGCCAACGCTCTTGGAGACCTTGGAGCGCGCGGCGTTGGAGGACGCCCGGGCCCAGGGCGCGTTCCGTTTCCCCGTCCAACTCGTCCGCCGCCATGGTGGGGAGCGCCGCTACCTGGGCCGGGTGGCTTCTGGCACGGTGGGTCTCGGGGACGAGGTGGTCCTGCTTCCCTCCGGTGGCAAGGCTAAGGTCCTGGCCCTGGAACTGGGCGGCGCGCCGATCCCCCGGGCCGTGGCGGGACAAAGCATCGCCCTCCGCCTGGATGAGGAAGTGGACCTCCCCCGTGGCGGCCTCCTCGCCCATCCCACCGCGGCCCCCACCGCCACCCGGGCCTTCGAGGCCACGCTGTGCTGGTTCGGCGAAGCGCCCCTGGACCGTCGTCGCCGCTACCGCCTGCGCCACGGCCCCGCCGAGACCCACGCGCAGGTGGAAGACTTGGCCCCCATCGCCGGGCTGGACGGCCCGCGGGACACGCCCGACGCGGCCCTGGAGACCAACGGTATCGCCCTCGCCCGCCTCAGCTGCGGAGAGGAGCTCATCGCCGACCCCTACGACACCCATCGGGAAGGCGGGGCCTTCCTCCTTGTGGATGAGGCCACCCAGGCCCCCGTGGCGGCGGGAATGATCCGGAGGACGGCATGAGATTCCTCCGGACCGCCTTCCGGCTCCTCTACCAGGCCCTCTGCTGGTCCCCGGGTGACGATGTGAGTTGAAATCCCTTGCATCGCGATTCGAGACTCGCCACACTGAACCGTCGTTTTTGAGATCTTTGCCAGTTCCATAGCGCGATATCCAGAAAGGTGGAGGGACAGGCCCTGTGAAACCTTGGCAACCTGCTGCAAAGCAAGGTGCCAATTCCTGCCAACGATGATCGTCGTTGGGTAGATGCCGAGCAACCGCGGTAGAAAGCGGACATGGAACGGTAGGCGAAGGCGAAAGACGAAATGGAAAGTCGGCGGAGGATCGGGCCGCGCCTTGCGCGCATCCGGTCGCTCGACCTGGCTGGAGATCGCGCACGGGACTGAACACTCCCCCCAACCGCACCGCGAACCCCGGGACGCCCCATGCCGACCGCGACCGCATCTCCCCGCCCCACCCAATCCGCGCCCCGCGCCGCGACCACCTTCCGCCGTCATGGCCACGGCCCCGCGCGGGTGCTCCTCCTCCACGCGCTCACCGGCACGCCCGACGCCGCGGACCGCGAATCCCACCATGGCACCGTCAAAGGCTGGTGGGGCCCGCTCTTCGAGCCTGGCTCACCGTTGGAGACCGAAGCCAGCACCGTGTGGACGCCCCGACTTGCCGAAGGCGAAGGCATCACGGCCAGGGCCCAAGCCGCGGCCATCGCCGATTGGATCGAGGCCGAAGACCTGACCTTCGATCTGCTCGCCGGAGGTTCCCTCGGGGGCATGGTGGCGCTGGAGCTCGCGCTGCACGCGCCAAAACGCTTCAAGGCCGTGGCCGCCATCGGCTGCGGGGGGCGGAGCGACGCATGGGTGCGCGGACAGGTGCACAGCGAGCGTCGCATCCTCGAAAGCCATCTCTCCGACAAGGAGGCCATCGCCCTCGCCCGCAGTTTCGCCATGCTTTCCTTTCGCGCGCCCCAAGGATTGGATGCGCGTTTCCGGGATGAAACCGGGCCCACGGGCATCGAGGCCTGGCTCGATCACCATGGGCAGGCCCTCGCGGCGCGCTTCACCCGGGCCCGCTACCACGCGCTCCTCGGCGCGATGGCCACCCACGACATCGGCTACGGACGCGGCGGGCTCGTTGAGGCGTTGAAGGAACTCGAGTGCCCGCTCCATGTGCTTGGCATTGATAGCGACGCGCTCTTCACGCCCGCGCTCGTGGAGGAGCTCGCGAGCGCCGCCCGCCGCGCGGGCAAGTTGGGAAGCCTGCGGTGGCTCCGCAGTCCCCACGGCCACGATGCCTTTCTCCTGGAGTGGGGCCAGCTCAGCGCCTGGCTCGACTACCTGCTCTGCCTCGCGGGAAGAAGGTCATGAACGAATCTTCTTGACGACCTTCGGGCAGGCGCTGGTAGAGTCCATCTCCATCATGGTGATCACCCTCTCCACTCCTGCCGCGATCCGGTCCTCCCGGATGGCCGTTGGCATGACGACGATGGCGACGCCTTCCATTACGACCACCACTACTGGCACTCACTCCCCGGCGGGGCCGTCCTAGACGAACGCCACTTCGACCTTCCAACGGCCCCGCACCCTGCGGGGCCGTTTTGCGTTTGGAGCCACCATGACTCTCACCCTTCTCAAGTTCGGCGGCAGTTCCGTCGGCAGCGCTCCGGCGCTGCGGCGCGCGGCGGCCATCGCCACCTCGGAGCTGCCTCTCGGCGGGGTCGTCGTCGTCTCGGCCCTGAAGGGCACCACGGACCGCCTGCTGGAAGCCGCCCTTGCCGCGGGCGCGGGCGATCCCGCCTCCGCCCGCGCCCGGGCCGAAGCGATTCGCGCCCATCACGCGGAGGTCGCGGATGAACTCGGACTGAGCTCTGCGGTGGAAGAAGCCTGGGGCCCACTCTTACACCGTCTCGACGCGCTGCTGGAGGGCATGTCGCTCTTCGGGGGAGCCTCGCCCCGCGCCAAGGACGAGTTGCTCTCGGTCGGTGAAAGCCTCAGCGCGCGCCTGGTGGCGGCGCTCTTCGTCCAAAGCGGCCTGCCCGCGCGGTTCCGCGACGCGCGGGAAGCGCTTCGCACCGATGGCCGTCATGGCGCGGCGCGGCCCCACCTCGCCGCCACGCGCCGCGCGGCGCAGGTGTGGAAGGAGGATCTGGATCGCGGCGCGGTGCTCGTCACCCAAGGCTTCATCGCCCAAGGCCCCGATGGCGCGACGACGACCCTCGGCCGAGGTGGCAGCGACACTTCCGCGACCCTGCTCGGCGAAGCCTTGAAGGCGGCTGAAGTCCAGATCTGGACCGATGTGGATGGCGTGCTCAGCGCGGATCCCAGCCTCGTGCCCTCGGCCCGTCCCCTCTCGCGCCTCTCCCAGGCCGAAGCGGCGGCGCTCTCCGGATTCGGCGCGAAGGTGCTCCACGCGGATTCGCTCGCGCCCGCCTCCCGATCCGGGTTCCGCCTCATTGTCGCCAACACCCTGAAGGCGGGTGGCGCGCGCACGGAGGTGCTGGCCACCCGGGACGCCGAGGGCGAAGGCCCCGTCTCCGTGGCTTACAAGGAAGGGCTCACGCTCTTGCGCTGGCCCCTGGACGCTAAGCTCCCGGAAGTGCTGCGGGGGGTGCAGGAGTTGGAGGAGGCCGGAGCCCTGCGCTATGGCTTCATCAGCGGGCCCGAAGGTCACGCGCTCGCTCTCCGCGCCGAAGGCTCCGCCCTCGCCGTGCTCGCTCGGCTCGAAGAGGAAGGCGCGGAGGCGGAAAGCGGGTGGGCCGTCGTCGCGCTTGTGGGCGAAGGCCTTCGCACCGATCCGCGTCCGGCGCTGGAAGCCCTCGCGGGATTGAAGGCCCCGAGCGGCGCGCTGCTCGGATCCGGAGGCGTGTCCGTCGCCTTCCTCACGCGGGAGCAGTCTCTCCCGGCCCTCATCCCCGCCCTTCACGCGCGCTGCGTGAGCGATCTCGCCCCCATCGCCTGAGGTCCCATGCCCCTCGCCACCCTCCAGCACCCCTTGCATCCGCCCTCCCCCGCGGACCCCGATGGCCTCGACCTCGTGATCATCGGCGCGGGCATCGTCGGCGGCCACTTGCTCCAGCTTCTCGATCGCCGCTCACCTGACGCGCGGCCCCGACTCCGCCTCGTCGCCCTCGCCAACAGCCGTCGCCAGATCGTGGACGCCGCCGGACTCGATCCCTCCTCCGTGGTCCAGGCTCTCAAGGGCGGCGAGCCCCTCGACCTGAGCCGTCTCCGCGCCCTGGCCGCCCAGCTCTCCAACCCCGTGCTCGTGGATTGCACCGCCGCCGAATCCATCGTGGATGCCTATGCCGCCTTCGCCGAAGCCGGGTTCTCCATCGCCACGCCCAACAAGAAACTCGCGAGCGGGCCCATCCCGCGTCTCGTGAAGGTGCAGGCGGCGCTCGGTGAGAAGCGCCTGGCCTTCCGCAACGAAACCAATGTGGGCGCGGGGCTGCCCGTGCTATCCACCCTGCGGGACCTGCTTTCGGGCGGTGATCGCGTCACCAAGGTCGAGGGCATCCTCAGTGGCTCACTGTCCTTCCTGTGTGGCCTGCTGGAAGACGGCGCGGCCTTCAGCGAAGCTCTCTGGGAAGCCAAGCGCCTGGGCTTCACCGAACCCGATCCCCGCGAGGATCTTTCTGGGCTGGACGCGGCGCGCAAGGCCCTCATCCTCCACCGCGAGCTGGGGGGGCGCTCGGAACTGGATCAGGTGGAGCTGGAATCCCTGCTGCCGGATTCCTTCGACGCCTCCGGCAAGGTGGAAGAATTCCTCGTCCACGCCAAGACCCTGGACGCGCCCCTGCGGGATCACGCGAAGGCGCTGAAAGAGCGGGGCAAGGCGCTGCGCGTCGTGGCCGAAGCCGACGCCTCCGGCGCACGCGTCCGCGTCCGGGCTCTCCCAGAAAGCCATCCGCTCCGGGCGATTCGCGATGGCGAAAACGCGCTGGCTTTCCATTCCGAGGCCTATCAGGAAAAGCCCCTCGTTGTCCGTGGCTATGGCGCGGGCGCGGCGGTGACCGCCGGGGGGCTGCTGGCGGACCTGCTGAAGATCGCGAGTCGCCCATGAGTTCCGCGATTTCCACTCGGGCCTTCGCGCCCGCCTCCATCGGCAACTTCGCCGTAGGCTTTGACACCCTGGGCGCGGCCCTCGCGCCTCTGGACGGTCCACCCCTGGGCGACATGGTAGAGGTCCAGCGCAGTCTTCGCACGACGCTGTTGTGCGAGGGCCCTTTCGCCCACCAACTTCCGCCCAAGCCCGAAGACAATCTCGCTTTCCGCGCGTGCGAAGCCTTCGCGCGGGCCTGGGGTCAGAGCCTTCCGCCGCTGAGGCTCCATCTCGTGAAAGGGCTCCCCGTGGGCAGCGGCCTGGGGTCCAGCGCCGCCACGGTCGCCGCCACACTCAAGGCGGTGAACGCGCTCTTCGGAGAACCGCTGGATGACCACGCGCTCCTCGTCGCGGCTGGGGAGGCCGAGTCCCACGCCAGCGGCGCGGTTCACCTGGACAATGTGGCGCCCGCGCTGTTGGGCGGCCTACGCCTCATCACGCCGGAGGGCCGGGCGGAAGCGTTGCCCTTCCCCGAGCGGCTTCGCATCCTCGTCGCGAGTCCAGATCTCCGCCTCGCGACGCGCGAGGCCCGCGCGGTGCTGCCAGCGACCCTCCTTCTCGCCACCACGATCGCCCACGCGCGCCAACTGGGAACCTTCGTCCATGCGCTTCATGGGGGAGATGAGGCCAC
>JAFDVN010000112.1 GCA_018269025.1 Acidobacteriota bacterium | reverse complement strand
TGGCAAGTCCCGTCCCCAGGTGGCCAACACGCTGCGCCTCCTGCGCCTGCCGTCGGAACTCCAGGATTGGGTCGCCAAGGGCCCCCTCAGCACCGGCCACGCCAAGGTGCTCCTCGGCGTCGAGAGCCCCAAGCTCCAGATGCAGTTGGCGGGGGAGGTCGTCGAGGAGCAGCTCAGCGTCCGGGCCCTCGAATCCCGCCTTGCCTCCCTGCAGAAGGAACGCAAGAAGAAGGCGAAGAAACGCCATCCCCAGGAGCTGTTCATCAAGGCCGCGGCGGAGGAGCTCACGGGTGCCTGGGCGACGCGGGTGGAGATCAAAGCCAAGGGCAAGGCCGGGACGCTGCTGTTCCACTACGCCTCCGAAGCCGAGCTGGATCGCCTCTTCGAATCCCTGAAGCACGGTCCCGCCAAGCGCCGGGCCTGATCCGAGCCTGACCTGAGGGTGATGCCATGAGTTGGTTCGTCAAGAAACGCCAGCAGAAGACCGCCGTGGAGGAACGCACCGTCCGCGTGCCCGAGGGGCTTTGGATCAAGTGCGACAACTGCCGCGAGATCATCTACCGCAAGGAACTGGCGAACACCCACAATGTCTGCCCCAAATGCGGCTACCACTTCCGCATCGGCGTGGAAGAGCGGGTCGCGGGGCTCTTGGATGAAGGTTGGACCGAGCTCTTCACCGACCTGAAGAGCAATGACCCCCTCCACTTCGTCGCGACCAAGGCCTACAAGGACCAGCTCGCGAAGCTGGAGGCCTCCGGCCAGGACCGGGATGCGGTCGTCATCGTCGAGGGCACCCTCGAGGGCCACCCCATCGTCGCGGGCGTGATGAACTTCGACTTCCTCGCCGCCTCCATGGGCTCCGTCGTCGGCGAAAAGCTGAAGCTCGGCGCGGAGCGGGCGCTCGCGAAGAAGTCCGCCTACCTCATCGTGAGCTGCTCGGGCGGCGCGCGCATGCAGGAGGGCACGCTGTCCCTGATGCAGATGGCCAAGGTGAGCGCCGCGCTTGCCAAGCTGGACAAGGCGGGCCTCCCCTACTTCTCCCTGCTCACGGACCCCACCACCGGCGGCGTGAGCGCGAGCTACGCCATGCTCGGCGACCTCAACATCGCCGAACCCAAGGCGCTCATCGGCTTCGCCGGTCCCCGCGTCATCGAGCAGACCATCAAGCAGAGCCTGCCGGAGGGTTTCCAGCGCAGCGAGTTCCTCCAAACCCACGGCATGGTGGACAAGGTCGTCACCCGGGACCAGCTCAAGGCCTTCCTCGCCGCTTGCCTCGACTGGATGATGCCGGCGAAGGCCTGATGATGGGCCACCGCCCGAGGCCCATGAATGCCTGAAGCCTGGGAGTCCTTCCCCAACCTCCATCGCCTCCAGGGCCGCTCGCACCTGGGGATCAAGCGCGGGCTCGATAACATCCGCGCCTTGCTGGAGGGTCTGGGCAATCCCCACCTTGGCTTTCCCTCCGTGCTCATCGCCGGCACGAACGGCAAGGGTTCCGTGGGGGCCTTCCTCGCCCATGCGCTCAAAGCCTCGGGGCGCACAGTAGGTTGGACCACGAGCCCGCACCTGGTGGACGAATCGGAACGCATCTGGATTGATGGCGGTCCCATCGGCAAAGGCGCGCTGGAACTGCTCCTGGGCGAGGCCTTCGATGCCGAAGCCCGCGCGGGCATCGAGGCCACCTACTTCGAACTCATGATCACCGCCGCGCTGCTCGCGTTCCGCATGACGGGCGTGGAGGTGGCGCTGCTCGAAGTCGGCATGGGGGGGCGGTGGGATGCCACCAATGCCGTGGACCCCATGCTCACGGTGCTCACGAGCGTCGGCCTCGACCATCAGCAGTTCCTCGGGGCTACCCGAGAAGCCATCGCCCGGGAAAAACTCTGCACCGCGCGGGAAGGTCACCCGCTCGTGCTTGCCCCCGGCCTCGACCCGGCCTGGATCGAGCCCTTGCTGGAATGCGTGCCGACGATTCACCCTGCCCGGCTTAGGGAAGCCGAATCCATCGCCTGGGATCACAGCCTCGTGGAGGGCATCCGCCTACCCCTGGCGGGCGCGCACCAGGTGGCGAATTTCTCCACGGCCATGGAGGCCATCGAGCGGCTTCGGCACATCGGCTTCCCGATCTATCCCGAGCGCGTGAAGGCGGGTATTGAAAGCGCGAAGTGGCCCGGGCGCATCTGGAAAGCCCCCGGTTTTGACTCCGTGTGGATGGATGGCGCCCACAACCCCGATGGCGCGAAGGCGCTCGCCGGGCACGCCCTTCGCTGTGGCGTGTGGCCGCACCTGCTCTTCGGAAGCATGGGCGATAAGGATGTGGGGGGCGTGGCCTCCGAGCTGCTTCGCATGGAGCCCCGCAGCCTCGCCTTCGTGCGCGGGGCGGATCCGCGCTACGCGTTACCGGGTCAATTGCGGGAAGCCTTCGGACCCCGTGCCGCGAAGGCACCCGTGCTGGATCTCGGCGCGGCGGCCGAGCGCATCCGCGCCCATGACGCCACCTACCCCGGCAAACCGCTCCTCGTCACCGGCTCCCTCTACCTGCTGGGGAGTCTCCTGAAGGAACTGGGCATCCATCCCTGGAGTTGATGTGTCCGCGTCGAGCAAGAAAGCCATCGCCCTCGCCCTTCTCGCCAACGGCGGCATCGCCATCTCCAAGTTCGGCGTCTTCGCCTTGACCCGCAGCTCCAGCCTGCTCACGGAAGCCATCCACTCCACCGCCGATTGCGCGAACCAGGTGCTCCTCTTCCTCGGCATGAGCCAGGGCGCCAAGGAGGCGGACGCCAAGCACCCCCTCGGCAAGGGCCAGGCCCCCTTCGTCGCGAGCTTCATCGTGGCGCTGCTGCTCTTCACCGTGGGCGGCCTCTATTCGGTGATGGAGGGGATCCACAAGATCCGCCACCCCGAGACGCCCCACCACCTCCTCTGGGCGGTGGGTCTGCTCGTCTTCGCCATCGGGCTCGAGAGTTGGTCCTTGCTTGGCGCGTTAAAGGCCGCGAAGGCCGAGCGGGGCTCGCGGTCGCTGTTCCGCTTCATGCGCCAAAGCTCCAGCACCGAGCTCGTCGTCGTGCTCGCGGAAGACATTGCCGCGCTGCTGGGCCTCGTCCTCGCCCTCGCCGCCGTGCTGCTCGTGATGGCGACGGGCAACCCGGTATGGGATGGCGTCGGCAGCGTCGCCATCGGCCTCCTCCTCATCGCCATCGCCGCCTTCGTCGGCGCGGAAGTGACGAGCCTGCTGCTCAACGAAGCGCCGCCCCTCGCGCTCCGCGCCGCCCTGCGGGAAGCGGTGGAAGAAGACCCGGAAGTGGAAACGGTCCTGAACCTCATCGCCGTCTTTGTCGGCAGCGAGCGCCTCATGGTCGCCCTCAAGGTGAAGTTCAAGGACCAAGCCTCCGGCCAGGCCCTCGTTGACGCCATCAACACCCTGGAGCGCCGCCTCAAAGCCCGCTTCCCGCACATCCAACATCTCTTCGTCGAGCCCGACGACGCGGC
>JAFDVN010000111.1 GCA_018269025.1 Acidobacteriota bacterium | reverse complement strand
GCCTAAACCTTTGGTCATTCTCCCCGTCTCCCTAGGATGACGAGGTAAGCTGACCTCGGCTCTTTGCGCCCGGAAGGACTCCCATGACCGAAGCCCCCCTGATCCAGCTGACGGACATCACGAAGGTCTACCAGATGGGCGACATGGAAGTCCGCGCCCTGGATGGCGTGAGCCTCACCATCGCCCGGGGCGAGTATGTGGCCATCATGGGCCCCTCGGGATCGGGCAAGTCCACGATGATGAATGTCATCGGCTGCCTCGACACGCCTTCCACCGGCTCCTATGTGCTCAATGGCAAGCGCGTGGAAACCATGAGCGACGACGAGCTGGCCCAGATCCGCAACGAGGAGATCGGCTTCGTCTTCCAGACCTTCAACCTGCTCGCCCGCACCACGGCCCTGCAGAATGTGGAACTGCCCCTCATCTACGCCGGCGAGAAACCCGAGGAGCGCCACGCTCGCGCCCACAAGGCGCTGGAGAATGTGGGCCTCGGTACCCGCAGCGACCACATGCCCAACCAGCTCTCCGGCGGCCAGCGCCAGCGCGTAGCCATCGCCCGCGCCCTGGTGAACGACCCCAGCATCCTCCTGGCGGACGAGCCCACGGGCGCGCTGGATTCCAAGACCAGCGTGGAGATCATGGCCCTCTTCGAGGAGTTGTACCAGAAGGGCAACACCATCATCCTCGTCACCCACGAAGAGGACATCGCCCGTCACGCCCACCGCATCGTGAAACTGCGGGACGGTCAGGTCATTCACGACGAACCCAATGTGCCCATCACCAGCGCCGAACACCTGCGCCACCTGGAAGTTCAAGCCTGAACGGGTTGAGCCATTTTTCGGTGGCCGGTGGCCGGTAGCCGGTAGTCTTGAGTTATGCAAAAACTCGTCCAGGGCCTTCACCAGTTCCAGAACAAGTACTTCAGCTCCCATAAGGAACTCTTCGAACGGCTAGGCAAGACTCAATCGCCCGAGACCCTCTTCATCACCTGCTCGGATTCACGCATTGACCCGAACCTCATCACCCAGGCGGGTCCGGGGGACATGTTCATCGTCCGCAATGTGGGCAACCTCGTCGCCCGCTACGACCAGCACATTGGCAGCACCGCCGCCGCCATCGAATTCGCCGTCGTCGCGCTGAAGGTCAAGACCATCGTCATCTGCGGCCACTCCAACTGCGGCGCCATGAAGGCCGTGCTGGAGCCCGAGGCCATCGAGGCCATGCCCGCCATGAAGGAATGGATGACCCATGCCTCCGAGACCAGCCGTCTCGTCCGCGAGAACTACGGCCACCTGGAAGGTGAAGCAAAGCTCACCGCCACCGTGGAAGAGAATGTCCTCATCCAGCTTGAGAACCTGCGGACTCATCCTTCCGTCGCGGCGGCCATGGAGCGCGGCGAGCTTCGCATCCACGGCTGGGTCTACAAAATCCAGACCGGCGAAGTCTTCGCCTACGACGCCGCCCAGGGCGAATTCGCGCCCCTCACCGGCCCCGGCGTCGCCCCCCTGGACGAAGCCCACCGCAGCCGCGACCTGAGCATCTAATTCAGAGGTTCAGTCGGTCCAGCTTCTCGGGCCGGTCGCGCCAGCCGCTGTCCACCTTCACGAACAGCTCCAGACGCACGGGGCGGTCCAGCAGCTTCTTCAGCTCCCGCTGGGCGCTGACGCGGATGTCCTTGATCATCTCGCCGCCGCGCCCCAGCAGGATGCGGCGGTGGTTGTCCTTCTCCACGAGGATGAGCGCCGCGATGAAGACGCCTTCCTCGTCCAGGTCCTCCGGGAAATCATCCTGCCCGGGCTCCACCCAGCGCTCGATCTCCACCGCGACGCCGTGGGGCACTTCTTCCCGGGTCTTCCTGAGCACCTTTTCGCGGATGAACTCGGCGGCGAGGCCGCGCTCGGTCTGGTCCGTGTAGGTGTCCTCGCCGTAAGGCCACGCCCCTTCCTTCGCGTCCCGCTCCAGCAGCGCCCACAGTGGGTCGAGATTCTGGCCGAGCTTGGCGCCGATGGGGATGATTTCCTGAAAGGCCATCAGATCCTTGTAGCGCGCCACCGTTTCCAGCAGGCGGCCCTTGCTGAGCAAATCTAACTTGTTGAGCAACAGGTAGACCGGCCGCTTCAGACTGGCGAGGCGTTTGGCGAAGCCCTGCTCCCCCGCGCCGAGGAAGCCATCGGCGTCCACCACCCACAGGAGGATGTCGGCTTCGGCGAGGGCCGCGTCCACATGGCCCATCATCCGCTCGTTGAGGGCGTGTTGGGGCTTGTGGACCCCCGGCGTGTCCAGGAAGGCGAGCTGCACGGGCCCTCGCTCCACGACGCCGAGCACCTTCGTGCGCGTCGTCTGGGGAGTCTGACTCGTGGCCGCGAGGCGCTGGCCCAGAAGCGCGTTGAGCAGCGTGGACTTCCCGGCGTTGGGTAGGCCGACGATGGCGACGGTGGCGAATTTCATGTCCGGCTCCCGACTTCCGGCCACCGGCTACCGCGCTGCCGATCCGGTTGTCGGTAGTCGGTATCCGGTAGCCCGACCCTACCCACGATGGATACCGCGCTTGGCGTCCCGGATGAAGCGGATGAGGTAGGCGACCTCGGGCGTCGCGCCCAGTTCGGCTTCGCATCGCTCGAGGGCCTGCTCACGCAGGAGCCCTGCGTGGAAGAGGATGCGGTTGGCCTTCTTGAGGGCCTCGATGGCATCCGCCGAAAAGCCCTTGCGCTGAAGGCCGATGGAATTCACGCCGTAGCTCTTCGTTTCGCGGGCGCCGACGGTCTTCATGTAGGGCAGCACATCCTGGGTAGCCACGGTGAAGCCGCCCATGAAGGCATGGTCGCCCACCCGGCAGAACTGGTGGACAGCCGAGAAAGCGCCGATGTTGCAGCCCGATCCCACCTCCACATGGCCCGCCAGCGTCGCGGCGTTGGCGAGGATGTTCTTATCCCCCACGATGCAGTCGTGCGCCACATGGGCACCCGCCATGAGGAAGTTGTCGTCGCCGAGCTTCGTGACGCCGCCACCGTGCTCCGTGCCGCGATGGACCGTCGTGTTCTCCCGGAACACATTGCGGTCACCGACGACGAGCCGGGTCGCCGCACCTTTAAATTTGAGATCCTGAGGGTCCAGACCCACGGCGGAGTGGGGATACAGCACGCAGTCGCGACCGATCTCGGTGTGGGGTCCCACCACCGCGTGGCTCTTCAACACCGTCCCCGTGCCGATGCGGCTCGGGCCTTCCACCACGCAAAAGGGGCCGATGACGACGCCCTCGCCCAGCTCCACGCCTTCGGCGATGACGGAGGAGGGATGGACGGTCGCGCTCACTGTCCGGCCTCCGCGTCGCTCAGGTCCTGGAGCATGGACATGAATTCGGCCTCGGCCACCTTCTGTCCATCCACGAACGCCTCGCCCCGCAGCTTGCAGATGCGGCTCTTGAAGCTGAGGACCTTCACTTCCATCACGAGCTGATCGCCCGGCACCACGGGCTTGCGGAACTTCACACCGTCAATGGCCATGAAGTAGATCACCTTCTTGGACAGATCCTCGAACTCCTGCATGACGAGGCAGCCGCCGCACTGCGCCATGGCCTCGACGATCAGCACGCCGGGGAACACCGGCCGCTTGGGGAAGTGGCCCTGGAAGATCTGCTCGTTGGCGGTGACATTCTTCAGGCCGCGGATCCACTGCTTGGGCTCGAAATCCAGCACCCGATCCACCAGGAGGATCGGATAGCGGTGGGGCAGAAGCCCCATGATGGCCTGGATATCAAGGGTGCGCGGCGCGCGCTCGGCGTCGGACATGGGCTCTCCCGAAGCCGCCATTGTCTCATAAAGACAGCGCTTCCCCGAGGTCCCCGGCCTACCTTCCCACGGTGCGCTCGAAGACCTTGGCCTCGACGAAGAGGTCCAGCAGGGGCTGATCCAGGTGGCCATGCTTGGCTTCCTCGCCCAGGATGTCGAGGCTCTTCTCAAGGGGAACCGCGCCCTTGTAGGGCCGGTCCCGGGCCGTAAGCGCATCGAACACATCGGAGATGGCCATGGCGCGACTCTGGACGGGAATGGCCTCCGCCGCCAGCTTGCGCGGATAGCCCGTGCCCGTCAGGCGTTCGTGGTGGGCGTAGGCGATCTCGGGCACGCCCTTCAGGTCGCCGGTCCAGGGAATCTGCTTGAGGAAGCGGAAGGTGTGGGTCACATGGCTTTCGATTTCCAGCCGCTCGGATTCGGAGAGACTCCCCCGGCGGATGCGGAGCACGGCGAGATCATCCGGCTCCAGCACGGGTTGCTTCGCGCCGCTCCAGTGGGTGAAGTCCAGATCGGCCACGAGACCTAAGCCTTCGGCCACCCCTTGGTCCAGCACCGTCGGTTCGTTGCTTTGACGGATGAGGGCGATGAGCCGCTCGGCTTCCGCCTCCCGATCCCGGATGCGCCCTTCCCAAGCCGCGGGGTCGAAGACGGCGCCGCCCTTCCAGGATTCTGCGAGCAGGGCGAGTGCTTCCTCCAAGGATCGCTGCCGCAGGCGCTGGAGCACGATCTCCAGCTTTTCCGGTTCCAGCTTCTTGGCCTTCACGAGCACCTGCTCGCGCACGCCCACCTTGCCGAAGTCGTGGAGCAGGCTCGCGTAGCGAATCTCGCGCATCTGATGGGGGCTGAAATTCAGCGTCCCATAGACCCCGTTGGGCGTGCGGTTCACCGCCTCCGCGAGCCCCACCGTGAGGTCCGCGACCCGACCCGAATGACCGGAAGTGACCGGGTCCCGGGACTCGATGGCCGTGACCGACGCGTTCACGAAGCCTTCGAACAGCACTTCGATCTCCGCCAGGAGCTGGGCGTTCTTGACGGCGATGCCCGCCTGCCCCGCGAGGCTTTCAGCCATGGCCTGGTGGCTTGCCAGGAAGGGCAGCACCGCCTCGCCTTCTGGCGTGCGCATGACGCGATTGATGAGCTGGAGCACACCCAGCGTGCCGCCCTGGGCATCCTTCATGGGCACGACGAGCATGGACACCGTGCGATAGCGGGCCTGGCGATCAAAGGCGTCGCTGAAGTGATAGGGCGCGTCTTCGGGCAGCCGGTAGACATCCTCCAGGTTGAGGCTTTCCCCCGTGACGGCGACGAAGCCCGCCAAAGTGCCCTTGGTGATGGGCATGCGGAACTGGTGGTAGGGAAGGCTCACCTTGGCGTTCTGGGTGTGCGCGAAGACCAGCTCCCGCACTCCCGCCTTCTCGTCCACGAGGTAGAGGCTGCCCGCTTCCGCCTCCAGCAACTCCCGGGCGGAGGTGAGGATGAGGTCCAGCAGGCGGTCGAGGTTCTGTTCAGACGCCAGCGCGCGACCCACCTGATTCAACCGCTCCATGTCCTGCTGATCCAGCCGCCGCTCCCAGCCGGCCGCCACGAGCGCCGCCGCGGCCTCGGCCCCAGGCCACGAGGCACACCCCGCGAGGCGACCGCGACCCGGACCGCCGAGGACCACATCCGCGTCCCCGGAGGCGAGCCATTCGATGTGCCCAGCCAGGTCTCCGCGCAGGCAGGCCTCGAGGCTGCTACGGTGCTCGGGAGGGACCGAGACGGTGAGACGCACAGGCAGCTCCTCTGGGAGGAATCGGGGACCAGCATACCGGAAGGCGCCAAGCGCCACGGTTTCCTGGCAGGGAAAGGTCGAGCGGCTCGCCTGGGGTGGGCGTGGCCTCACCCGAGCCGAGGATGGCCGCATCATCCTTCTGGAAGCGCCGCTCGCCCTCTTTCCTGGCGAGGAAGTTCAGGCCGACCTGCGCTGGAAACCGGGTCATGCCGAAGGCGAAGTCCGTGCATGGATCACGGAAGATCCCCACCGCGCCGCGCCCGCCTGCCCCGTCGCCAAGACTTGCGGCGGCTGCACGCTGTGGGGCGCGGGCGACCAGGCCTCCGAATTGAAGCGACAGATGGTGAGCGACCTCTTCCATCGTCAGATCGGTCGGGATGACTTCGAGTGGCTCGCCGCGCCAGCGACCGCGAAGCGCGCGCGCATCCAGCTCCACTGGGATGGCCGGGATCTCGGCTTCCACAAGCGGAAGAGCCACGATCTCGTGCCCATCGAGGCCTGTCCTGCCGCTGAAAGCGCGCTCTCCGCCGCCATCGCGCCGCTCCGCGCGGCGCTCATCTCCCGCGCCCTGCCCTCCCGCCCCGGCCGGTGGGAAGTCGCGACGGGCACCCCACCCGGCGAAGTACGGGCGAGTTGCGAGGCCGGAGTCTGGAAGCTGGAGGCCGGGGCGTGGCATCTGGACCGCTCGCCCCTGATCCATCGCCTTGCGGGCGCGAGCCTTCGCCAACCGGCGGGGGGCTTCTTCCAGGTGAGCCCGGCCTGGGCGGCGGAGGCCTTCGGTTCGGTGCTCGCGAATTGGGATCTGCGCGGCGCGACCCTCTTCGATCTCTACGGTGGTGTCGGGCTCTTTAGCGCTCTGCTCCGGGAGCGCTTCACGCGCTTCGTGCTCGTAGAAAGTGGCGAAGCCGCCGTGGACGCGGCCCGAATGAACCTCGCGGACCTTGGGCTCGCTGCGGAATGCACTGTCGCGGATGTGGGCACCTGGCTACCCGAAGGTCTGGGCTCCTCGGATGACGCCATCCTCCTCGACCCGCCCCGCACGGGCCTCGCGGTTGAAGCCGTCGAAAAACTGCTCACAGCGAACGCGGGCCGCATGGTGCTCGTGGGCTGCGATGGCGCCGCCTTCTGCCGGGATCTCAAACGCCTCGATTCGGCCTGGAAGACGGTCCAGCTCGCGGCCCTCGACCTCTTCCCCTTGACGCCCCACATCGAGGCCATCGCCCTGCTTGAACGGCGCTAATCGAAGAGGCTCGGCTGGGCCCCTTCCTGCCGGTGCAGCACGCCTTCCAGTTTCAGCAGGTGTTCCTTCATGTCGAGGCCGCCGCCGTAGCCCGTGAGGCTGCCATCGCTGCCGATAACGCGGTGACAGGGGATGAGGATGGAGATGGGATTCGCGCCATTGGCGCGCGCGGCGGCGCGAATGCACTTCTCATCCTCCAGCCGCTTCGCCAGCTCCAGGTAGCTGATCGTCTTCCCGTAGGGGATGCGTTGAAGCTCCTTCCACACGCGCATCTGGAAGTCCGTGCCGCTCGGTTCCAGGGGGATGTTGAAGTCCCGCAGGGTGCCCGCGAAATAGGAATCAAGCTGGCGTTTCAGGAAGCCCAGCGCCTTGGGCTCCGGCCCCTCCGGCTCCGGCGGCCATTCCCCCCGGCTTTCCCTCAGCCGCCAAAGCTGGGTGAGCCTGCCCGCGTCGTTGAACGCCGCGCCCAGCACCCCCACCGACGAGGGCAGGCGATGGAGCGGCGGCAGGGGCGGCAAGACGGACATGGGTCCTCTCGCTAAAAGGCTACACTGGGCCCATGGCCGCGCGTCCGTTCCGTCTCAGCATCATTGACTACCTGAACGCCGCGCCGCTGAATCACGGGTTCAAGCACGGGCTCGGCTGGGAACACTTCCACCTGAAGTTCCACTACCCGAGCGTCTGTGCGGACAGGTTGAGGGACGGCGAGGTGGACGCGGGCCTCATCAGCTCCATCGAGTATCTGCGCATCCCGGGCCTCAGGATCGTGCCGGGCCTCTGCATCGCCTCGCCCAAGCGGGTGCGGAGCGTCGTCATCCTGTCCAAGGTGCCCCCTGAGGAGATTAAGACCCTCGCCCTGGACACCAGCTCCCGCACCTCCGTCGTGCTGGGCCAGATCCTGCTCCGGGAGCGTTACGGCGCGGCCCCCGCGATCACGGACATGGCACCGGACCTCCCGGGAATGCTCGAAGCGAACGACGCGGCCCTCCTCATCGGCGACGGCGCCATGCGCGCCCCCAAGGAAGGCCTCTTCGTGCTGGATCTCGCGGAGGAGTGGCACGCCTGGACCGGCCTGCCCTTCGTCTTCGCCCTGTGGTGCGTGCGGGACGACGCGCCGGAAGTGCCCGTCCCTGGGGGGGTCGCGCCCTTCTTCCACAAAAGCTACGGGATGGGCCGCGACGCCCTTCCAGCCATCGTGGAAGAGGCCCGGCGCAGTATCGGCTGGACCAAGCTGGAGTTGGAGGAGTACCTCACCGTGAACCTCAGCCACACCCTGGGCGAAGCGGAGCGCCAGAGCCTCGCGCTCTTCTTCGAGAAGGCCATCCGCCACGGCTTCGCGGCAGAATCGAAAGACCTGAAGTTCCTATGAAAAGCGATTACGCGGAGTAAAGCGGAGAAGCGGAGGGCAGCGGAGGATTTCCTTGTCACCCTCGGCTGCCCTCCGCTTCTCCGCTGCCCTCCGCGTGGTATTTTTTTGCGTCCGAGGTATCACCGATGTCCGATTTGACGACCCTCTTCCGCGAGCACCTCGCCAAGCGCCAGGCGGAGGCGGAGGAATCCCTCGCCCGCACGGGCTTCTCGGCCCTCGTCATCAGCAGCGGCTCCGCCCACACCTACTTCGCCGATGACCAGGACGCACCCTTCCGCGCCGTGCCCCACTTCACCTATTGGTGTCCCATGGCCGGACCGCACCATGTGGTCGTCGCGCGCCCCGGCAAGAAACCCCGGCTCATCCGCTACGCGCCGGAGGATTTCTGGTACGAGCAGGTGCCCCTCAGCGAACTCTGGGGCGGCACGCCCTTCTGGCTGGAGGGCTTCGATCTGGTGGAGGCCGGTAGCCTCGACGCCGTGTGGGAGGCGGTGGGCGCTCAACCCGGCGGGGCTTACATCGGAAGCGAGACCGACCGCGCGGAGGCCGCGGGCCTCACCGCGAATCCCGACAAGCTCACCAAGCATCTGGACTGGCTCCGCAGCACCAAGACCCCCTACGAGATCGCCTGCCTGGAAGAGGCGACGCGCCTCGGCGCCCTCGGACACAAGGCCGCGAAGGAGGCCTTCCTCGCGGGCGCGTCGGAACTGGAGATCCACCAGGCCTTCGTGCGGGCCGTCGGTTCGGTGGACGCCGACCTGCCCTACGGCACCATCGTCGCCCTCAACGAGAAGGGCTCCATCCTCCACTACGAAGGCAAGCGGCCGAATGTGCGCAAGGGCGCCGTCCTCCTGCTGGACGCGGGCGCGAAGCACCTCGGCTACGGTTCGGACATCACCCGCACCCACGCCGCGCCCCACTGCGATGAGCGCTTCGCGGATCTCATTACAGGCATGGAAAAGCTCCAACAGCAGCTCTGCGCGGCCGTGAAGCCGGGCCTCCACTACGGCGCCTTCCATCAAAGCGCCCACACCCGCGTGGCGGAGCTGCTGAAAGAAAGCGGCATCCTGAAAACTTCCGCCGAGGAAGCGGTCGAGAAGGGCTGGTCCCGGGCCTTCTTCCCCCACGGCCTCGGCCACCACCTCGGCATCCAGGTCCACGATGTGGCCGGCAAGCAGGTGGGCCCCGATGGCGAATACGCCGCGCCCCCGCCCGAACACCCCTTCCTCCGCACCACCCGCGTCATCGAGGAGGGCCAGGTCTTCACCGTCGAACCCGGCCTCTACTTCATCCCCATGCTGCTCAAGCCCCTTCGGGAGAACGGCGCGGCCCCGGCCTTCGACTGGAAGCTCATTGACGCCCTGACCCCCTTCGGCGGCATCCGCATCGAGGACAACCTCGTCGTCACGAAAGATGGCAGCCGCAACCTGACCCGGGAGAAGCTGCCCCATTGACAGCTACATTGCTATACCTAGAATATTCTCATTACTAGGTATAGCGAATGGCCCAACCCCTCTCCCCCGAATCCCAGACCCTCTACGCTGAGCTGATGGACCGCCTGCGGATGCAGGAGCGGACCAAGGGCTTCGCCGACCTGGAGGGGGGCTTCGCCTCGAAGACCGTCCGGGGTGCCTCGTACTGGTATTTCCGCACCTCCGAAGGGCCAGGTGGGCAGCGAGAGTTCTACCTGGGACCGGATGACCCGGCGACCCACCGGCTCATGGAAACCTACCGGGAAACCCGAAGGGCCACTGAAGCAGACCAAGTGGGCCTGGAGCGCCTCGCGGCCATGCTGCGCTCCGGCGGGCTGCTTATCACGGACGGCCCTTCGGCGCGGGTCATCCAGGGGCTCGCCGCGGCGGGCGTCTTCCGCCTCGGCGGCGTGCTCGTCGGCACCCATGCCTTCCTGGTGCTGGGAAATGCGCTGGGCGTCCACTGGTCCTCCAGCCTCCGAACCCAGGATGTGGACATCGCGGCACCGCGCCGCATGGAGATCGCCATTCCAGACTCCCGCGATCTGAAGCACGCCGATGTGCCACAGGCCCTGGAGGCTCTCCAGATGGGCTTTCTGCCGGTGCCTGGCCTCGATCCCCGCAGCCCCCACACCGCCTTCAAGGTGCGCGGTCAGGCGCTCCGAGTGGATCTGCTCACCCCCGGCTCAGGCCGGAGT
>JAFDVN010000110.1 GCA_018269025.1 Acidobacteriota bacterium | reverse complement strand
GAGACCAGCGAGGCGATCGCCCGGCGCAACCGCGCGGAGTTGATCCGCAGTCGGCTGGAAGACGACCGATTCGGAGGAAGGGCCGTCGAGGTCAAATTCGAACGGCTGGAGGACCGCTTCCGCATCACGGTGCAGGATGAGGGGCCCGGATTCGATTGGAAGCGCTTCCTGGAGCTGAGCGCCGAGCGAGCCTTCGACACCCACGGCCGCGGCGTCTACATGGCCTCCAACTGCTTTGACCGGCTGGAGTACCAGGGCAAAGGGAACTCGGTCGTGGCGGAGATTCTCCTGCCGCTCGAATAAAGAAGGCGCCGCTCACGCGGCGCCCTCTCTTGGGATTGAGCTTTCCTAGGCCATGCCGTGCTTGGCCATGATGGCCGAGCGTTGCTTGTCGAATTCGGCTTGGGAGATGAGTTGGGAGTCGAAGAGATCCTTCAGCTCCGAAAGTTCATCCTTCAGCGATTTCGCGGGGGCGGCCGGAGCCGCGGCCGAAGCGGCGGGGGCACCCATGGGAGCCATGCCCTGCATGCCCTGCATCGCCTGGCCCATCTGCCCGCCCATCATGTTGCCCATGCCGAACCCAAGTCCGACACCCATGCCCATGCCCGCGATGCCATTGGGATTCTGGGCCGCGAGCGGAATGGAATCCGCCACCTGCATCTGGGTGTAGGCGCCCATGACCGGGGCCATCATCCCGACGCCGGTGCGCTTGTCCATCATCTTCTCGACCTCTTCGGGGAGGCTGATGTTCTCCACGAAGAACTTGGACAGTTCCAGGCCCATGGTGGCGAATTCCTCGCCGAGTTTCTGCTTGGCCAGGTCGCTCAGCTCGTCGTATTTCGCCGCGAGGTCCAGGGCGGGGATCTTGGCTTCGCCGAGCACATCGGTGAAGCGGCTCATGATGGACTTGCGGAGCTGCTCGGTGATGTCGTCCAGAGTGTAGACGCCATTGGTGCCCACGAGTTGCTTGAGGAACTTGCCGCTGTCGGCGACCTTGATGGAGTAGATGCCAAAGGCGCGGATGCGCAGCATGCCGAAATCGGCGTCCCGCATCATGATCGGGTTCGAGGTGCCCCACTTCTGGTCATTGAAGAGGCGCGTGCTCGTGAAGTAGACCTCGGCCTTGAAGGGACTTTCGAAGCCGTATTTCCAGCCCTTCAGGGTGGCGAGGATGGGCAGGTTCTGGGTGGTGAGGGTGTGGGTGCCGGGCTTCAGCACATCCGCGAGCTGACCCTCGTTGACGAAGACCGCTTCCTGGCCTTCGCGCACGACGAGCTTCGCGCCGTTCTTGATCTCCTGCTCGCGCACCGGGAAGCGCCAGGCCAGGGTGTCGTTGGAGTCATCGAGCCACTCGATGATCTCGATGAATTGGGCCTTGCCCCAGTCCATCAGGCTCATTTGGTTTTCTCCTCGCGGCATTGGCCGCAGAACTCTATTTTACGACTCGCCGCAAGCTGGGCTTAGCGGGAGGGCCATTTCCAGGCTTTCCAAGCAGATTCGGGGAGCGCACTCGGCCTGGTGTCCGAATCCGCGACCTTGAGCGTGAGGCGGCGCAGGAGCTCGGCCACATTCGCGAGCTTCTCGGGCTCCACCTTGTCCGGGGTATCCGTCGCCTGGTGGTAGTCCGGTTCCATGCCACCGAAGAAGAAGATGGCGGGGATACCCGCCTTGGCGAAGGTGTAGTGGTCGGAGCGCTTCCAGTACTCGTCCGCCTCGTCGGTGAGAGTGAAGCCGAGTTCCGCCGCGATCTCGCGAGTGTCGCGGGTGAGCGTGCCCGTGGCATCCGGGATGCGCGCCGGCGTGACGGCGATGGTCTTTACCCCATTGCGGCCCACCATGTCCGTGTTGAGATCGGCCACGATGGCTTTCAGCGGAACGGGCGGATTCGCCACGAAGGCGCGGGAGCCGAAGAGACCCAGCTCCTCGCCGCTCACGCTCAGGAACAGAATGGAGCGGCGGGGTTTCGCCTCCTTCAGCAGGCGCGCGACTTCCATCAACACGGCGGTGCCACTGGCGTTGTCATCCGCCCCAGGGTGCAACTGGCCGTTGACGATGCCGAGGTGGTCCTCGTGGGCGCTGAGGACGACGATCTCGTCCTTCAACTTCGGATCCGATCCGGGAAGAAGCCCCGCCACATTCACGGGAGTCAGGGGGGTCACTTCCATCTTCGGCGCGATGCGGAAGGCTCCGAGCTCGATGGGAGCGGCGGCCTTATGCAGGGCGGAGAGATCCAACCCGAGCGCGTGGCACGACGCCCCATCCAAGGCTGCGAGGGGTGGCCCGGATGGCGAGGCCCCATCACCCGGGAAGCCATAGCGACCCCGCTGGAGAAAGCGGAGCGCCCGCTCCCGCAAAGGCGCGAGGGTGTCCTTCTCTGGCCGGGCGAGGAGCAGGAGCCCCGTGGCACCGGATGCGGCCGTGGCCTGGAGCAGGGCCGCGAAGTCCGGCTCTCCGCTCGCGGGCGCGAAGCGCGCGATCCACTGACCCTTCGCGGCAGGGCCGGGGTCCACGCCCTCCGGCACGAAGAGAAGCTTCGTCTCCAGCGGCGTGAGCCGGTAGGTCGCCGCGCCGGGGCCGAAGGGAATGCTGCGGCTTCCCAGTGTGAAGGTGGAACCGGCTACGGTGGCGGTGCGGAGCTCGAGTCCGTAAGGCAGGAAGTAAGGCTCCGGGCTCTTCCCAAGGGGCTGGAGCCCGAGGGCCTTGAAGCGATCCGCGACGAGGTGGGCGGCCTTGATCTGGCCCGGCGCGCCGGTGAGGCGACCTTCGAAGGCCGGGCTCGCGAGGGTGTAGACATCCGCCTTGAGGCGGGTGGCATCGGGGGCAAGGATCGGGGCTTGGGCGAGGAGAAGGGATGTCGCGGCAAAGGCCGCGGCGGCGCGGATCACTTGCGCCTCCGCTTCGTCGGGGGAGGTGGCGGATTGGGAATGCGGGTCTTCGAGCGCACCGTGCGGGTGTCGTCGTCAATGGTGCAGCGCCAACCCCGGGACTCGTCCTTCATGCGCACATCCACTTCCCATCCGCCGCTGGCGCCGTTCAGGGGGATCTCGCGGGCACTGACGGCCGTGCCGCCCGTGTCCCGGGCGGCGATGGCCTTGGCATCGTGCTCGCTGACCAGAGGCCCGCGGTGATGCCCACGCCCTCCCGCGCAAAGGATCATCGCCGGGGCGAGAAGCAGGGCGGCCAAGCGGGCGTTCATGGGATCTCCGGGAAGAGGTCCCGAAGTCTATCGCGCTTCGGGAAGCCCCAGGTCTCGCAACCAGTCCGCGTGGGTCCCGGTGTTCTCACTCCGATGGCCGGACTTCCTCAACGATGCGACCCGAAGCGCCCCGTCGTGGAACCCGAGAAGGACGCCTTCGGGTGTCACGCGGAAATGGCCCTTGGGGCACGGTTCCGGCGAAGGCAGGGCCCAGGGCACGCGCACCTCGCCGAGGTCCGTTCGAAGAAAGGCATTGAGCCAGGGATCCGCCACGGCCCGGATCTGGTTGAAGGCCTCCGAGGCGGTCATCGCGACATCCAGTCGGCTGTCCTCGGGCTTGCGGCCGCCGAAGTAGGAGGACGGTCCGAGGGTCTTCTGATCCAGCCGTGTGGCCGTGCCATCCACCAATTTGGGAAGAACCTCTCGCACCAAGTCGCGGCCCGCTTCGGCGCTGCGGAGTGTCAGCGACAGGGCGGTGTCGTCCCAGGCGATGGGGATGCGGGTCTGCCCGACGATGACGCCATCATCGGGCTTGGGTGTCATCGCGTGGAGGGTGATGCCGGTTTCCGTCTCGCCCTTCACCAGAACCCAATTGATGGGCGCGCGGCCGCGGTACTTGGGAAGGAGGCTGCCATGCAGGTTGTAGGCGCCGAGCTTTGGGATCTCCAGGAACCGGGCCTGGATCATCTCCCGGAAATAGAAGCTGAGCAGGAAGTCCGGCGCGAGGGCGCGGATGCGTTCATACACCGCGTCCGTGTTGAAGGTGGGCTCCATGAAGATCGGAATGCCCTGGCGTTCGGCTAGCGCGGCCGGTGCCTCGAACCACTCCTCGTCCGTGGCCTGGGGGTAGGTGAAGAGCGCTTTCACCCCGATTCCAGTCCCGATCACCCCTTCCAGGGCCGCCCGACCGACCGGACTGTACGCGCATACCACCGCCGTTGCTGCCATTTCTCCACCCTACCCTAGATTTGTCACGGATTTGCGCGTGCCTTGCACCCCATTGAATGGGGGTTATTGTGGCCTCAGGCAGATTTTAGGTGGTGCACCATGCGAACTCTCCGAGTGCTTTGCTTGATGACCTTCCTGGGCTCTTCCCTTCTTGTCCAGGGTCAGAGCCCAGCGCCCGAACCTGCAGGCGCTGCTTCAACCGTGATGGATGTGGACATCTTTGATGCGCCCAAGGAATTCAAAACCTTTGTCACAAAGGCGACCATCGGATCGGACTCTTACACCATCAAAACCCAAAACCTTATCGCCATGGCCATGGGGAAAGCGGAAGATGGCGGGTTGGGCATCACCTATTCCAACGACAGAACTCGGACCGTGTCCGAGGTTTGGAGGGATAGGAAGGCCAATTGCATGTCCCTTACGGCATTTTATGTCGCGGCTTTTCGTTCCATTGGGATACCTGCCCGATTCGCAGAAGCCCCCACCATCAATTTATGGACTCGGAATGGGAATCTCATCCTGAACGAGCACCATGTGGTCGCCTATGTTCCGATTAACCTGATGACTCGGATGGTGGCGGATTTTAGTGGTAGACCCCATTCAGGCCAGCTCGCGATTGTGCCGATCTCGGAGGCGCGATTCAAAGCCTTGTTCCATAGCAATCGCGCCGTGGAATATTTGTTGGCGGGCGATAGGGTTTCTGCGGAGACCGAGGGGAAGATCGCGACCCAGGAAGACCCCCATTGCGGTGTTGCATGGAACGCTCTCGGAGCGGTCGCAAAGCTGGATGGAAGAAGGGCGGATGCAGAGCTTGCCTTCAGGACAGCCCTCTCGGTGGACTCGGACAATGGGCCTGCTTGCGGAAACCTGGAGGCCCTATTGAAAGAGGACGGCCGATTGCAGGAGGCGAACTCGTTCCGAGAGCTTGGACTCAAGATTCGAAGCAAAGATCCCTACTTCCAGGCCTTCCTGGCACGAGAGGCGCTTGCGGATGGGCGATTGGACGAGGCCATTTCCCATGTCCGTCGCGCCCTCAAGCTTCAGCGACAGGAACCGGACTTCTACCTCATCCTCGCCCAGGCCGAGTTAAATCGCGGGGAACGGGACGAGGCGAAGAAGGCTGTCGAGAATGCCATCCGCTGGAGTCTTCCCAGTCAGCGCAAGCGCATGGAATCCAAGCTGGACCTGATCAAGGCCCAGGAGTCCTGAGGGCTCAGTTCGTTTCCAGTTCCGCGAGGCGGTCCTGGGCGTCGGCGCTGTCGGGGTAGTGGACGAGGCATTCCCGCAAGTAGCGGCGGGAGCCTTCCATGTCGTGGAGCTCGCGGCGGGCGTCGGAAAGCTGGATGAGGGCTTCCTCGCTATCGGATTCCAACTCCAGCGCCTGCCGCCAGTGGGCTTCGGCGCGGGCCCATTCGCCCAACTCGGCGCAGGCGTGGCCCGCGTCCAGGAGGTGCCGGATTCTGGAAGGATCCATGCGCGCGGCGCGCTCCAACTCCATGCGCGCGCCCAAGTGATCGTTGAGGTGGGCGAGGGCGAGGCCGCGCAGGTGCCAATACGCGGCTTGTTCCCGCGCGCGCAAGGGCAGGGTGTCCAGGAAGGGAAGCAGGTCGCCCCAGGCTTCCATCCCAGCCATGCAATCCGCCTGAAGGAGGAGCAGGGCGGGATCCTTGGGACGGCTCTTCAACAGGGTCTTCACCGAGGCCATGGCTTCCTCGTGGCGTCCCAGCGCCGTGAGGAGTTGAAGGCGCAGGGGCGGATGCTGGTCCCCCTGGACCGTATCCGGCAGATCCGCCAGGAGGGTCCAGGCGGTCTCGGCATCCCCTTCGATCCACCAGGCGGCCTCCGCGCGACGAAGGGCCCACTCCTGGCGGAGATCCTCGGCTCCTTCAGGCAGGCATTGTTCCGCCTTGCCCAGGGCGGCCAGGGCCTCGTCGTCCTTCTGAAGCTCCAGGGCCAGTTTCGAGCGCTCCATCCATAGGGGGAACGCGTTGGGCAGGCGCTTGAGCCCTGCGTCCAGGGAGCCCCAGGCGGCTTCCAGGTTGCCGAGGGCCTTGAGGGGAATCGCTTCGCCGATCCAGTGGAGCGGATTGCCCCGCAGCTCTGCGGGCACGGGTCGCGCGAGGGCGAGGGCGTCGAGCATCCGCCCCTTGGAAAGGAGGAAGTGCAGCGCGGCGGGTCGGTCCCAGGGAAGGCGCGGGTCACCATGCCGCGCCATGAGCTGGGAGAGGGCTCGTTCGCCCAGGGCTTCGCGGCCTAGGCTGAATCCCGCCCGCATCAGGTCTTCGAGTAGCAGCGTGTCCTCGAAGGCATGGGGTAGGGCGGCCTCGAACTGGGCCCAGGCCAAGTCCGGCTCCTGGCGGCGAAGGTGGATCAGTCCCAGGAGGTGGTGCAGGCGCGCGGAGTGGGGCGCGAGCCGGAGCAGGCCGCGCACGGCGCGAACCCGGAACGAAGAGGGCGCATCCGGCAAGGACCGGAAAGGCAGGCGCGCGAAGGCGCGAAGAGGCCACCCGATCCGGGCCAGATCCGCTTCGCGGAAGGCGGTCCAGGCCGCATCCCGGAACCCCAAGGCGAAATTGGCCCGGCCCCGGAGCAGGCTGACCTGTCGCTCCAACTCGCCGCCGCCCCCGTGGGGAAGGGCCTCCAGCACCTCGGAGGCTGGCGAGCCGTTGGCCCAGGCGGCGTCCGCTTTCCGAAGCCGGGGGCGGGTGACGAGCGCGACGCGAACCCAGGCCCCAAGCGCCATGGCCCCGAACGCCACCGCCAAGCCCCAGATGCCCAGGTCGAGCACCAAGGCGGTGGTGGCGCACGCGATCAAGGCGTAGGAAAGGATCAGGCCCAGGAGGGGACGGAAGGCGCGCATTCGCATCCCATCCAGTATGGGCTAAATGGAAGGCCCCGCCGGGGCGGGGCCTTTTCGAATGAGGATGGTGACCTAGTTCCCCTGCTGGATTTCCTTGGCGATGACGAGGCGCTGGATCTGGTTGGTGCCCTCGTAGATCTGCAAGAGCTTCGCGTCACGCATGCACTTTTCCACCAGATAGTCGCGGCTGTACCCGTTGCCGCCGAGGATTTGCACGGCGTCGGTGCTGACTTCCATGGCGGTGTCGGTGGCGAAGGTCTTGGCAATGGCGGACTGCTTGGAGTTCTTGATGTTGTTGTCGGTCATCCACGCGGCCTGCCAGGTGAGCAGGCGGCTGGCCTCGATCTTCTTCGCCATATCCGCGAGCATGAAGCTGATGCCCTGGTTGCTGAAGATGGGCTGGCCGAACTGGATCCGGTTCTTGGCGTAGTCGAGGGCGATCTCATAGGCCGCCCGGGCCACGCCGACGCCGCCAGCGGCCACCGCCGCGCGGGTCTGGTCCAGGGTCTTCATGGCGATGATGAAGCCCATGCCCTCCTTGCCCAGCACATTCTCAACCGGGACTTCGGCGTTCTCGTAATGCACTTCCACCTGGTTGGACGCGCGCTGGCCCATCTTGTCCAGGGCCTTGCCCACCTTGAGGCCGGGCGTGTCCCGGGGCACGACGATGCAGCTCGTGCCGCGGGCGCCCTTGGTGGGATCGGTGCTGGCGAAGAGCGTATAGAAGTCCGCGTAGCCGCCGTTGGTGCAGTAGCACTTGGTGCCGTTGATGATGTACTTGTCGCCCTTGCGCTCCGCCCGGCAGGTCATGGCGCCGGCGTCGCTGCCCGCGTTGGGCTCGGACAAGGAGAAGGCCGCGAAGACGGGAGCTTCGACCAGCTTGCCCAGCCACTTCTTCTTCTGGTCATCACTGCCCGCGATGAGGATGGGTGTGATGGCGAGGCCGTTGGCCATGATGGAGGTGTAGAGACCGCCGCAGCCCCAGGCCAGCTCCTCGCAGACGAGGGCTTCTTCCACCTGGGTCTTGCCGGGGCCGCCGCAGAACTTCGGCACGAGGGCCTGGAGGTAGCCCAGATCCCAGGCCTTCTGGTAGACGGGTGTGGCCCATTCGCCGGTGTCGTCGTAGTGCCGCGCTACCGGGCGCATGACATTGATGGCGAAGTCATGGGCCTGATCCTTGATGGCCTGCTGCTCGGGGGTCAGGGTGAAATCCAGCATGGGCGGCCTCGCTCCAAAAGACCCCCAGTCTACCGTTCGATGCCTCGTTACTAAATGCCAAATCATCAAACCTTGGGTAGACTGTGACGAATTGCCTGGAGATCCCATGCGCGTTGGCTGCCCGAAAGAGATCAAGAACAACGAAAACCGGGTGGGGCTCACGCCCGCCGGAGCCAAGGCCTTCACGGGCTCTGGGCACGAGGTGTTCATCGAGGCGGGCGCGGGGCTTGGCAGCGGATTCACCGACGCGGAATACGCGAGCGCCGGGGCGAAGCTCCTCCCCACGGCGAAGGAAGTCTTCGATGCCTCCGACATGGTCATCAAGGTGAAGGAGCCCCAGAAGGGCGAGATCGCCATGCTGAAGAAGGGTCAGATCCTCTTCACCTACCTGCATCTCGCTCCGGATCCGGAGCAGACCAAGGGCCTTCTTGAAAGCGGCGCCACCGCCATCGCCTACGAAACCATCACCGACGCGAGCGGCAAGCTGCCCCTGCTCACGCCTATGAGCGAGGTTGCCGGGCGCATGGCCGTGCAGATCGGCGCTTATTACCTCCAGAAGACCAACGGCGGGCGCGGCATGTTGATGGGCGGCGTCCCCGGCGTGCCCCCGGCCCATGTGGTCGTGCTCGGCGCGGGCGTCGTCGGCCTCAACGCCATCAAGATGGCCGTGGGCATGGGCGCGCGTGTGACGGTGCTGGACCGCAGCCTGCCCACCTTGCGCTACCTGGACGATATCTTCGGCAACCGCATCGAGACGGTGTGGAGCTCGGATGCCCATGTGGAAGAGATCCTGCCCTCCGTGGATCTCGTCATTGGAGCCGTGCTCGTCCCTGGCGCCGCCGCGCCCAAGCTCATCCGCAAGGACATGCTCAAGCTCATGAAGCAGGGCAGCGTCATCGTGGATGTGGCGGTGGACCAGGGCGGTTGCGTGGAGACCACTCGCGCCACCACCCATGCGGACCCCACCTACTTCGTGGATGGTGTGCTGCACTACGGCGTGGCGAACATGCCGGGCGCGGTGCCCCGCACCTCCACCATGGCTCTCACCAACGCGACGCTGCCCTACGCTCTCAAATTGGCCAACATGGGCTGGAAGGCCGCGCTCGCCAGCGACAAGGGCTTCCTCGCCGGACTGAACACCCACGAGGGCAAGCTCACCTGCAAGCCCGTCGCCGACGATCAGAAGCTGGCCTTCACCGACCCCGTTTCCTTGATTTAATCCATGCGCCTGTCCCAGCGCGCCGAAGGCTTCCCCGATAGTCCCATCCGCAAGCTGGGGCCGTTGGCTGATCGCGCCCGCGCGCGGGGGCGGAGGGTCATCCCGCTCAACATCGGCCAGCCGGATATCCCCACGCCTCCGGCCTTTCTCGAAGGCCTCCACCATTACCGCGACTC
The DNA here is from genome assembly GCA_018269025.1 of Acidobacteriota bacterium. Taxonomy (GTDB): domain Bacteria; phylum Acidobacteriota; class Holophagae; order Holophagales; family Holophagaceae; genus JAFDVN01. The sequence goes on along the minus strand of JAFDVN010000110.1, from coordinate 31,908 downwards.
CGTCGTCGCCTATGGTCGTTCCGAGGGCGAGCCGGAGTTGCGGGAAGCCCTCGCGGGCTATTACCAGGGCCTAGGGCTGGGATTGGAGTCGGAGGATCTGGTGGTCACCGTGGGGGGAAGCGAAGCCCTCCTCTTCGCGCTCCAGATAGCCTGCGATCCCGGTGATGACGCCCTCGTCATCGAGCCCTTCTACACGAACTACGCCGCCTTTGCCCGTATGAGCGGCGTGGCGTTGCGAGGGCTTCCCGCGGATCCGGCTTCCGGCTTCCGGCTTCCGGACGACGCCGCCCTGGAGGCTGCCCTGGGGCCGAAAACCCGGGCAATCCTCCTCTGCTCGCCCAACAACCCCACGGGCGCGGCCCTGTCCGTGGAGGAGCTGGGTCGCCTCGCACGGCTGGCCGTGAAGCACGACCTCTTCCTCATCAGCGACGAGGTCTACCGGGAATTCGTCTACGACGGTGCCCATGTGTCGGCGCTCTCGGTGCCAGGCATCGAAGATCGCGTGCTGCTGGTGGACAGCCTTTCCAAGCGCTACTCGTTGTGCGGCGCGAGGCTCGGCTGTCTCGCCACGAAGAACAAGGAAGCCCACGCCGCCGCCGGTCGCATGGCCATGGGCCGCCTCTGCCCGCCCGTGCCGGAGCAACGCGCCGCCGCCGCGATGATCGCCGAGCTGGCCCAAGATTTCTTCACGCCGATCCGCGATCAGTACCGAAAGCGCCGCGACGCCCTCGTGGAAGGCCTTGCCGCCGTCCCCGGCCTGCGCTGCGAGAAGCCGAACGGTGCCTTCTACCTCATGGCGACGGTGCCCGTGGACGCCGAAGCCTTCGCGAAATGGGCGCTCACGGATTTCGAGTTGGAAGGCGAGACCTTCATGGCCGCCCCCGGACCCGGTTTCTACGCCACGCCGGGCCTTGGCCTGAACCAGCTCCGCCTCGCCTATGTCATCGAGGAAGGTCGCCTGAGGCGCGCCGCCGAATTGATGAAAGCGGCCGTCCTCCAGTTCCAGGCTGTGAAGGTGTGAGCATGCGCCCTGACCGTCCCGTTGCTCTCATCACCGGCGCCAGCAGCGGCATTGGGGAAGCGGTGGCGCGAACGCTGGCCGAGGCGGGCTTTGACCTCGCCCTGGGTGCCCGTCGCGTGGATCGCGTGGAGGCCTTGGCCTCGGAGCTGCGGGCCAAGGGCGCGCGGGTTTTCGCAGCGAAGGTGGACACCCGGGAGACGGCGAGCATCGAGGCCTTCGTGGCGGCGGCGGCTTCCGCGCTGGGCGCTCTCCATGTGATCGTCGCCAACGCCGGGCTCGCCCGCGGCCTCGACAAGGTGTGGGAGATCCCGGACGCAGATCTGGAAGCGATGCTCCGTACCAATGTGGAAGGCGTGGTGAAGACGATCCGCTACGCCCTACCCGAAGTCAGGAAGGCCGGCTGGGGCCACATCATCTTCATCGGATCCACCGCCGGGCATCAGTCCTACGAGGGCGGCGGCGTCTACTGCGCCTCCAAGCACGGCATCAAGGCGCTGGCCCACGCCCTTCGACTGGAGCTGTGCGGCGAGCCCATCCGCGTGACGAGCGTGGACCCGGGCATGGTGGACACGGAGTTCAGCCTGGTGCGCCTGAAGGACGCGGACCGGGCCACGGCCGTCTACGCGGGCATGGAACCTCTCAGGGCTTCAGATGTGGCCGAATGCGTCCGATGGAGTGTGATGCTGCCGGAGCGCGTGAATGTGGATGAGGTCATCGTCAAGCCAAAGGACCAGGCCTCCCACACCGGCGCCAAGGTGGCCCGAAAGGCCTGAGGGCGCTTCCCAAAATCCGGCGAAGCTGGAAGCCTGATCCCGTGCTTCTCCGCGCCTTCAAACAGGTGATCCTCGCCGTGGTTCTCGGGCTGCCCCTGGCCGCGGGCGCCCCGGTCCAGAGCCCCCTCCGGGACTGGGGTAGCTACACCTTCAAGTCCTATGGCGGCGACCAGGGCCTGACGAGCCTTTCCGTGACGGTCATGGCCCAGGATGAAGTCGGCTTCCTGTGGGTGGGCACCGAGGATGGGCTCTTTCGCTACGACGGCGAATCCTTTCATCGCTTCGACGCGCGCGACGGGTTGCCGGATGCCTACATCCTCGCCATCGCTCCCGCGCCGGATGGAAGCCTGTGGGTGCTCACCAAGAAGGGGCTCGCCCACCGGGAAGGCGGGCATTTCACCGTCATGCCCGCGGCCTCGGGCCTGCCCAGGGCGGACGAGCTGATTCAGACCGCGACTTCCATGGCCTGCGATGCCCAGAGTCGCCTCTGGATCGCCACCTGGAAGGGGCTGTACCAGGGTGGGCCTAGCGGCTTTTGGCCCGTGCCTGGCCTGCCGAAGGGGGTGGCGACCAGCGTTTGGATCAATCCCGCCAACGGGTCGGTGATCGTCACGCTTTTAGGGGGGATTTATCACCGATCCGAAGATGGAGGGTGGGCCCTCACCAAACTCCCTGCTCCTTTCGAGAAGGAAGCGGCGATGGCGACGGTGCAGGATCCGCAAGGCCGAACCTGGGTCCGTGGCGTGTCGTTCCTCGTGCGCTTTGATGCGGACTGGAAGCAGGCGACGGACCTCTCCAAGACGCTGCCCCTGACGGCGCTCGGCCTCTCGTCCCTCTTCGCGGATCGAGAAGGCCGCGTATGGGTGCCGACCCAGAACGGGCTCGCCTGTTTCCAGGAGGGCGGTGCCTACCTGCTGGACGATTCCTGGGGATTGCCTGGAAGTTGGGCCGGGTGCGTGCTCGTGGACAGGGAAGGCAATCTCTGGGTTGGAAGCGAAGGCGTCCACCGCGTGCTCGGGCGGCTCCGCTGGACCGCCGCGACCCGCCGTCAAGGTTTGCCCAGCGACACCATCTGGTCCATCGCGCGGGCGAAGGATGGCCGTCTCTGGGCCGGGACCCAAGCTGGCCTCGCGGTCGGAACCGCATCCGGATGGAAGGCCGTTCCAGAGATCCGAGGCCAGGCCGTGAGCGCGGTTCTCGCCGATGCCTCGGGAGGGCTCTGGGTCTCGGCGGCGGCGCCAGGAAGTTCAAAGGCCGCTGCCTATCATGTGCTGAATGGCGGTGGCGGGGTGTGGGTGTCCTTGCCAGGAGCCCAGGAGGACGACACCCTCCAGGCCTTCTCACAAGCCAAAGACGGCACGGTCTGGGCCGTGTCCCAGTTCGGTTCCGCCTGGCGCATCCCACCTGGGAGCTCGCCCATCGCCGTTCCGATTCCCGGGCTTGAGGGACGCGTCACGGCCTCCGCGATTCTCGCGCGGAAAGGGGCCGTTTTCCTGGCCACAGACCATGGACTCTTCATCTACGACGGCGCGTCGTGGCGGACTTTGGGTGTGAAGGACGGGCTGACGAGCGCGAACATCCAGGCGTTCGCCATGACCGAAAGCGGCGAACTGTGGCTCTCTTATGGTGACCACCACGGCCTCACCATCCTTCGGCAGGAGGGCGGACGGTGGGTCGTGAGCGCCCAGGTCGCCGTGCCCGCGCTCATCGAGGACAGCATCGTCTCCATGGCCTTCGATGCCACGGGCGCGCTGTGGCTCGGCACCAGCCGGGGCGTGAAGCGGTGGGATGGGCAGGCGTGCCGCCGCTTCGGGCGAGGGGATGGCCTTCCGGGCGAGGACGCGGATGGCAACGCGGTCTGGGTGGATCCGGATGGGATCTGGTTCGGCCTGAGCAATGGCCTCGCGCGGTTCGACTCCCGGGGAGGCGTGCCCTTGGTGCCGCCGCCCACCACGCGCCTGATGCGCGTGCTCGATGGTGGAGGGCACGCCCTCTCCGGCGACGGAAGCCTGCTTCGCGTGCCCTACGCCTTCCGCACCATGGACTTCGACTATGCGGTTCCCAGCTACCTGAATGAAGGCATCGTCCGCCTTCAGGTCCGGCTCCAGGGCTTCGAAAACGAGTGGCGCGACACCAAACTCCGGGAGGCGAGGTACACCGCGCTCCCCCCGGGCGACTATCGGTTCGAGGTGCGCGCGGCCCTGGGCACGGGCGTCTTCGGCAACCCCGACAGCGTCTCCTTCCGCATCCTCGCGCCGTGGTGGCGCACTTGGTGGTTCTACGGGCTCTGCCTGATCTTGGCGGGTGTGTTGGTGCTCGCCTCCGTGCGATGGCGCACCGCTGTCCTCGAGAAGCGCAACCGGGATCTGGAGGCGCTCATCCGCGCCCGCACGCTGGATCTTGAACGCGCCAACGAGCAGCTTCAGGAATCCAGCATGTTGGATGCCCTCACGGGGCTGAAGAATCGCCGCTACCTGGGCATGAACCTGCCGGAAGAGGAGGGCCGCGTCCTCCGCGCGTTCCGGACCCTCCAGGCCTCCGGCAAGCCCCCCATCGGGGAAGACCTCGTCTTTCTGCTGGTGGATCTTGATCACTTCAAAACCGTGAATGACACCCATGGTCACGCCGCGGGGGACGCCGTGCTCAAGCTCGCTTCCGAGGCGATCCGCGCCGCCGCCCGCGAGACCGATACCGTGGCGCGATGGGGCGGCGAGGAGTTCCTCATCATCGCGAGGCGCGCCGATCGCAAGACGGCGGATGTTATCGCTCGCAAGGTACTGGAGGAGGTCCGCCATCGTTCCTACGCCTTTGGTGAAGGGCAGGAGTTGAAACTCACCTGTTCGGTGGGCTACAGCGCCTTCCCCGTCCTCCTCGACGAACCCGGTGCCTTCGGCTGGGAAGAGGCCGTCGAGCTGGCGGACCAATGCCTCTACGCGGCCAAACGCTCCGGGCGTGACGCCTTCGTCGGCGTGTACCTCGAGGAGCCCGTGCCTTCCGGGCCCATCAAGCCTCGCCTCCTCCACGAACTTTCCGCCCTCGTCCAGGAAGGCGCGCTCACGCTCCGGACCTCCTTCCCCGAAGGCCACGCCCTCGATTGGCGTGAAGGCCACTGATGGAGCCTCGCCCCGAACCCACCGCCTGCATCCATGTGTGTGAGTTGAACGCGCACACCGGACTCTGCCTCGGATGCCACCGCAGCGCCGACGAGATCTGCGCCTGGCCGGGCGATGGAGGTGGGGTCTTCGCCGAAACGAAAAGAGACCGCGAAGGCGGTCTCTGATTCAAAAATTGGTTGGCGCGAGTGGTCTCGAACCACCGACCCCCACCGTGTCAAGGTGGTGCTCTACCCCTGAGCTACGCGCCAACGGGAAGAAATAGTCTAGCCGAAACGCTGGGTTTGTCCATCAGACCTTGCCGGACCCAGGCTTGTTCGGCTTTGCCTTGAAGGACCAGGTGAGGGTGAAGGAGGCCACCTCGTCGCCATTCTCGTCCCGGCCGGTGCTGAGGCAGGGCACGGTGCGACCTTCGCCATCGGCGCGGGTTCCCGCGATGGCGGCGGCGATGGCTTCACCGTCTTCGCAGGTGAAGACGACCCGGCCGGTGGCCTTCTTGGTGAAGGTGCCTTCCAGACCCACGACGAGCATGGACACCGGGGTGCCATCCGTGGTTCCGACGATGCCCTGGACGCCGCTGGCGAGCTCGGCGGCCATGGCGAGGCAGGCGAAATAGATGCTTCGGAAGGGGTTCTTGGTCAGGTAGCCGAGGCGGATGGAAACCGCGGCGTGCTTCTCGTCAAACTCGACCACCCGCAGGCCCGCCAGCAGGCCCATGGGCAGCTTGCCGAGCATGAAGAGCTTCAGCTTCCAGGGGCTGAGGATCTTCCGACGGAGCCCTTCCGCGCGGGCGCTCATTCGACGGTCACGCTCTTCGCGAGGTTGCGGGGCTGATCCACATCGCAACCCCGGAGCAGCGCCACATGGTAGGCGAGCAACTGGAGCGGCACCGCATAGACGATGGGCGCGAGCCAGGGATGCACGGCGGGAAGGCCGAGGACGGATTCGGCGATGCCATCGAGTCCCTTGTCGCCTTCGGTGACGAGGCCGAGGATGCGGCCTTCCCGGGCGGCGGCTTCCTGGAGGTTTGACAGCGTCTTCTCCCGATGGGAGTCCTCGGAGAGCAGGGCGACCACGGGCAAATGCGCGTCAATGAGGGCGATGGGCCCGTGCTTCATTTCCCCTGCCGGATAGCCCTCGGCGTGGATGTAGGAGATCTCCTTGAGCTTCAGCGCGCCTTCCAGCGCGATGGGGTAGAGCGGTCCACGACCGAGGTAGAGGAAGTCTCGCGCGCCCTGCCAGGCCTGGGCCCACTTCTTGAGTTGGGGCTCGAGTGCGAGCGCGCGTTCCAGGTGGGCGGGCAACTCGCGGAGGCCTTGGAGCAATTCATCCCGCAGGACCGGATCCAGCGTCCCGCGAACCTCCCCCAGGCGCAACGCGAGCAGGAGCAGCACCGCGAGCTGGGTGGTGAAGGCCTTGGTCGAGGCCACGCCGATTTCGGGGCCCGCGTGGGTGAGCAGGGTCGCGTCGCATTGTCTTGTGGCGGTGGACCCCTGCGCGTTGCAGATGGCGAGCGTCTTCGCGCCGCGGGACGCGGCTTCCTTCAACGCGGCGAGCGTGTCCGCCGTCTCGCCGCTCTGGGTGATGCCGAGAGCCAGGGTGCCGGGGACGACGACCGGTTCGCGGTACCGGAACTCGGAGGCGTAATCAATGTCCGTCCCGATGCGCGCGAGTTGCTCCAGGTAGAACTTGCCCACGAGGCCCGCGTGCCAGCTCGTGCCGCAGGCGAGGATGGAGACGCGGGTGAAGGCGCGCAGCTCGTCGTCGCTCCAGGGCAGGTCCAGCGGAAGGCCCTCGCTCTCCAGTGGCATGCGGTTGAGGAGTGTGTTGGATAGCGCCTGGGGCTGCTCGAAGATCTCCTTCTGCATGAAGTGCTTGTAGCCGCCCTTCTCGGCGGCGACCGGATCGTAGGGGATCACCTGGATCGCGCGCCCGGCGGGCTTGCCATCCAGGCGGAACACATCCGCGCCTTCCCGCGTCAGTACGGCGAGGTCGCCATCTTCCAGAAAGATGACGCGACGGGTGTGGGCGAGGAGCGGCACCACATCGGAGGCGAGGAAGGTCTCGCCTTCTCCCAGGCCGATGCAGAGCGGCGGCCCACTGCGGGCGGCGAGGATGCGGCTCGGATCATCCGCGTGGAGGCAGGCGAGGGCGTAGATGCCGCGCACCTTCTTCACGGAAGCGATGAAGGCGTCTTGGAAGCTGAGGCCATCCCGGCGCATGAGCAGCGCGACCATCTGAGGGAACACTTCCGTGTCCGTCTCGGAGGCGAAGGAGACGCCCGCGTTTTGCAAATCGGCCCGGAGCTCCAGGAAGTTCTCGAAGATGCCGTTGTGGACGGCCACCACCTTGCCGTTCTGGCTGCGGTGCGGGTGGGCGTTCTCTTCCGTCGGCCGTCCGTGGGTGGCCCAGCGGGTGTGGCCGATGCCCAGAGGGGTCGCGTCGGCGCGGTCCACTTTGGCCGCCAGGTTCGCGAGCTTGCCCGAGGCGCGGAGGATCGTGAAAGAGCCCGTGCCGGGAGACAGCGCGATGCCCGCGCTGTCGTAGCCGCGGTATTCCAGGCTCCGCAGGCCATCCACGAGGATGGACGCCGCGCCCTGATCACCGATGTAGCCGACGATGCCGCACATGCCGGACCTCCTGGATTCCACGATGCGGGATGCCCAGGATGACGCCAAGGTGGCAACGCCGCCACAGGGTGTGGCCCGGAGCGCCGAAGCGCCCGATTCAGGCCTGGTCCTTCAATTCCTTCCGCAGGTTCTCCATGGCCTGGGCATGGAGCTGGGAGACGCGGCTTTCCGTGAGGTTCAGCAGCGTGCCGATCTCCTTCATGGTGAGGTCTGCGAAACTGTAGAGCTGAATGACGAAGCGCTCCTTGCGGGGCAGGGCCTCGACGGCCTGTTGGACGAGCTGCTCGCGTTCCTTCGTCTCCATCTGGCTCTGGGCGTCTTCCGTGTCCAGGTCCGGGAGCAGCCCTGCGAGACCTTCCGCCGATTCATCGAGCCCCGGCTCGGAGAGCGGATCCCCTGGACCTTCCAGCTCGTCCATCATGCGCTGAAGATCCTCGATGGGCATGCCGAGGTCCGCCGCCAACTCTTCCCGGCTCGCGCTCCGTCCAAGGCGCTGCTCGAGCTTGGCCTGGGCCTGGGCGATGTCGCGCTTGCGGCGGCGGAGGCTGCGGGGCATCCAATCCAGTTCCCGCAGGCCATCCACGATGGCGCCCTTGATGCGCAGCTCGGCGTAGGTCTTGAACTGGACCTCTCGATCCGGCTGGTACTTTCGCGCCGCGTCCAGGAGGCCAAGGACGCCGAAGTGGACGAGGTCATCCAGTTCCACATGGGCGGGCAGGCGGCTCGCCATGCGCCGCGCGACCATCTGCACGAGGCGGAGGTGATCCTGGACGAGCTGGTCCTGGTCGAGCCGGTCCTCCGCCCGCAGGTTCGAGGCGGGGCCGAGGGCCTTGGGCTTGGGTTCCTTCGTCATCGTCATAGGGCCATCGTCATGGGGCCATCATCTTGGAAGCATCAATGCTGGGGCGTTTCCCAGAGGGCTGGGAGCGAAGCAGGATCCCATTCTCCGCCTTCGATGAGGGTTCGCGCCAGCGATTCGAAGGCCCGGGCCGAAGGACTGTCAGGGAAGCGGTCCACCACCGAGCGCTGTTCGCGCACCGCCTGGAGCAGCCAGGGATCGTGGGGAATCGCGCCGAGCGCCTCCACGCCCCGGCCCAGGAAACGCCGGGTGGCGAGGTCCAATTGCTGGATGGTCTCGCCGGCTTCCTCCGCGGTCTGCGCGTTGTTCACCACGAGGCGAACCGGCTTCTCCGCGTCCCGCAGGTGCAGCACCTTCAGCACGGCGTAGGCATCCACGAGACTCGCCGGCTCGGGGGTCGCCACCAGGAGCACCTGCTGGGCGGCCATGAGCAGTTTCACGACGGAATCATGGACGCCCGCGGCGGTGTCCACGAGCATCCAGTCGGCGTCTTCCGCTACGCGCTGGAGGCCCTGAACGAGCCGCAGCTCGGCCGCGCCATCCAAGCGCGTGAGTTCCTGCACGCCGCTGGAAGCGGGCACGATGCGGATGCCGTGGGGACCCTCGACGAGGATCTCCTCCAGCACCTTCTCCCCCCGAAGCACCTGCTCCAAGGTGTTCTGGGGCGACAGTCCCAAGAGGATGTCCAGGTTCGCGAGTCCGAAATCCGCGTCCACGATGACGACCCGTTGGCCCTGCTTGGCGAGTGCCAGGGCGAGGCCCGCCACCACATTGGTCTTGCCCACGCCCCCCTTGCCCGAGCTGATGGCCATCACCCGGTTGCGGAAGAGCCCTTCCGCCGGCGCGCGGAGGGCGCGGGCCAGCAGGCTCGTGGGCGGGACCTGGGCGATCATGCGCCCGGCTCCGGGAGGCATAGGTTGGGAAGGGTCATGGGGCCGACACCATCGGTAGATGAGGCGAGGAAGGTGCCAGGAAGGGGCGTCAGGCGTCAGGCGTCGGGGTGTGACCTCGGGAGGGCCAGGCCGTCCCACCGTTCGGGGTCATGGAACCGGCAGCGCCAGCCGGACCAACTCACCCGCTGGAAGCGGATCGTGCTGGGCCAGGGGGTCCGGTTCAGCCAGGCCCGCGCGGCGCGCTGAAGCCGCGCCCGCTGCTCCACTGTCAGCGCCGTGTCGCCCGCCACCCAAGCGCCCGCGCGGCGGGCCTTCACCTCCAGAATGCGAAGCTCCGCGCCCCGGGCCATGAGGAGGTCCAGTTCGCCGCGCCCGACCTTCAAGCGCCAGGCGACCAGGTCGAAACCGCGCAGCCACAACAGCCAGATCGTGAGCCGCTCGCACCATCGCCCGTACCGCGCGGCCCGCTGGCCGCGACGCGAGGCCGCCTTCACGCCAGGTCTTTCCGGTAGAACACCGTGTCCACGGCCATGCGGGGGAAGGCCGGCGGCAGGGATTCCGGGTCCACCCGCGTAAAGCCGTTGCGCTCGTAGAAGCGGTGGGCCGCCGCCATCTGAGGCAGGGTGCCGAGGGCGAGGAGGGGCAGGCCTCCTTCTCTCGCGTGGGCCTGTAGGGTATCGAGCAGCGCTTGGGCCAGTCCCGATCCCCGCTGGTCCGACCGGAGGAACATCTTGCGGATCGCGCCGCCCGGGCCGAAATCAATGAGGCCGATCGTTCCGACGACTTCATCACCCTGCATCCCAACCCAGAAGCCGCCGCGTCCCTTCTGGTAGACCGCCGGGATCGCCGCCAGATCCGGCTGATCCGCCGCCGTGATGGGGACGCGGAACTCCTGCTGCTGGATGGGCAGGATGAGGCCAAGAATCTGCTCTTCTTGCCCGGGCGAAAACGGCGTAACGAGGAAGCTCACTCGTCCTTCCTCGGAAAGAGCAGGCTGCGCTGCACCCGTTCCAGATTCCCCTGGAGCCGCACGAGCTTCCAGGCAATCACCATGGCGTAGCCGAGCCACACCCACAGCAGGCGCGGGTCGCAGGGCGTGCGCTTCAGCACCGCGCTGCCGAGATCGATCTGGAGCCCATAGAGGAACCACACGACAACGCCGAATCCGATGAGCAGGTGTCCCCAGCGGATCCAGTAGGGACGGAGGCCCTCCTTGATCTTCCAGCGGGTGAGCAGCCACCGCGCGAAGGCCTCGCTCTTCTGCTCCTGGAAGTGGAGCGCGATGACCTTGTCCACCAACGGCGCGTAGTGGTGGACCTTCAGCTCCGCGATCTCCTCCTCGCCATTCAGTTTCCGCAAGAAGGCGCTGCGGATCTTGCCGACGCATTCCTCCCAGGGCGCGTCCTCGCGACGGAGGGCGAAGTGGAGCCGCACCAGCAGCACCCACATGACCGCTTGAGCCGCCAGCACGAGCCACAGCGCCATGCCCTGCCATCCGGCCGAGCGGACGAGGTCGAGGAAACGGGAGAGATCCATGGAAGTAGCATAGAGGTTCCCATGCCGCTTCGCCTGGTTCTCCCGCGCCCCATCCTGCCGCTTCTGCTGGCCCCGGCCCTGTTCGCCCATGCCCCATCCGACCCCGCGGAGACCCGAATTGCCTGGGTGAAGGCCCTCCAGGATTCGGCCGTTCCCTTTTTCACCTTGCTCCGTCCGAGGGAGCATCGCTTCCATGGCGCCTGGGAGCTGGACCCGGACTACAGCCGGGTCGCGATGGCCCGGGAACTGGTCGGCACGGATTTCGAGGACGGCGAAGCCCAGGCTTGGGCCTCGCGGCTCGGGTGGACGCCCGGACCCCATTGGTTGCTCCTGTCACCGGATGGCGAAGCCCTTCTCAGCGGAATGCGCACGCCCGAATCAGGCAGCCTACTGGACGCCATGCGCGGCACGGGATGGCGACCGCGCTTTGAACGGCGCGCGTCCTTCCTCCGGGAGCATCCCGACCAAGGGGACGCGAGGGCCGAGGATCTTTACCAGGCGGGCCGCTTCGCGTCCCATCGCGCCGTGGTGGAGCACCGGCTCTCCGCGCCGGATCCAGAGAAGGATAAGGGTCTGGATGCAGAATGGGTGGACAAGCGCCTCACGCCGCCCGACCAGGACCAAGCCCAGTGGGGGCCCGCGGTGGAGGCGATGGATGCCTTCATGAATGTCGAGGGCTGGCAGGAGTACCCGCACCTCCTCCTCATGCAGGCCGCGCTCCAGGTGGGAGGCGCGAAGAATTCTGGAATCCTGAAAGGGCCGATTCGCCGGTTCCAGGCGGGCCTTGAAGCCTCGCTCCAGGCGAGACCATCCGACCCCCACCTCTGGGAGGCCTGGGGCACGGCCGATTACCTCGGCGCTGGGTCGGACCCTCAGCCGCTCGTGGATGACCTGGCCGCCATGCCCCGCGCACCCTGGCCACCCCTCGCCGCCGCGCCCTACCTGGACTATGCCTTTTCCCAGCGCAAAGACTGGATCGGCCTGGAAGCCCTCGCGGGCCGGGCCTACGCCGACGCGATGAGTCCTTCGATCCGTGCCTACCAAAGCAAGAGCTTCGCGGCGGAGGTGGTGAGCCACTGGGGCTTCTCCCGGCTCCACGCCTTGGCCGCAGAGGGCCGCGAAACCGAGGCCCTGGCCTTCGTGAAGGAGCTCCGCGCCGCCGTGGGACGGCGTTGGCCGGAATACGCCAGTTCCTCCCTCGCGCCTTCGCTGGAGTTCTATCTCGGCAAGGACGACGCGCTCGTCAAGGCGCTCGTCGCGGCGAAGGACGACCAGGCGCCTCTGGACGCGCCTCAGCCCGATCCGCCGCCGCCCTTCCGCCTCGCCCTGCTCGGGCATCCCGACTGGGAGCAGGGCTGGTCCTCCTTGGCCGAGCTTCCCGCCTTCGATGCGTGGGAGCCCGGAGGAGAGCTGGTGTGGCGTTCCCTCAACGCCCAGGAGGAGATGTCGCTCCGCGCCCGCCGAGGCTGGGGGAAGGGTCCGCGCTGGGTGCTGATGCGGGGTGGGGAAGTCCTCGCCACGGGCGCAACCTTGCCAAGGCCCGCCTTCCTCGCCGACCGCATGAGGGCCGAGGGCCTGCCCTACCTGGAACAGCTCGACGCCTTCATCCGCGTCCACCCCGACCACCTCGAAGCGCGTGAAACACGCCTTCATCTGCTGTGCACGCGAATGCCCAACGCGCGCCTGGAAGCAACGCTCCTGGAAGATGCCCGGGCCACCTTCAGCCCCTTCCTTGAAGGCGCGGAGGGGGGCCTGAGGAAAGATTGGACGCCTCGAAAAGACCTTTGGGCTCCCGCCGCCGTGAAGGTGATGACCGAGTTGGAAAGCCAGCTCGCGCGCTGGCCGGAACGGGTCAACCTGTGGCGGGCCTGGATGGATTGGGTAAAGGTGTCCGGCCATCCACGGAGCCCCACGCGCCTGATGGAAGGTCTCGCCATCTGGAAGACGCGGCTCGATGGCGGCGCGGGCCCTTTGTCGGACGCGGTGCTCTCCTTCGTGGCCGCACGCCTGAAGGACGAGGGGCGCTGGGCGGACCTCGAGGACTGGTGCCAGGCCTTCTGGGAAGGCGGCGTTCGCGAGGATCTCGCGCGCCTCGCCCTTTCGGCGCCCCTTCTGGACGAGGATCAACGGAAAGGGCGAGGCGAGAAGAAGGAACGCTATACGCGAGACCTGCTTCTTCCCTACGAGGAGGCGCTTCAGCGCCTGGGTCAGGCCGCTCGTCTCAAGGCCCTTCTTCAGGAGGTGAGTGACCTCGACCCCGCCCTGGCCAAGCGCCTCACAGCTTCTTCCAACTCACCTCCCCCAGGGCGATGAAGCCCTTGGCGTCCCATCCGCCTTCTTCGGCGCGTTCCATGAGCTTTTGAAGCAGCTCGGCGGTGGCCTCGGCATCGGAGAGCGCGCGGTGGGCGCGGGTATTGACAATGCCGAAGTGGGCGCAGCATTCGGCGAGGCTGCGCCTCGGCAGTTCCGGCGCGAGGGCTTTCGTGAGCAGTCGCGTGCAGACCAGATGGTGACGGTGCCACAGGCCTTCGGGCAGGTAGGCTTTGAGAAAGCCACCGTCAAAGGGCGCGTGGTGCGCGACCCAGATGCGGCCTTCCAGGATGAGGGCCATCTCGAAGGCCACGCGCTCCCAGGCGGGCGCGTCGCGGAGAAGACGCGGCGTGATCCCCGTGAGCGACTGGATCGCCCGGGGCAGCGGGCCTTCGATGGCGCAGAGGCGATTGAAGCGGCCTTCCACCACCGGCCCGGTCAGGGTGACGATGCCCACCTCCGTGATCTCCGCTGCGGTGTGAAAGCGGTCCTGCCGATCCCAGAACGCCTTCGGCGTGCCCCCGCTCGTTTCCAGATCAATAACCGCGAAGCGCAGGTCGCGAATGGGAAGCGGTGGCTCGGGGAGGAGTGCGGTCATCTAGTGGATGATCATCCACAGATTTCACAGATTCCACAGATTAGAAACAGCCAATCGAACCCTCCTCATAGGAATCTGTGAAATCTGTGAAATCTGTGAAATCTGTGAAATCTGTGGATCAGCTTTTCGCTTCGATCCGCACCGGCACGGCCTTGAAGGCGGGCGTCTTGGAGCGGGGATCGAGGCGCGCGGGGACGAGGGCGTTGGCTTCGGGGTAGTACATGGCGCAGTTGCCGGGGCGGATGTCCACGAAGGCGGCGCGCACGGTCATGGCACCGCGCTCGGAGCTGACGCGCACCTCCTGGCCTTCCCGGATGCCGAGCCGCGCCCCGTCTTCCGAAGCCATGAGCACCACATCCCGTCGTCGCACGCCGCGGTAGAGATCTTCTTCTTCGTAGACGACGGTGTTGAACTGGCCCTCGCTTCGGATCGTCATGAGGCGCAGTTCGTCGCCCCGCAGGGGCTCGGGCATCGGCGTCGGCGCGAAGTGGGCCTTCCCATCGCCCGTGGCGAAGACTGGCGTGTGGAAGGTGCGGCCCTCCACCTGGAACTCTTTGCCACCTGCGGCCTCCGCGTAGCCAGGCACGGCCTTGGCGATCTCCTCGCGAAGGGCCTGATGGCTCCGCAGCCGTTTCCAATCGAAGCGCCCGGGGGGCAGGATGCGCTCGGCCAGTTCCGCGAGGATCGCCACCTCGCTTCGCAGCTCGCCGCTGGGGAAAGGCACGCCACCTTCCGAAAGCCGCACGAGGTTGAACATGGATTCCTGGCTCGTCGTCTCAGGTTCCTCATCTCGGGCGAGGGCGGGCAGGATCACCGTCGTCTGCCCGCGGCCGTGAAGGTGCCCTTCGTTGAGCTTGGTGCTCACCATGGCCGTGAAGGGAATGCGCTGCAAGGCCTCCGCCGCCCACGCGCGATCCGGGTTCGATCCGAAGAGGTTGCCGCCGAACTGGAGCGACGCCTGGATGCGGCCTTTGTGCGCGGCCTCCATGGAGGCGTAGGTGTCCTGGCCCGCCGCCGCCTTGATGCCATAGAGCGCGTCGAGCTTGTCCGCGAAGGCCTTCTTCAACCCCGGCGCGACGCCCACGGAACCCACGCCCTGCACATTGGAATGGCCGCGGATGGGCAGAAGGCCCGAGCCTTCGTGCCCCAACCAGCCCTTCGCGAGCGCGACATTCGAGAGCGCGAGGATGTTGTCCACGCCATGCACATGGTGGGTGAGGCCCATGGCCCACATGAGGATGCCGCGCTTGGCCGTCATCAGCATCGCGACGGCTTCGTTGAGTTGAGCGCGGCTCAGGCCGGAGGCACCGACGACCATGGCCCAGGGCGTGGCTTCGATATCTGCGCGCACCGCCTCCCATCCGCTCGTGTGGGCCTCGACGAAGGCTTCATCCACGCCACCTTGTTCGATCAGACCTTTGAGTAATCCCTTCAGGAGGGCGATGTCGCCGCCGATGTGGGGCTGAAGGTAGAGGTCGCTGATCTTCGATCCGAAGACGAGGCTCTTCACGAGGGACGGCACCCGGAAGCGCACGAGCCCAAGCTCTTTGAGCGGATTGATGACCATCACCTTTCCGCCCCGCCGCCGCAGCTTCACGAGCTGGGTGATGAGGCGCGGGTGGTTGCTCGCGGGGTTCGCGCCGATGACGAGGGCGAAGTCGGCCTTGTCGAGATCGTCCAGCGTGATGCTCGCCGTGCCGCTGCCGTAGACCTGCTGGAGTGCGACTCCGCTGGCCTGATGGCAGTAGAAGGAACAGTTGTGGATGTTCGCCGTGCCGTAGGCGCGTGCCATGAGTTGGAGCAGGAAGGCCGCCTCGTTGCTGCTGCGGCCCGAGCTGTAGACGAAGGCCTCTTCCGGTTTCGTCGTCTGAAAGGCCGTGGCGGTCGCCGCCATGGCCTCGTCCCAGGTGACTCGACGGAAGTGGGTGTCGCCCGGTTCCGCCAAGATCGGAAACGCGAGGCGACCCAATTCCTCCAGCTCCCGCGGGCTCAGGCGCGACAGCGCCGCGATGGAATTCGTTCGGAAGAAGGCCTCGGGGATCGCCGCCTGCATATCGCCCGCTTGGGCTTGAACGCTCTTCTTGCAGACTTCGGGAAAGTGGCCCGCCTCGTTCACCATGCCGCCCCGCGCGCCGCCCATGCCCACCGCGCAGGTCTTGCACGCGTTCTTCGACCGCATGCGCTTCCACAGCTTCCAGAGGCCCACGCGCTGGCCCTTCCTCAGCACATAGCGAAGCGCGGCAAAGCCGCCAGCGGCGGAGACACGGGGAGTGGCCATGGGAAGAGTTTAAAGCTTTATCCGCAGATTTCGCCGATGACGCAGATTAGGTCCCGCTTGAAATCGGCGTCATCGGCGTAATCTGCGGATAAACCCTGAGCTTGGATCCCGGTAATCTTTGGATTCTCACCAGGAGTCGCCATGACCCCTATCCAGCGGAAGGCGAGGATTGCCGGGCTGTGGTACCTGTCCGTCACGCTCACGGGCATCTGGACGCTCATGATCGCGCCGTCGAAGCTCTTCGTGCATGGAGACGCGGCGGCCACGGTTCAGCGCATCCTCGGCTCGGAGATGCTCTTCCGCTCCTACATGGCCGTGAGCCTCGTCTCGTCCTTGCTCTTCCTCATGCTCGTCCTGGCCCTTCACGAGTTGTTCCGGGATGTGGACCGGAAGATGTCGCGGCTCATGGTGGCGCTCGTGATCATCCAGATCCCCTGCGCCTGGATGGTGGCCGTGGCCCAAGGCATGGCCCTGGAAGTGGCCAAGGGCGGCGTGGTCGGGGGCGCTTTCGCGGGGCCTCAGCGCGAGGCGCTGACCATGCTCTTCCTCCGCATGGACCACCACGGGACGATGGCCTCCCAGCTCCTGTGGGGCCTCTGGCTCTTCCCCCTCGCGGCGCTCGTGCTTCGCTCCCGCTATGTGCCGCGCTTTCTCGGATGGTGGCTGAATCTCAATGGCCTCGCTTATGTGGCCGTATGGGCTCTCGCCTTCCTGGCGCCCCAACACTTCGACCGCGTGGACGACCTCCTCTTTCCCGTCTTCCTCGGCGAGGTCGCCTTCACGCTCTGGCTCCTCATCCGCGGCGCGAAGGAACCGGCTGAATGAACTGATTCCCGCGAAGGGCCGCGAACAAAAGCAGGAAGGGCCGCGAAAGAAATCCTTCGCGGTCCTTTGCCTTTCTACTTCGCGGCCCTTCGCGGGAGGTTTTACCCGTTCACCAGCGTCTTCAATCCGTCCTTGAAGAGGACATCCACCTTCTTGCCGAGGCGCTTCATGACGCGGCCGAGGCCGAAGCTGGGGTGGTCCAGCCATTGGCCTTCCTCGAAGCGGGTGGCGACGGCGTAGGGACGGGAGTGGGCGCCGCCTTGCTCCTCGATCATGAGGCGCTGGAACTGGCTGCCGCCGCTCGCGGCCTTGGGCGCGGCGAGGCGCGGGGCACGGGGCGTGGCGAGGGAGAGTGGCTTCTCCGCCCGGAACTTGTGCTTGGAGTTGCAGCTCATGCAGATGAGATCCAGCGGCACGCCATCCGTGATCGTCACGACGCGGTGCCGCGTCTCCTGCTTGCAGCGCCCGCAGGGCGCGTCCAGATCCATGCCGGCGTAGTAGGACTTCGTCATAACCACCAGTTCACCGCGAAGACGCGAAGGACGCAAAGGGAAAGACAGGGGTTTATCCGCAGATTACGCCGATGACGCAGATTGATTTGGGTTTTGAATCGGCGTCATCTGCGTAATCTGCGGACAACTATTCTTTTCATCCCAACAAGGCCACGACTTGAGAAAGCCGCGCGGACTTCTCCTCGGCCAGGGCCTTGGCCTTCTCCACTTCCTCGGCGGGGGCCTTTTCGAGGTAGCGGGGGTTGCCGAGGCGGCCTTGGAGGGCCTGGAGTTCCTGCTGGAGCTTGTCGCGCTCCTTCTCCAGCTTGGCCTTTTCGGCGGCGGGATCCTTGAGCCCCGCCAGCTCCAGGGCGACCGCACCGCCGGAGACGACGGCCACGGCGCGGGTGGACGAAGCCAAGTCGCCCTCCACGAAGGCGACGCTTTCGAGGCGGGCGATGGACTTCAGCGCTTCAGCGAAGGGCGCGAGCGTCTTCACGGTGCAGAGGGCCGCGACCCGCTTGGCGGGGTCCACGCCATTCTCGGCTTTGAGGCGCAGCACCGTGGACAGCGCTTCCTGGAAGGCGGGGATGAGGCTCGCGTCCCCGCCCCGGCGCTGGAGCAGGGCATCCTTCACCGGCCAGCTCCGCTCCGCGAGCAGGCTGGGTTCGGTCGCGGCGAGGCGTCCTGCCATCACGGCTTCGTGGATCTCTTCGGTGAGGAAGGGCACGAAGGGGTGCAGGGCCCGCAACAGGATGTCCAGGAAGTGGAGAATGGAGGCCTTCTGCGCGGGCGTCCCGCTCGTGAGCTGCACCTTCGCCAGTTCGATGTAGGTGCCGCAGAAATCGTCGTAGACGAGGTGGTAGAGGCGGTCCGCCGCGTCGTGGAAGCGGAAGGCTTCTAGGGCCTCGTCCACGGCGCCCAGCTCGTCCCGGAGGCGTCCGATCATCCAGAATTCGGCCTCGCTCAGTTCGGGCTCCACCGCGAGCGTCACCTCGTCGTTCAGGTTCATCTGCACGAAGCGCGCGGCGTTCCAGAGCTTGTTGCAGAAGTTGCGGCTGGCTTCGAGCCGCGCGGGGCTCATCGCGATGTCCGTGCCCGGCGCGGCCATGATGGCGAGGGAGAAGCGCAAGGCATCCGTCCCGAACTCATCCATCACTTCCAGCGGATCAATGACATTGCCCTTGGTCTTGGACATCTTCTGTCCGCTCGCGTCGCGGACGAGGGAGTTGAAATAGACCTTCCTAAATGGCACTTCGCCCATCCAGGTGAGGCCCGCCATGGCCATGCGTGCCACCCAGAAGAAGAGGATGTCGTAGCCCGTGATGAGCACGCTCGTCGGGTAGTAGCGCGTGAGGTCCGGCCTCTCATCGGGCCAGCCGAAGACGCTGAAGGGCCACAGCGCGGAACTGAACCAGGTATCCAGCGTGTCCGGATCCTGGGTGAGTTCGGCGGAACCGCAATTCGTGCAGGCCGCGGGCGTTTCCATCTCCACGAGGAGGTGGCCGCACTTGGCGCAGGTCCAGGCGGGGATGCGATGGCCCCACACGAGCTGGCGGCTGATGCACCAGTCTTGGATGTTGGTGAGCCAGTGTTCCCAGACGGCCACATGATGCTCGGGAGTGAATTCGATGCGGCCATCCTTCACGGCCGCCAGCGCCTGGGCGGCGGCTTCCTTCACATCCATGAACCACTGCTCGCTCACGAGCGGTTCCAGCACCGCGCCACTGCGGTCGCTGAGGGCGATCTTGTTGGTGTGGTCCTCGACCTTCACGAGGAAGCCTTGCTCTTCCAAGTCGGCCACGATGCGCTTGCGGGCTTCAAAGCGGTCCAACCCCGCGTAGACGCCCGCCTCCTTCGTCATCTTCGCGTCGAAGCCGATGACGGTGATGCTCGGCAATTTGAGGCGCTGGCCCGCGGCGAAGTCGTTGGGGTCGTGGGCGGGGGTGAGCTTCACGCATCCGGTTCCGAAGGCGGGGTCCACGAAGCTGTCGGCGACGAGCGGGATCTGCCGGCCCGTGATGGGATGCTGCATGAGCTTGCCGACGAGGTGGACGTAGCGCTCATCGTCCGGGTGCACGGCCACGGCGGTGTCGCCCAGCATGGTCTCGGGGCGCGTGGTGGCGACGACGATGTCGCCGCTCCCATCCACGAGTGGATAGCGCAGGTGCCAGAGCTTGCCCCGGCGCTCCTCGTGTTTCACTTCGAGATCAGAGAGGGCGGTCTGAAGGGCCGGGTCCCACTGGATCATGCGGGGACCGCGGTAGATGCGGCCCTGCTTGTAGGCTTCCACGAACACATGGCGCACGGCGCGGTTGAGGGCCGGATCGAGCGTGAAGCGGTTGCGAGTCCAGTCCACGCCGGAGCCCAGGCGCTTGAGCTGGTGCTCGATGGCGCCCTGGTTCTGCTCCTTCCAGGCCCACAAGCGCTGTTCGAATTCCGCGCGGGTGAGATCGTGGCGGGTCTTGCCCTCGGCCTTGAGCTGGCGCTCCACCATCATCTGGGTCGCGATGCCCGCATGGTCCGTGCCCGGCACCCACAGCGCGTCGAACCCTTGGGCCCGCTTGAAGCGCGTGAGGATGTCGTGCAGCGTGTTCACGAGCGCGTGGCCCATGTGCAGATTGCCCGTGATGTTCGGCGGCGGAATCACGATGGACCAGGGCGCCTTGCCGCTCTCCGGCTTCGCCTCGAAGACCTTGGCCTCCTCCCACACCGCGTACCATCGCGCCTGGGCGGTTCGGAAGTCGAAGGCTTTGTCCATCTCGCGCATGGGAGTTCCGAAAAAAGATGAACCGCGAAGACGCGAAGAACGCGGAGGATAAATAAAAATAATTCTTCGCGTTCTTCGCGTCTTCGCGGTGAATTCTTTATACAGCCGCCGTCTCGATCTTCATCCCGAGCGCCTCGACGAGCTTGTGGTCGTGGCTGTCGCCGGGATTCGGCGTGGTGAGGAGCTTCTCGCCGGTGAAGAGGGAGTTGGCGCCCGCGAGGAAGCAGAGGGCCTGCAACTCGTCGCTCATGGAGGTGCGGCCAGCGCTGAGGCGCACGCGGCTCTTCGGGAAGAGGATGCGGGCCGTGGCGATCATGCGCACCAGGTCCAGCGGGGGCAGGGGCTCGGCGTCGGCCATGGGGGTTCCCGCCACCGGCACAAGCTGGTTGATGGGCACGCTTTCAGGGGCGGGTTCGAGCTTCGTCAGTTCATGGAGGAAATGCATGCGGTCCTCGCCGCTTTCGCCCATGCCCAGGATGCCGCCGGAGCAGACTTCGAGCCCGGCCTTGCGGACATTGGCCAGGGTGCGCAGGCGATCGTCGAAGGTGCGGGTGTGGATGATCTTTTCGTAGAACTCGCGGCTGCTGTCCAGGTTGTGGTTGTACACATCGCAGCCCGCGTCCTTGAGACGCACGGCCTGGTCCTCGTTGAGGAGGCCGAGCGTGACGCAGACCTCCATGCCTTCGGCCTTCACGCCCTTAACCATGTCCAGCACGGCGTCGAAGTTGGCGTCGTCCTTCACCTCGCGCCAGGCGGCACCCATGCAGTAGCGGGTGGAGCCTTTCGCCTTGGCGGCCTTCGCGCCTTCCAGCACGCGGCTCACTTCCTTGAGCGGCTCGACCTTCAGATCCGTCGCGTAGCGCGCGCTCTGGGGGCAGTAGGCGCAATCCTCGGTGCAGGCGCCGGTCTTGATGCTGTCGAGAGTGCAGAACTGGATGTCGCTGGGATCCCAATTCGCCCGGTGCACGCTGGCCGCCTGGAACACGAGTTCCGGGAAGGGCTGGTCGTGGATGGCGCGGATTTCTTCAACGGTGCGCATGGGAACCTCGGAATCATCCAGTCTAGCGTGGGCTTTCAGTGGGCTCCAGGCTTCAGGCTGCGCGGTTGATCGAGGCCCGATTTGGATCCGCCGCTCAGGTTCGGAACGGATGTGGAAATGGGTCGGTTCCAACCCCGTAGCCCGTAGCCGGGAGCCCGTGCTTCGATAGGTCTACGGTGGTCTGTCCAATCGCCCCTTCCGTGCCCCTCTCCGTGCTACGGTGAATCCACCTGCACATGGGAGGCTCCGTGGCCACTGCGACCTCGACCCAAGCCCCGTCCGCCCTCACGAAGGAGCAGCGGATCGCCCTCTACCGGACGATCTACGCCGCCCGCCGCATTGACGACAAGGAAATCACGGGCAAGCGCCAGAACAAGGTCTACTTCCAGATCAACGGCGTGGGCCACGAGGCCGTCCAGGCCGCCGCCGCGATGCTCTTCAAGCCCAGCTACGACTGGTTCTTCTTCTACTACCGGGACCGCGCTCTCTGCTACGGCCTTGGCTACACGGCCTACGAGCAGTTCCTCGGCTCGGTGGGCGCCCTGGAGGATCCTGCCAGCGGCGGGCGCCAGATGCCCAGCCACTGGGGCCACAAGGGCTTGAACATCTTCACCACCAGCAGCCCCACGGGATCGCACTTTCTCCAGGCCGTGGGCGCCGCCGAGGCCGTGCTACGGGCGGAGCAGGGCGGCATCGCGAAGGAGATGGGCTTCCGTGGCGACGAGATCGTGCTCGCCACCGGCGGCGATGGTCAGTGCAGCGAAGGTGAATTTTGGGAAGCCATCAGCAACGCGGTGAACCTCAAGGTGCCCGTCGTCTTCCTCATCCAGGACAACGGCTACGCCATCTCGGTGCCCAGCGAAGTCCAGTACCCCGGCGGCAATGTGGCCGCGCTGCTCAAGGGCTTCGAGCCCCACGGCCTCCTCATCGTGGACGAGGTGGACGGCTGCGATCCGGTCGCCTCCTACGACGCGCTCAAGAAGGCCGTGGACCACGCCCGCGCCCGCAAGGGCCCCGCCCTCGTTCGCGCCAAGGTCATCCGCCCCTACAGCCATTCCCTTTCCGACGACGAGCAGCTCTACAAGACCCACGCCGAGCGGGAGGCCGAGGCCAAGCGCGATCCCGTCACCACCTTCGCCGCGAAGCTCGTGAGGGAGGGCGATCTCAGCGAGGCCCAGCTCCAAGCCTTGAAGGATGGCGTCCAGCGCGAGGTGGACGAGGCTTGGGACAGGGCTGAAGCCGCGCCCATCCCCGAAAGCGGCTCCTACTACGACCACCTCTACAGTCCGGATGTGGACCCCACCTCCGCCGCCTTCGACACCGAGGCCTCCGTCGAGAGCCGCGAAGGCGGCAAGACGATGATTGACGCCATCAATCAGGTGATGAAGCAGGAGATGGCGAAGAACGACAAGATCGTCGTCTTCGGTGAGGATGTGGCGGATGCCTCCCGCAGTTCCGTGCTGGGCGAGGTGAAGGGCAAGGGCGGCGTGTTCAAGGCGACTTCCGGCCTGCAGAAGGCCTTCGGTGACCACCGGGTCTACAACTCGCCCCTGGCGGAGGCCACCATCGTTGGCCGCGCCGTGGGCCTCGCCGCGCGTGGGTTCAAGCCCGTCGTTGAGATCCAGTTCTTCGACTACATCTGGCCCGCCATGCAGCAGCTCCGGGATGAGCTCGCCAATGTGCGCTGGCGCTCCGCTGGCAACTTCAAGTCTCCGATGGTGGTGCGCGTGCCCATCGCCGGCTACCTCATGGGCGGCAGCGTCTACCACAGCCAGTGTGGCGAAAGCACCTTCACCCATGTGCCCGGCCTGCGCGTCGTCTATCCCAGCAACGCGCTGGACGCGGCCGGTCTGCTCCGCACGGCCATCCGCTGCGACGACCCCGTGCTCTTCCTGGAACCCAAGCACCTCTACCGCCAGACCCATAACAAGGGCCCCGAAGTCCCCGAGGACTTCATGGTGCCCTTCGGCAAGGCCCGCACCGTGCGCGAGGGCACGGACCTGTCCGTCATCACCTACGGCTGCACCGTCATCCGCGCCGTGCAGGCCGCCCGCGAAGCCGAGAAGGAAGGCCTCAGCGTCGAGATCATTGACCTCCGTTCGCTGAATCCCTATGACTGGTCTGCCATCGAGCGCACGGTGAAGAAGACCCACCGCGTCATCGTCGCCCACGAGGACACCCTGTCCTGGGGCTACGGCTCCGAGATCGCCGCGCGCATCGCCGACGAGCTCTTCTTCCACCTCGACGCCCCCGTGCGGCGCGTGGCCGCCAAGGACACCTGGATCGCCTACCAGCCCAAGCTGGAAGACGAGATCCTGCCCCAGCCCGCGCACTTCCTTGAAGCCTACCGTTCGATCATGAAGGTATGAGCGGCGTGACGACTCAACAGCCGAAGAAGAAGCCGGGCAAGCGCGAACTCCGGGCGCGAGTCGAGGCCGAACGCGCGGACCTGCGCAAGCGGCTCGAAGACCTCCTGCGCGCCCTCGCCCTCGGCCCCTTGGCCGCCGCTCAAGTGGAAGCCTTCGCCGCCGAAGACCGTGAAGCGGATGCCAAGGCCCTCCTCGCCTCCCACGCCGGCGGCACCGAAGGCGATGCGAGGCGCATGGCCGAGGCATGGGAGACGGCGAAAGCCATTGTTGCGTTGCCGAAGGTCTGACGGATCAACGACCGGGAAGTTCGTTCGTAGCCTTTCCATGCGCCGTCTCCTTTCCACCCTGTTTGCGACCGCGATCTTCTACGCTGCGACTTCGATGGTGGCGGGTTTCCTGCTGCCATCCCTTCTGCTGCACCCGCCCGCGCCGACGCGGACCCTTACTAATCGCGATGCGTTCCTCGCGCGGTTGGCTGGGAAGGACGGGCGCTGGACGGAGCATGTGCTGATCGGTGGTGGCGGGGTGCCGCTGAACCTGTTTTGGCTCCATCGTCCTCACGCCAAGGGGGTCGTCATAACTCTTCACGGCTTCGGCGACGATGCTTGGGGAGCGGCGGGGCGGCTCTTGGATTTGCCGGATTGGGATGGCGCGATCTTCACCTTCCGGGGGCGCGACCAGCATCCCGACCTGCCCTGTACCCTGGGAGCCCACGAGCAGTGGGATGTGGTGAGCGTCGTGCGCTTCCTCGAAGCGAGCGGCGTTCCGCGAAACCGCATCGTCCTTGTCGCCGCCAGCCAGGGTGCGGGCGTGGCGCTGCTCGCCTTGCGCGATCTCGAAGCGGAAGGCGGACCCCTCGGTGGCGCGCTTCTGGAGTCGCCCTTTAAGGACTTGAGGGACGCTGCGCGCAATGATCTGCGCGGCACGCTCGGAAGCCTCGAACTCCTCGCGCGCCCGGCGGAGCGTGTGGCGCTGTGGCGCGCCGGGCGCATCGCGAGCTTCGACCCGGATGCGGTCTCACCCCTTAAGGCTGCTCGGGGCCTCCACACGCCCATCGCGTTACTGACGGGAAGCGCCGATACCATAACCCCCTTGCCGGGAGTGCAGGCCATCGCTGCCGCGTGCGCAGCCCCGCTCTCCGTCATGCCTGGCGCGGGACACCTGGATGCGGGGCGGGATTATCCAGGTGGATGGCGAGCCTGGGCGGAGCCGAGGTTGAGGGCCTGGGGGTACTGATTTTTAAGGCTTTTCGCGTAATTCCAGGAAGAATCGCCGATTTCAGACCCCATGTGAGGTACCTCAGATCACACCAAGGGCGACCAAAGCAGGAACGCAGAGGCCACAGAGAAAACACAGAGGGCACAGAGGTCCACCTCTGAACTGCCAGCGGAAGCCATTGGTTGAGGGCCTCCCACCCTCGCGCCCTCAACCTTGCCGCGAAGCGGCAAGCCCGCCTTTGGCGGGCGGCTTCCATGTTCGAGCCGCCGAACCCCCTCTGTGTCCTCTGCGGCTCTCTGTGAGCTCCGTGTTCCAGGTCGTTACGGGCGGATTGGTCGTGGCGTACCTGGAGGCGATCATCTCCCCGCGAATCCGCGATGAACTATTTTTAAACATCATCGTCGCGCTGCCGCAGGTCTGACTTGCCTTGGGCGCGGAAGCTCCCGACACTGCATCCATGTCCATCGCGCAAGACTTCCTGAACCGCATGAGGATCGCCTCGCCGTGTTCCGCTTCCTGGGCGGACATGACGGGCGATGATCGCGCACGATTCTGCGCGAGTTGCGAAAAGCATGTCTACGATTTCTCCAAGATGACCGCGGAGCAGGGCGTCGCCCTCATCAGAGAGAAGGAAGGAAAGGTTTGCGGCAGGCTCTGGCGTCGCGCGGATGGCACGGTGATCACGGCGGATTGCCCGGTGGGAGTGAAGCGCGTTAAGCGCAGGCTCTGGCTCCCCGTTTCGAAAGCGGCGGCCTTGGTGGTGGCATCCTTGGCGGCCAATCTCGCCTGCGCGCCGAAACAGCCCGTGAAGGTCGCCCAATCTGCTCCAACCGCGAAGTCCGCCGAGCCAGTCAGGTCCATGACCACCACTGTTGACTATTCCCAGACCATTCCAGTCGCGACCGTTCGCATCTGTGAATCCGAGAATGCACCGGACACCGTGGAGGTGGGCAACATGGTGAATTTCGCCTCGGATGCATGGCCACTTGATTTTGACTCACCCACCACCGGAATGAAGATGACCCACGATCAGTGGGAGCACCTTCCCCTGCAATAAGGGGACGCGTTTCGCACGGAGGGCTGAAAGGACCTCTTGAAATTAATTAATCACTTAATTAAATTCAATCCATGGCCGCTTCCCGCCGTCCCCGTTCTCAAGCCCGTCCCCAAGGCCGTCCTCTCGCCAGTGCGCCGGGGGCCTCCCGGGACGCGCTGCTGGACGCGGCGGCGTCGCTCTTTGGGGAGCGGGGGGTCGCGGGCACGACCACGGCGCAGATCGCCGCGCGGGCGGGGGTGACGGCGGCGATGGTCCACTACCACTTCAAGGGCCGCGAGGCGTTGCTGGACGCGCTGGTGGAGGAGCGGATCGGGCCCCTGATGGCCTTCGTGTGGGGGCCGATGGACGCCTCCGAACCCATCCCGCGTCTCGTGGAAGGGCTCGTCCAACGCTTGCTGGAAGGGCCAGGGTCCCAGCCCTGGCTGCCGCCGCTGTGGGTTCGGGAGGTGCTCAGCGAAGGCGGCCAGTTGCGGGAGCGGGTGCTCGCGCGATTGCCCATGGCAAAGGTGGAGGCCCTCGGCACCGCCCTCGCGAAGGCCCAGACCCGGGGCGAGGTGAACCCGGATCTGGAGCCGCGCCTTTTCGTCCTCTCCATCCTCGGCCTCACCATGCTGCCCCTCGCCACGGCCCGAGTGTGGGGACGCCTGCCCGGCACCGCCGGGCTCGATGCGTCCGCCGTTTCCCGCCACGCCCTTGCCCTGCTTTCTGCTGGGCTTCGTCCTTCCCGGAGGTCCCGATGAAACTGCGCGTCCTCATGTCCTTCCCGTTGCTGGCCCTTCTCGCCTGCGACCACGCCGCGCCCACCTACCAGGGCTATGTGGAAGGCGAATTCGTGAGCGTCGCCACCTCCCAGTCGGGACGGCTGGATCGCCTCTCCGTGTCCCGGGGCGACACCGTGACCTCGGGCGCGCCGCTCTTTGCGCTGGAAGCCGCCAATGAGACGGCGGCGCGACAGCAGGCGTCGGATCAGGTGAAGGCCGCCGAATCCGCCCTCGCCGACCTCAAGCAGGGCAAGCGCCCGGCGGAGGTGGACGCCGCCCGGGCCCAGGTCGCGCAGGCCGAGGCCCAAGCCCGGAACCTCGCCTCCCAACTCGCCCGGGACGAGGCCCAGTTCAAGCTCCAACTCATCTCCCAATCCCAGATGGACCAGAGCCGCGCCGCGGCCCAAAGCCAAGCGGCGCTGGTGCGGCAACTGAAGAGCCAGCTCGCGGTGGCGCTGCTGCCCAGCCGCGTGGATCAGATCCGCGCTCAGGAAGCTCAGGTCGCGTCAGCGAAGGCCGCGCTCGCCCAAGCCGAATGGAAGCTCGCCCAGAAGAGCGTGACGGCGCCCAAGGCGGGCCTTGTGGAAGACACGCTCTACCGCGAAGGGGAATGGGTCGCGTCGGGCGCGCCCGTGCTGCGCCTGCTGCCCCCGGCGAATGTGAAGGTGCGGTTTTTCGTGCCGGAGACGGCCCTTGCGAAGCTGCGCCCAGGCGAGGCCGTCTCGCTCCGTGCGGATGGGGTTCCCGAGGTGCCCGCGCGCATCACCTTCATCGCGACCCAGGCGGAATTCACGCCGCCCATCATCTACAGCGAGACGACCCGGACGAAGCTCGTCTTCATGGTCGAGGCGCGGCCCGCGCTGGAGGACGGCCTGAAGCTCCACCCCGGCCAGCCGGTGAGCGTGGTGCTGAAGTGAGTTCCGACTTCGCGATTGATGTTCGCGGGCTCAACAAGAGTTTCCACGGCCGCCGCGTCGTGAAGGATGTGGCGCTCCAGGTGCGGCCCGGCGAGATCTTCGGTTTCCTCGGCCCCAACGGCAGTGGCAAGACCACCTCCATCCGCATGATGTGCGGCCTGCTCACGCCCGATTCGGGCGAAGGAACCTGTCTCGGGTACGACATCGTGAAGGAAGCCGCGCTCATCAAGCGCCAGGTGGGCTACATGACCCAGAAGTTCTCCTACTGGGAGGACCTCACGATCCGCGAGAACCTCGATTTCATCGCCCGGGTCTATGGCATGAATGACCGTCGCGAAGCGGTGGACCGCGCCCTGGAAGATCTGGGCCTCTCCGCCAGAGCCAACCAGCTCACGGGTTCGCTCTCGGGCGGATGGAAGCAGCGCCTCGCCCTCGCGGCGTGCTTGCTTCATCGTCCGAAATTGCTGTTGCTGGACGAGCCCACCGCCGGCGTGGACCCGACGGCGCGGCGGGATTTCTGGGAAGAGTTGCACCGCCTCGCGGCGACGGGCATCTCCGTCCTCGTCAGCACCCACTACATGGACGAAGCCGAGCGCTGCCACAAGCTCGCCTACATCGCCTACGGCAAGCTCCTCGCCAATGGCACGGCGGAGGAGATCGTCGCGGCCCAGGGCCTCCACACCTGGGCGGTCCGAGGCGCGAATCTGGGCGGGCTGACGGAAGCCCTCCGCGCCAAGCCCGGCGTGGAGCAAACCGTCGCCTTTGGCAGCGCCATCCACGCGAGCGGGAAGGACGAAGCGCTGTTGGAGCGCAGCCTTCGGGAAGCGGCCTCCGGCTTCCAGATCGAACCCATCGAGACGGGCTTGGAGGATGTCTTCATCTACCTGATGAACCGCTCCGAGGACAACTTCGGAGGCGCGGCATGAAGGCGGCTATTGACGG
Source organism: Acidobacteriota bacterium (assembly GCA_018269025.1). GTDB lineage: Bacteria > Acidobacteriota > Holophagae > Holophagales > Holophagaceae > JAFDVN01. The sequence goes on along the minus strand of JAFDVN010000110.1, from coordinate 3,508 downwards.
CTTTTGCTTCTCCCGCTGGTGGAGCATGGTTCGGAAGGAGTTCCTCCAGCTCCGCCGGGACCGCGTCACCTTCGCCATGATCGTCGGCCTGCCGATCATGCAGCTCATCCTCTTCGGCTACGCCATCAACACGGATCCCAAGCACCTGCCCACCGCCGTCGTGATGGCGGATGACAGCGATCTCACCCGCAGCCTCGTCTCCGTGATGGAGCAGACGGGCTACTTCCAGATCACGCGCACGATGCCGGACGAGGCTTCGGCGAAGGAAGCTCTGCGGCGGGGCGAGGTGCAGTTTGTCCTGAACATCCCAGCCGATTTCACGCGAGAAGTGCTGCGCGGCCATCGTCCCGCCGTGCTGCTGGAAGCGGATGCCTCGGATCCCTCGGCCACGGGCAACTCCCTCGCGGCCGTGCCCTCGCTGGTCCAACAGGTGGCGGTGCGGGATCTGAAAGGCCCCTACGCGGCGCTCGCCGGGGGGCAGGCGCCCTTCGACATCCTGCCCCAGCGCCTCTACAACCCCGAAGGCCTCACCCAGGTGAACATCGTGCCGGGCCTCATGGGCGTGATCCTCACGATGACGATGGTGATGATGACGGGGCTCGCCATCACCCGGGAGCGGGAGCGGGGCACGATGGAGAACCTGCTGGCGACGCCGGTGAAGCCCATCGAGGTGATGACCGGCAAGATCGTGCCCTACATCGCCATCGGACTGATCCAGGCGACCCTCATCCTCGTGGCGGCGCTGCTGATCTTCTCCGTGCCCGTGCATGGGAGTCTGACGGCGCTCTACGCGGCGGCGCTCATCTTCATCGCCGCGAATCTCTCGGTGGGGATCACGCTGTCGTCCCTCGCCCAGAACCAGCTTCAAGCGGTGCAGCTCGCCTTCTTCTATTTCCTGCCCAACATCCTGCTTTCGGGCTTCATGTTCCCCTTCCGGGGCATGCCCGGCTGGGCCCAGGCCATAGGCAGCGCGCTGCCGCTCACCCACTTCAACCGCCTTATCCGCGGCATCCTGCTCAAAGGCAACGGCTGGGGCGACCTCTGGACCGAATCCTGGCCCATGCTCCTCTTCGCGGCGATCGTCATGACCGTGGCGGTGAAGTTCTATCGCAAGACGCTGGACTGATACTCACCACGAAGACCACAAAGACCACCAAGGTAATTCCTCGTGGTCTTTGTGGTCTTCGTGGTGATTTGCTTTACCGTTTTAGCCCGGTCTTCGCCTCGAACTCCGAGGGCGCGTCGGGCTTGAGCCTGCGGGATTTTGCGGGCGCGCCGATGGCCACTTCGAAATCGCCGATGTCCTTCGTCACGAGGCCGCCGGTGCCCACCATGGCGTGGTCGCCGACCTTCGTGCCGCTCAGGACGGTCGCGTGATAGGTGACGCGGGCGCCTTCGCCGATGACGGTGTCGCCGAGGTTCACGATGCTCGGATCCACGAGGTCGTGCCAGTGGCTGTAGACATTGGCGTAGTCGCTGATGCTCGCGCCCTTCTTGATGGTGATGCTGCCGCGGTCATCCAGCAGCACGAAGCGGTGGATGGTGGCGTGGTCGCCGATGGCGATGTTGTAGCCGAAGCTCCACTCGATGCCCGTGAAGAATTTCACGCCGGTCCCGCAGCTCTTGAAGATGTGCCTCGCGAGCATGGCGCGGAATTTCAGGCCCAGCCACACATTGGCGTTGAGGGGCGAATTGTCGAACATCTGCCACAACCAGATGAGCGGCTTGATGGGATCCCACTTCTCCGGGATCAGCTCGCTGTAGTACTCGGCTTCCAGCGTCGCGTTCCGCGGATCGAAATTGAGCGCCATCACCTCGTCGTGCACCGAGCGCGGCGTCTCGGGCACGCCATAGAAGCTGCGACACAGCTCGACGCAGAGCGCGTTGCGATCCGTCTTGGGATCGCGGATGCGCGCGTCCACGCCCGCGATCCAATCGTCGAACTTGGCTTTGGCGGGATTGTGCAAATCGAGAGGGCGGTTCGCCACGGTCGGGCTCCAATGCTGACCACATTAGTCAACATTGCGCCTTGCGCGATGTCAACGCCAAGCTGATCAAGAATCGTCAGGCTTCCGGCACACTGAAGGGCTATGGATTCGCGCGATCGCGCCGCCCTTCAGGATTTGCTCCGCTGCATGGATGTCTCCGCGCTCGCGGAAGGCGCGCGCCTGCGCTGGACCCAAGGCTCGGCGCTCGCGTTGTTGCTCGCCCGGTGGGTCTCCGCCGAGGGGCGCATCCGCCCGCTGTGGGTGGACGCGCCCAGCGAGTCGGAAGCTCAATCCCTTGCCGCCGACCTCGCCGCATTGATGCCGGGCGCGGGCGTGGCGCACTTTCCGGGCCTCGCCCCCTACGCGGGCGGGGAAAGCTCCCCGCCGGGGTCCATTCTGCGGGACCGCATGGCGACCCTCGCCGGGCTCGTGGAGGGCCGGGTGCAGGTGCTCGTCACGGGGCCGCTCGCCGCGCGGGAGAAGCTGCCCCATCCGACCTGGTTCCAGAAACGCCGTCTGGAGCTTCGCAAAGGCGCGGAGCTGCCCCGGGAGATCCTCCTCGAAGCCCTGGTGGATCTGGGCTATCGCCGCGCGGAGATGGCATCCCAGCCCGGCGATTTCAGCGCGCGCGGCCTCGTCATTGATCTTTGGCCCGATCACCTGGACCTACCGCTGCGCCTGGAAACCTTCGGCGACGAACTGGAGCGGCTTTCCTACTTCGATCCCGAAACCCAGCACCGCACCGGCGAGGATCTCGAAGCCGTCCTCCTCTACCCGCGCTTTGAGGGTGAGCGGGGGCAGGGCGATGACGCGGATGACGCGCTACGGGCGATCCTCGATGCCAAAGCCGACCTCACGCCCGAGCCCCAGGATGATCTCGGCTATCGCCGCGCGCGGCTCCTCAGCCACGGCCACTTCCCGGGTGAAGAGCTCTTCTATCCGATGCTGCCTCACCCCAAGGGCCAGCTCGCCCACTTCGTGCCGCCCTGCCTGCGGATCAAGCTGGATGAGGCGTGGGAAGCGGCGCTGGCGGATGCCGAACTGACCCGTATCGCCGAAGCCATCGTGACGCTCCGTCGTGGGGGCGTCGTGTGCGCGGATCCCGAGGATCGCTTTGCGGAGAAGGACCCTAGCCGCGCCACGCTGCACCTCACCGAATGGCAAAGCGAAGCGAGCATCGCCTTCACCGCGCAGAAGGCGCAGGAATTCCAGGGCCGCTTGCGCGAGCTGGCGGACGAGGCGCGCCGCCGCGTGAACGAAGGTTGGCGGGTGCGCTTGCTTGGTTCCACGGGCGGCATGCGCGACCGCCTGCGGGAATTGATGCTGGAGCAGGATCTGCCGGAGGCTGAAGGCACCGGCCCGGGCTGCGCGGCGCTGCACCTGAACCTGAGCGCGGGCGTCGCAATTCCCGAAGCGAAGCTTCTCATCCTCACGGAGCGCGAAGCATTCGGCCGCCGGGCGGTTCCCTCCGCGCCGAGCAAGAGCAAGTCCGCGGCCTTCCTCAGCGACCTGCGCGACCT
>JAFDVN010000010.1 GCA_018269025.1 Acidobacteriota bacterium | reverse complement strand
CGCCTCGCCCCGGGTGGGCGCATCCTCATCCTCGAACCCGCGCTGCGAGCGACCACGCGACGGCTCATGGCCCTGCGGGAAGAGCTCCGGCACGCCCCCTTCTCGATCCAGGCGCCCTGCCCCTGCCTGGGGCCCTGTCCCATGCTTCCGCTCGAGCGGCAGTGGTGCGTGGCGGAGCTGCCCTGGAAGCCGCCGACCTGGTTCCGCGCGCTGGATGCCGCCGCGGGTCTGGATCGCCGCATGCTCAGCTTCGCCTACCTGCTCGTCCAGAAGGACGGCCCTGCGCGCGCGCCAAGAGCCCGGGTCGTGGGCGTCCCCAGGCCCCAGAAGGGCAAGGTCGAGCGCTGGATGTGCCTCCCTGGGGGCGGCGAACGGTGGGAGGCCCTCATCCGCCACGGCGAACCCGACTGGGCCGCGCCCCGGGGGACGGAAGTGGCGACACCCGAATCTGGCGAAGTGAAACCCCAACCCGATGGCTGGCCCGTGCGACGATTCCGGTCATGATCCGAGCCCTCCTGCCCTTCCTCTCCCTCGCCTTGGCCGCTCAAGGCGCATGGCCCAGGACCGTGCCTGAGCGGACCCACTACGCGGCCACCAGCACCGTCGCCCAGGTGCGGACCTTCATGGATGAGCTCTGCGCCCATTCGACCCGGTTGAAGCCCTACCGGCCCAAAGGCGCGCCCGCCACGACGGAAGCCGGGAAGCCACTCCTCGGATGGCGGCTCGCCTCCCGCTCCGCCAGCCCCCTGCGCGTCTACATCAACGCCAACATCCACGGCGGCGAGGTGGAAGGCAAAGAGGCGATGCAGGAGTTGTTCCGGGAGATCCTGCAAGGGAAGCACCCGGAACTCGCGGGCCTTGAGCTTGTCGTCTGCCCCGCCTACAACGCCGATGGCACGGACGCGCTGGACCCGACCATCCGCCGTCACCAGCCGAATCCCGAGAGTGGCGTTGGTCGCCGCGAAGACGCCCGGGGCCTGGACCTCAACCGCGACCTGATGAAGGCCCAGGCCGCCAACACCCGCTGGTTCCTCGCGATGATGGACCAGTTCGATCCCGCCGCCGTCCTGGACCTGCACACGACGGACGGCAGCACCCACGGCTTCCGCCTCACCTACGCGCCCAGCCTTGTCACGGGCGGAGACGCGGGCATGAGCGCGCTGAACCGAACGCTGCTCTCCGAGGTCCGTACGACGCTGGATAAGCAGGGCCTCCCCACCTACGATTACGGCAACTTCGGACCCAAGGAACACGATCCGAACCCGATGGAGTGGACGACCTTCGAGGCCTACCCGCGCTACCTGAGCAACTATCCAGGCCTGAGAAACCGCCTCGCGATCCTCAGCGAAGCCTATGTCTACGACAGCTTTCCCCAGCGCATCGCGGACACCAAAGCCTTCGTCCTCGCCTGCCTGGATTGGCTCGCGGCGCACAAGGACGAGGTCCGGACAGCCGAAGCCAGGGCGGACGCGGCGTGGATCAAGGACCGCCAGGGCTTGCCTCTCGGAGACGAGATGGTGAAGGTGGAGGACCACGCCTTCACCCTCGTGGATCCCATCTGGGATTCAGGCCACAAACTCATTGGGGAAAAAGGCCGTCGCACGGTCACCCTACCAAGCTACACAGCCTTCGAAGGCCGCGACTTCGTGAAGCCTCCCATGGGCTACCTCGTGGATCCGGCCTACGCCTTCAAGGTCCGGCCCGTGCTGGAGGCCCATGGGATCACGGTGCTGCCGGGATCAGCGCGGCCCAAGGCGCCGATCGGCTATTTCGTGGAGTCGGGCCGTCGATTAGACGCCCAGGCCTTCCAGGGCATCTTCGGGCTCATGCTGAAAGGGTCTTGGAGCCTCCAAACCCCCAGCCGTCCCATGCTCCAGAAGTGGACAAACGAGGACCTCGATCACGCGCTCTGGGTGCCCCTGAATCAAAAGAATGGCCGCGTCGCCTTCTACCTGCTCGATCCCCGCAGCGACGATGGCCTCGTCCACTGGGGCTTCTTCGACGAAAGTCTCGTGCGCGGCGACCTCGCCTGGGGCGAGCCCCTGCGCTTCCCCATCCTCGCCGTGGACCCGCCCACCGAAGAAAAGGCCACCGGCGGCGAAGGGCCTGCACCATTTCGAAAACCGGAGTGAGTGAACACTCCGAACGAACTGCGACCACGCGGAGGGCAGCGGAGGGGCGGAGTTCAGCGGAGGATTGAAACGCCTTCGCTCACGGCGCTTCCGCCACGAGCACCCGATCGTGGCCATGCCAGTCCTTCACGATGCGGACGGCCTGCCAGTCGTTTTCGCCGGCGAAGGCGGCGAGCTCCATGCCCTGGCCCGCGCCCAGTTCCAGCACGATCCCGCAGGCCCCGCGCAGGCGCGCGTCTCGGATCAGGGCCTTGTTGAGGTCGAGGCCATGGCCCGGCGCGAAGAGTGCCATCTCGGGCTCGAAGGCGAGTTCCCGTTGCAGGTCCGGCCCATCGGCGGGGTCCACATAGGGCAGGTTCGCGATGACGAGGGCCCGGCCGTCCCCGAAGAAGGTGGCAGGCAGTGGATCGAGGAGGCTGCCTTCATGGAAGCTGACGCTGGCCTTCAACGCCTCCGCGTTGGCCCGGGCGATCTGAAGCGCCGCCGGGCTCAATTCCACGGCGGACACGGGCCAGGAGGATTCCAACGCCAGGGTGATGGCGAGGATGCCGCTGCCGGTGCCGATGTCCACGACCCGCGCGGCTTCGAGCCTACGCCCGAGGGCGAGGGCCTCATCCACCGCGAGTTCGGATTCGGGCCGAGGAATGAGCGTGTCGCGGCTCACCCGGAAGCGCCGGTCCCGGAAGGGCGTCCATCCGAGGATGTGCTGCCAGGGTTCTCCCGTTTCCCGGCGCTTGAACCACGCGGCCACCTTCGCCCGATCGGCGAAGGGCACCGCCTCCGTGCCATGGGACGCGATCCAGGCCCGGGACTTGCCCAGCCCCTCCTCCAACCACAGCGAAGCTTCCGCCCGGGCCTCGTCCCCATCGAGGAAGGCGGCGAGATCAGCCGTGAGGCGTTGGCGAAGCAAGAACCAGGACATCCACAGATTCCACAGATTCCACAGATTGATTCACCGAGTCCGTTTTTGAAATCTGTGAAATCGGTGAAATCTGTGGATGAGCTTTTACTTCGCCATCAGTGCCTTGGCGCGGTCCTGGGCGGTTTCGAGCACATGCTGGTGCAGGCTGCCGCCGTGGCTGTCCATGGTGACGACGACGGGAAAGTCCTCCACCTCGATGACCCAGAAGGCTTCGGGCGAACCAAATTCTTCGAGCATGTGGACCTCCACGACGCGCTTCACCCGCTCCGCGAGCAGCGAGCCCGCGCCGCCGGTGGCGTGGAAGTAGACGGCGCCGGTGTTCGCCAAGCCCTCGCTCGTGCGCGCGCCCATGCCGCCCTTGCCGATGACGCCGCGCACGGAATAGGTCTCCAGCACTTCCTTTTCGTAGGGTTCTTCGCGAATGCTCGTCGTCGGCCCCGCCGCCACGAAAGACCAGGACCCGTCGGCGTTCTTCTTCACGACCGGGCCGCAGTGGTAGATGACCATGTCCTTGAGGATGGGCTTCAGCCATTCCGGCTTCTGCTCCTTCATGTACTTGTGGCCCATGTCGCGGGAGAGCACGAGCTTGCCGTTGAGCAGCACCTCGTCCCCCACCTTGAGGGCGCGGGCCTGGGCTTCGGTGATGGG
>JAFDVN010000109.1 GCA_018269025.1 Acidobacteriota bacterium | reverse complement strand
GAACAGGCCTGCCCCTCGTCGCATCCCGGGACATCTACCTCGCTCCCGACAAGACCTACATCCGCGTGGCCACCTTCGGGCGGGGCGTGTGGCAGGCTCCCCTCACCGCCGCGCCTTCGGTCTCGGTCCTGCCCGCCACGGCCACCCTGCCCCTCAGCGGGACCGCCGCCTTCCGCGCCAGTTCCAACCTCGCCCCCACCACCGTGACCTGGAGCGCGACGGCAGGCGCATTCAGCCCCACCAGCACACCCGGTGACGGCGTGACCACCACCACCTATACGGCACCCGCGACCATTACGGGCGTCCAACAGACCTTCACGATCACGGGTACGGGATCGGATGGCACCACCACGGGCACGGCCTCCGTCACGGTCTTTGATCCCGGGGCCGTCACGCTCTCCGTGAGCCCCAACACGGCCCAGACGGTGCTCGTCTCCAAGACCCTGAATTTCACCGGAACCACGAACTACAGCTCCATCGCGTGGACGGCCACGGCGGGGACCTTCGCTCCCACGAGCACGGCGACCGGCGTTTCCACCACCTTCACGGCACCCGCCACCGCGGGCGATGTGACCGTGACGGCCCAGAGCGCGGGCACCGCCTCCACTACGGTCACCGTCCATGTGAAGAGCCTGGACATCAACAACGATGGCGCGACGGATGTGAAGGACCTCCTCACCCTCATGGCCGCCTACACCACCTACAACGCACCCGCGGACCTGGATGGGGATGGGGGTGTGGATGACACCGATCTCTCACTCTTCCTCGCCAACTTCTGATCCGGAGCCGACCATGCGCGCCTTCATATCCACCTTCGCTGGCCTCTCCGCCCTCGCCCTTCTCACCGCCTGTGGCGGCGGAGGCGGTTCCAGTTCCTCGGGCCCGAGCTATGCGTCGTCCCTCAGCTACACGAACCCCACCAGCGGCGCCTACCAGCTCGTGAAGGACCCCGCCTCCAGTGGCGGCACCCTCGTGCTGGACCTCGTCTCCACGGCGGGCGCGCCGATCTCCGGCGTGTCCTTCAGCCTCAGCGCCGACACCGGAAAAGTGAATTGGAGCGGAACCACACCTTCGTCCATGGCGAACGGGACCGGATTCAATCTCGGTTCGACTCCCCAGGCAGTCGCCCTCAAGACCAGCGGCACCACGCTCCAGGGCGCCGTATCCCAGAAGGGCACCTCCAGCCCCGCTCCCATCACGCCCACCAGCACCACCGTGCTCGCCAAGGTGACCCTCACCCTCAAGAGCAATGTCACGCCCGGCACCGTCACCTTCAGTGACGGAGGACTTGGGGCCTACCTGGACGCCTCCGGCGTCCACGCCACGGCCATCACGGTCGGAACTCTCAAGGCCCAATAACCTCGGCCTTCCCCGCGAAGCGCGCCCGGTCCCCCGGGCGCGCTTTTTTCGGTTCAGTCCATGGACGGGTCGTGGGAGACTGGAGGATCACCCATGTCCAGGCCTCCAGATGGCTTGGCGCGGCGACAGGATCTGCTCCGAATGGCCCAGCCCCTCACGCACTTCCAGCTCCTCTCCCATTGCAGCGACGACCAGCTGCGCCTCATCTGCGAGCGCCGCAAGCTGCCCATCCCCATGCGGTGGGAAGATGGCCCGGAAGGACGCAAGCGCTTGCTGAAGACCATGGCCTTCCATCTGGAGGACCACAAGCGCCTGTCAGACGCCCTCGCGGATCTCGGATCGGAATCCCTCGTCGCCCTGAAGCACCTCGCCGAAACCGGCGAGCGGCCCGGCGAGCCCATTCGCACGGAACTTGTCCAGATGGGCCTCATCCTGCCCACCACGCCCGAGGCGCTGGACTACACCCTCGCCGAGCGGGTGGCGGACGCGCTGGAAGATTTTGATGACTCGGCCCTCAGTTTCCAGGGCGGCTCCGCGGTGGTGTTGACGGAGGATCAGCCCTTCCACTTCTCCCTGGCGCTCACCTCGGTGTTGCTCCGGTGCGTGGGCGGCATCCGAACCCTCAAAGGGGGACTCCCGGCGAAGAAGGAACTCGGCCTCATCCTCCAGCGCAACGCCCTCGTGAAAGAGGAACTGGACGCGACGCTGCTCTTCACGCTCCTGCACCGCCTGGGCCTGCTTTGGACCCGGGAGGGCCGCGTGGAGACCCTGCTCCCCGCCGTGGTCGCCCATCCGCCGCGCTGGGTCGCCGAGCGCGCCTTCGCGAGCTTGCTCGAGCATGATCTCAAGGCCTGGGGCATGCCCCCGGCGGAGGATCGCCACTTCCTCATGCAGCACCTTCTGGAGCGTCGCGGCCAGACCCTCGCGGTGCAGCCCTTTCTCGCCTTCCTCAAGACCCTGCACCCGATGGAAGAGGAACGCACCGAGCGCGTGTTCCTGCCCTTCCTGTGCCGCATGGGCCTCGTGGCCATGGACGCGAGCGGCGACCATGTGCTCCTCACCGCCCATGGCGAGGCACTGGCGCACGAATATCTGCTGCGGGATCACACCGCGACAGCTGCCCACTGGCAGCCGCTCATGCAGGCGCAGCCCATCGTCGTCCAACCCAATCTGGAGCTGCTCACGCCGCTGCTTCAGAACCCCCACCGCCTCCTGCTCCTCGCCCAGCTCACGGAAGTGGAAGCCCTCGACACCATGGG
>JAFDVN010000108.1 GCA_018269025.1 Acidobacteriota bacterium | reverse complement strand
TTCCCCTCTGGAAGGAAGGTCGCCGCGCCTTGCTCGATGAATTCCTCGCGCTGGGCTACCGCGCCCTCATCGTTGCCGTGAAGGAAGATCGCCTCGACCCTTCGCTCCTGGGCCGCGCGTTGGACTCCGCCGTCATCGCGGACATCGAGGCGCGGGGTTGCGACGCCTATGGCGAGGAAGGGGAGTATCACACGGCGGTGGTGGACGGCCCTATTTTCCGCGCGCCGATCACAGTGCGCCCCGGTGCCCGGGAGTTGCATTCGGGGTACTGGTTTCTCGACCTGGAAGTGAGTTAGCCCAGCGCCTGGTTGTGGAAGCGCAGCACGGCCTTGTTCGGCCCGTGGACCTCCAGCTTGCTGAGGCCGAAGGGCTGCCAGGCCAGATCCAGCGCCCGCTCCAGGGACAGGCCCATGAAGTGGGCGAGGATCGCGCGAAGGGAACCGCCATGGGCGAGGACAAGGATCGGTTCCTCGCCTGAGAGCGCGCCCTGCACGGCCTGCACCGCGCGACTCGCGCAGCGGGCGAAGGACTCGCCTCCGGGCGGATTGCCCAGCACGGGGTTGGCGAAGAAGCCTTCCGCACCCTTGATGTCGGCCCAGGGGAGTCCCTCCCATTCGCCAAAGGCCTGCTCGGCGAGGCCATCCAGGATCAGCAGCGGCAGGCCCATATCCTCCGCGTGGAGGCGGGCACGCCGCAGGTTCGAGGTGAGTACGCGGTGGAGGCCGAGGCTTTGAAGCTGGGCCTTCACGAGGGGCCAGCGCCGCTCACCCTCCTCCGTCACCGGAAGATCCATGCGTCCCAGGGGCGCGCCGGACTGGGACGCGGCCGTGGGCCCGTGGCGAAGCAGGTAGAGGGGCGTCACCGGGCGATCCAAACGAGCAGGGCCGCGGCTTCCACGAGCATGGCCGTCGCGCCGAGCAGGTCGCCGCTCTGCCCGCCCAGACGGTGACGAAGGTAGACGCACCACAGGAGCGTCATCCCGCTCGCCGCGCCCGCGGCCGCGCCGAGGCGGGGAAGGTGGAAGTGCCAGGCGAGGGCGTTCGCCATCAGGAGGAGTAGCGTGCTTCCCAGTAGGGGACCCCATCCGCCCCGGCGATGCACCTCCTTGGCGAGGCCTTCGGCGATGGGCGGCAACAGCTTCAAGACCAGCGCGATCGCCCAACGCCCCCAAACCATCGCGAGGGGCAGCGCGAGCAGCGCGCGGCGATCCAACGCGACGAGGCTGGCCCACCGCAGCGTCAACACGACCCACAGCGCCATGGCCCCATAGGCGCCGATGCGACTGTCCTTCATAATTTCGAGCACCCGCGCCTTCGTCCACCCGCCCCCCAGGCCATCCACCGCGTCGGTGAAGCCGTCTTCGTGAAAGCCGCCGGTAAGCAGGAGGCCGCAGCCCACCGCCAGCACGGCCGCCACCGGCGCGGGCCACAGGCGGGTGGCCGCGACAAAGGCGCCCGCCGTGACGAGTCCGACGAGCGCACCCACCAGCGGGAACCAGCCCACGGCGGCGGCGAGGTCGTCTGCTTCCGTGGCAGGGCCCGGAAGGGGAATCCGCGTGAGGAAGCGGAAGGCGGCGAGGAGGCTTCTCACGCCTTGCCGCTCACGCCCGCGGAAGAGAAGGTCGCCATCTCGCGCATCACGGCGCAGGCCGAGCGGAGGATGGGCACCGACAGCGCCGCGCCCGTGCCTTCTCCCAGACGCAGGTTCAGATCCAGCACCGGCACGATGCGGAAGCGATCCAGCATCCGCGCCGCGCCGGGCTCCGCGCTACGGTGGGACCAGATGAGGAAGTCGGGGAGGGCGGGTTCCAGCGCGAGGGCCACCAGCGCCGCCGCGCCCGCGATGTAACCATCCACCACCACCGCCCATCCCCGCGCCGCGCCCGCGAGCATGGCCCCCGCCATGGCGCCGAACTCCGCGCCGCCCACCGCCGCGAGCGCGCCGATGGGATCGGAGGCGTCCGGCGTGCGCGCGTTCAGCACACGCCGGACGGTTTCGATCTTCTTCTGGAGAACCTCGCCCGCGACGCCCGTGCCCGGGCCCACAGCTTCCTCGGGACTCAGCCCGCCGAAGACGCAGGCCAGCAGGGCCGCCACGGCGGAATTGCCGATGCCCATCTCACCGAGGCAGAGGAGGGCGAAGGGCTGGGCGGGCAGGTCCGCGACTTCATCCATGCCAGCTTGAAGGCAGGCCTCGGCCTCGGCGCGGCTCATGGCTGGGCCCGCGAGGGGATCGCCCGTGCCCGCCACCACCTTGCGCTGACTCACGCCCGGAAAAGTGCAGGGCACGGCCACGCCCACATCCACCACGCGATGGGTGATGCGGTGGGCGCGGCACAGCACGGAACTGGCCGCGCCGCCCGCGGCGATGTTGGCGACCATCTGGGGCGTCACTTCGGCGGGAAAGGCGGAGACGCCATGGGCCGCGATGCCGTGATCCCCCGCGAAGGTGAGCAGGTAGGCTTCCGGGTCCGGCGGCGTCGCCGTGCCCGCGATGTGCCCCAGGCGAAGGCCAAGCGCTTCCAGACGGCCCAGGCTGCCTTGGGGCTTCGTCAAATCATCGAGATGGGCCTGGATCCGGGTAGGCAGATCGGGGTCGAGGCGAGGCAGGGCCGGAAGTCGCATCCTTCGAGGCTCGCAAGAGCCGAAGGGGCCGTCAAATGCCGAGTTTCCTTCGCAGGGCTTCGCAGGCCCGGGCCCGGTGGCTGAGGCGCTGCTTCACCTCAGTGGGCAGGTCCCCGAAGGTGCGGTCGAAGCCCTCCGGGATGAAGATGGGATCGTAGCCGAATCCGCCTCCCCCCTTGGGCGACTCGGAAAGGGTTCCTTCCACGGCGCCGCTCACCGTAAACGCGTCCCCCCGCAGGGACGCGAAGGCGAGGACGCACACGAAGCGGGCCTTGCGTGAGACACCATCGGGAATGAGCGCGAGCAGCTTGAGGTTCTTCGCCGCCGGATCCAGCTCCGACGCGAAACGCGCGCTGAGCACGCCGGGACCACCCCACAGCGCGTCTACGCACAGGCCGGAGTCATCCGAAAGGACGCCATCCAGGATCTCGGAGCGGTTCGCCTTCCACCACCGCAGCGCACCTTCCGCCTTTTGCAGCGCGTTGTCGGCGAAGAAGGCCCCCGTCTCGGGAAGCTCCGGCGCTTCCGCAGGCCAGGGGACGAGCTCAACGCCCGGCAAGAGTCCCGCGAACTCTCGGAGCTTGCCGGCATTTCGGGTGGCGAGGAGGACCTTCATGACCCGATCACCTCCGCGTACCAGCTCCGCGCGCGCTCCGGGCTCATGGGGCCGTGGAGGAGGGCGCGACCATCCCGGAAGAGCGTCACACGGTTGCCGCCGTCTTCACCTTTGAGGGCGAGGTCGCTGACCTTCCAGGGCGATTCGGTGCGGGCTTCCAGACGCGGTTTCAGGGCTTCGAGGTCGAGCTTGCCCGGCGGGTTCACGCGGATCTGCACGCCTTCCAGCCCGCAGAGGGCCGAGGCCCGCAGCGTCCAGCGTTCATCCAGGAATTCCGTCACCTTGTCCGTGCAGAAGCGGCAGCGGGTCTTGGGAGGTTTCAGGAACTGGCGCTCGCCATTCCAGAGGTCGAAGCGGGCGAGTTCCGCCTGGGGCATCTCGCCGGTCAGCACCTTGAGCGCTTCCAGGGCCGCCCAGCTCCCGGCCACGCCCACCGCGGGCCCGAGCACGCCCGCGCTATCGCAGGTGTCCACATCGCCGCTCGAAGGCGGCTCCTCGATGAGGCAGCGCAGGCAGGCCGTGCGTGGCGGATGGATAGGCCAGATGACCGCCTCGGCCCCGATGGCACCGGTGTAGATCCAGGGCGTACCGGCCTCGATGGACAGGTCGTTGAGGAGGAAGCGGGCCTCGAAATTGTCCGTGCCGTCGCAGAGCAGATCGAAGCCGCCCAGCAATTCCCGGGCGTTGCCGCTGGTGAGGTCGGCGACCACGGCGCGCAGCTCGATCTCGGAGTTGGCCTCCCGCAACCGCTCTGCGGCGGCCTCGGCCTTGAGGCGGCCCCGATCGCCTTCGCCATAGAGGATTTGGCGTTGAAGGTTGGACCGCTCCACGAGGTCGCGATCCACCAAGGTCAGATGCCCCACACCCGCCCGGGCGAGCCAGGACGCGATCACGGATCCCGTCGCACCGAGGCCCACGACCGCCACGCGCGCCGCGCGCAGGCGCGCATCCCGGTCCTTGCCGAGATAGATGCGCTGTTTGGCGTAACGATCGGACATGGCTCCAGGCTACCGGCTTCCGGTAGCCGATAGTCGGTAGTCGGTAGTCGGTAGTCTGAAAGACGAAGGGCGCCCACCAGGGCGCCCTTCGTCGGAATTGACGGGGCTTAGTTCGCGCCCTGGCCCTGGCCGGCCATGGCCTTTTCGTACTCGGCCTGGAGGCGGCGGGCGTCGGAGATGGCGAACTTGTAGATGTACTCGAAGCGGTCGGCGCCCTTGGTGAGGCCGATGATCACTTCATAGACGCCCTCGGCGGCCACTTCAAAGGGGGCGGCGATGACATTGAAGGTGCCTTCCTTCGCGCCTTCGGGAATGCCGACCTCGGAATCCTTGATGACATCCTTGCGGTCGCCGTTGGGGGACGCGATGGAGAAGCTGAACTTGAAGGCGCCATCCATGCGGGAGAAGCGGGTGTAGAAGCACACCTTGGGCAGGCTGAAGGGCACCTGGGGAACGACGATGTGGTGGTCGTAGAGGCCCATCAGCGAGGTCTTGCCGCCCATCTCCTGACGGATGTCGTCGCAGAGGAGGGTGAATTCGTGCTTGGGGGCCTTGATCTGGACTTCTTGCATGGGTGCTCCAAAGGAAAGGGCAAGGGACAGGAGTCGAAGGGATAAGTGTATCGTCGAAGGGGTGCGGCTCCAAGCCGCGGTTTAGGTCCACGAAACAGGGGGTTTGAATGGGGTACGCGGGACGCTTGGCGCGGGAATTCCTCATCGGGATCGCGAGCCTTGGCCTGCTGGCCCAGGCCCCCGCGGCCGCCCCATCCGCCGAGACCACCCTCCGCATCCTGTCCACGACGGATGTCCACGGCCATGTGATGCCCCAGGACACCTTCACCCTCCAGCCCGAGAACCAGGGCTGGGCCAAGCTCGCCACCCTCATCCGCCAAGCCAGGGAAGGTCATCCCAACGCGCTGCTTCTGGACAGCGGCGATGAAATTCAGGGCGAGCCCATCAACTATGTGCATACCGTGCTGCACCCGGAACTGCCCGAGCCCGCCATCGCGATCATGAACGCGCTGGGCTACTCAGCCATGGCGGTGGGCAACCACGAATACAACTTCGGCCTCGCCAACCTGCGCGCCGCGGAAAAGCAGGCGAAGTTCCCCTTCCTCTCCGCGAACACCCTGGATGCCCGCACGGGCCGCCCCGCCTTCAAGCCCTATGTGATCACCAAGGTGGGCCCGCTCACCGTGGCCATCGTCGGCTTCACCACGCCTTGGGTGCCCACCTGGGAGGAGCCAGCCAATTACCAGGGGCTTCGCTTCGAGGACATCGTCGCCACGGCCAAGACGATCATTCCGAAACTCCGCGCCAAGGAGAAGGTGGATCTTGTCCTCGTCGCCATGCACTCGGGCCTTGGCAAGGCCGATGGCCGGGTGGGGGATGAGAACGCCGCCCTGCGCCTCGCGGAAGAGGTGCCGGGCATTGACGCCATCTTCGCCGGCCACACCCATGTGCCCCTCGTCACCTCCTTCAAGGGCGTGCCCATCCTCCAGGCGGATCACTGGGGACGCGCACTGGCGGTGCTGGATCTCACGCTCCGCAAGGACAAAGCCCGCTGGGTCGTCACCTCCTCCCAACCCCAATTGCTGAAGGCCCAGGACACGACGGCGGCCGACCCCGAAGTCCTGAGCCTCACCGCGGATTTGCGTTCCCTCACGGACCGTTACCTGGACACCCTCGCCACCAACCTAGCCACCGATCTGGACGGCCGCTGGGCGCGCATCGAGGATTCGCCCCTCGTCCAACTCATCCAGGCCGTCATGCGTCAGGCCACCGGCGCGCAGCTCGCGGCCGCCTCCTGCAACAGCTCGCACATCTTCATCCCCAAAGGCCTCACCAATGTGCGGCAGTTCTACGCCCTGGAACCCTTTGAGGATCATGTGGCCGTCATCCAGATCACCGGCGCCCAACTGAAGGCCTACCTGGAGCACGCCGCCCGGTACTTCACCTACAGTTGGCAACCGGAACTCTTCAATCCGACCATCCCCGGCTACGACTACGACATGATCTCGGGGGCCACCTACGCGCTGAACCTGGGCAAGCCGGTGGGCGAGCGGGTGGAGGACCTCCGGGTGGGGGGCCAGCCCGTGACGGCGGATCAAACCTTCACCCTGGCCCTCACCACCTACCGCCTGCGGGGGGGCGGAGGCTACCTGGAAGCCATGGGCTTCTCCGGAGGGCCGCGCTCCATCACGACTTCGAGCCTACGGAACCTGCTCCTCGCCTATGTGCTGTCCCACCCCGATCTCACCGTTCCGGTGGATGGCAACTGGCGCACGATCCCCTACCTGGATCGGGAACGGGTGCTCAACCTGGAGAAGTAGCGGCTACTGGATGGCGACGAAGGCCAGCCCCCCCGTGGGCTTGATGAAGACGGCCTGCCCATCCACCACGCCGATGAAGCGATGGTCCGGGGTGAGGCCGGTGGGCAGCATCGTCACCACGCTCGTGCTCATGTCCAGTTTGGCGAGCAGCAGGCCATTCAAGCCAGGCGCGGCTCCCGCGGGGAGCGAGGTGGAATCCATCGCCGAGTAGATGGTCTCCTTGCCGAAATAGGGGCAAAGGGAGCCGGGCTCGGTCTTGTTGAAGTCGAGAGTCGGCGCGGGCTGGCCGTTGAGCTTGAAGGCGGTTCGAACGACGGGATTGCCGTTCTTGCCCGATAGCACCGTCAGGTCCAGGCTCGGGCCATCCGTAAAGAGAACTTGGGTGTCGCCACCGGGGAGCACCTTCATGCAGACCCGGTACAGCGCGTTGCTCACGCCTTCGCCCTTCTTCGGCTTCTGACCGTGGGACCAGGTGACGCTTCCATCCTTGATGTCGCGCATCTCCAGGTAGGGCGTGGTCGTCTTGTAGAGCAGGACAAAGCCCGTCTGGCTATCCCAGGCCACATCCGCCACTTCGGCGGGCAGGCGGTCCTTGCGGTCCACCTTCCCGTCCTTGGTGACGAAGTAGAGGGAATCCCCGGCCACGACCCAAGCGTTGTTGTAGCGGTCCATGAGCCACAGGGCGGGCTGGTCCTTGAGCTTGGCGAGGCTCAGGGTGTTCATGACGCCGAAGCCCTTGTCCCAGGTGATGAGGGACCGGGTCGCAGAGTCGAAGAAGGTGAAAGAGAAGTCCCGGTCCTGGTGGGCCCAGCCCCGCGCCTGGGTGAGGGCGTCGAAGGATTGGGCGGCGGCGGGCAGGGCTCCCGCGATGAGGGTGAGGGAAACGAGGGCCCGAAAGGGGGAAAGCTGCACGGCGGACCTCTGGCGGAGAAAGGAGGGCGTTTGTAAAACCCTAGGGCCCCGCGCGGCCCCGTGCAAGGCTTCCTGGAGCCCTACCTCGGGAAAAGCTCAGAGCTTCCCGGCGAAAGCCTCCACGGCGGCCTCGATTCGGGCCTGGGAGAGGCCTTCCTCGTCCAGGAGCCGCTTCTGGTCTCCGTGGTGGACGATGTGGTCGGCGATGGCGAGCCGGAGCAGGGGCTTGACGACCCCTTCATCGGCCATCGCCTCCGCGACCGCGCCGGTGAAGCCGCCCTTTTCAATGCCTTCTTCCAGCGCCACGACGCCCCTGGTCCGCCGTGCCCACTCCAGGATCAGATCCCGGTCCAGGGGCTTGATGAAACGGGCGTTGATGACCGCGCAGGAGAGGCCCTTGGCTTCCAACGCCTCGGCGGCCTTCAGGGTCGGGGCGACCAGGGTGCCACAGGCGACGAGGGCGAGGTCCCGGCCCTCCTTGAGCAGCTCGCCCTTGCCGATGGGCAGGGCCGTGATGGTCTCATCCATCGCCACGCCGAGGCCGTTGCCGCGGGGATAGCGCAGGGCCGCGGGGCGATCACTGTAGATGGCCGTCATGAGCATGCGCCGCAGCTCGTTTTCATCCTTGGGCGCCATGCAGATGATGTTCGGCAGGCAACGCAGGTAGGCCATGTCGTAGAGGCCGTGGTGGGTGGGTCCATCCGCCCCGACGATGCCCGCCCGGTCCATGGCGAAGGTGACCGGCAGATTCTGGATGCACACATCGTGGGCCACCTGATCGAAGCCCCGCTGGAGGAAGGTGCTGTAGATGGCGCATACGGGTCGCATCCCCTGGGCCGCGAGCCCGGCCGAGAAGGTGACCGCGTGCTGCTCGGCGATGCCCACATCAAAGGTGCGGGACGGGAACGCCTTCTGGAAGTGGTTGAGGCCCGTGCCATCCAGCATGGCGGCGGTGACGGCGACGATCTTCTCGTCCTTCTTCGCGAGCTCGATGAGGGCCTCGGCGAAGACTTTGGTGTAGGCCGGAGCGCTTGCGGGCGCGGCCTTCTTGATCTCGCCGGCTTCCGCGTCGAAGGCCGTCACGCCGTGCCACTTCAAGGGATCCTTCACGGCCGGCTCGTAGCCGTAGCCCTTCTTCGTCTGCACATGGAGCAGCACGGGACCATCCGCCATCTTCTCCTTGGCTTCCCGCAGCGCGTGGGCCGTGGCCACGGCATCGTTGCCGTTCACCGGGCCCATGTAGCGCAGGCCCAGATCCTCAAAGAGCAGGCCCGGCACCACGAGGCGCTTGAAGGAATCCTCGCTCCACTTGGCGACCTTGGCGACGCGCTTGGAGACGCCCTCCAGCGGAATGGACTTGATGGCGTGCTCGATGCGGTCCCGCCAGCGGTTGTAGTACTGCCCCGACATGAGTTGGTTGAGGTAGCCCTGCAACGAACCCACATTGGGGTTGATGCTCATGTCGTTGTCATTGAGGATCACGAGGAATTTTTTCGTCTCGAGATAGCCCGCTTGGTTCAAGGCCTCGAAGGCCATGCCCGCGGTCATGGAGCCATCGCCGATCACCGCCACGGCATAGTGGTCGTGGCCTTGGAGGTCCCGCGCCTTCGCCATGCCCAGGGCGGCGGAGATGGAAGTGCTCGCGTGGCCCGCGCCGAAGTGATCGTAGACCGGGCTCTCCTCGATCTTGAGGAAGCCTGAGAGCCCGTTGTGCTGGCGCAGGGTCTTGAAGCGGTCCTTGCGCCCCGTGAGGATCTTGTGGGGGTAGGCCTGGTGGCCCACATCCCAGCACACCCGATCGGTGCGGAAATCGAATTCGTGGAAGAGGGCGACCGTCAGTTCCACCGTGCCGAGGTTGGACGCGAAGTGGCCGCCCGTTTCGCTGATGGAATCAATGAGGAAGCGTCTCACCTCGTCGCTGAGCTGGCCGAGCTGACCTTCGGTGAAGTGGCGAATCTGCTCCGGCGCACCGAGGCTATCCAGGAGGGGGTACCTGGAAGCCGCCTCCGGACTCGAGTTCACCCCGGAGTTCACGAGGCCCGCTGGGCCAAGTGCAGCGCCCAGGCTTCCAGGGAGGAGGGGTTCGGCAGGGATCGAAGAGGACATAGGGCGGACTCGGTGGCTTCCCGGAGGGCGGAACGGGCGCCATCCAAACCCAGCAGGGCGGGGTAGGTGATTTTACCCTTGTCCTGGTCTTTTCCCGCGCGCTTGCCCAGGGCGACCTCCGAGGCGGTGGCATCCAGGATGTCGTCCTGGATCTGGAAGGCCAGGCCGATGGCCTCGCCGTAGGCCCGCAGGGCCGCGCGGTGGCTGGGGTCCGCCCCGACGAGAACCGCCCCCAGCTCCGTGGCGGCGCGCAGGAGGGCACCGGTTTTCAGGCGGTGGATGGTCTTGAGGTGGTCGAGGCCGTAGTCCTGGAGTTGCTCGCCTTCCAGATCCAAGGCCTGCCCGCCCACCATGCCACGCCAGCCGCTGGCTTCCGCCAGGACGGTGATGGCCTCCACGCGGCGCGCGGCATCCAGGGAGCCCTCCGCCGCGAGCAGCCGGAAGGCCTCGGTGAGGAGGCCGTCCCCGGCGAGGATGGCGTGGGCTTCCCCGAAGGCGATGTGGCAGGTGGGCTTGCCCCGACGCAGATCGTCGTCGTCCATGGCGGGGAGATCATCGTGCACGAGGGAGTAGGTGTGGATGCATTCCAGGGCCAGGGCCCCCGGCAAAGCGTCCTCGAACCGGCCTCCCACCGCTTCCGCGGCGAGCAGGCAGAGGATGGGCCTCACCCGCTTGCCCCCGGCTTCGAGGCTGTAGCGCATGGCTTCGCCGACCTTGACCGCCTCGCCACCTTGGAAAGGCGCGAGGAGTCGGGATTCGATCAGGGGGAGCAAGCGGCCCAAGTCCGCCTTTACGCGATCCTCAGCGGTCACGGGGTGTCATCCAGGCCGTCGGGCAGTGGCTCGACCCGGTACCCGCTCTCCAAGCCCGCCTTCAGCACCTCCACCCGGCGCTGGGCCTCGGCAAGCTGGCCCTGGAGCTGCTGGCTCAGCTTCACGCCGGATTCGAAGACGGACAGGGCCTCCTCCAGGCCAAGGCTGCCCCCTTCGAGCTTCTGCACGAGGGATTCCAAACGGTCGAGACCGTCGTCAAAGGAGGGCTGAGGAGCGTCGGGCATGGCGTCTTCCTGAAGGGGTCCCGAAAACGGCGAGGGGCCGCTCTGGGCCCCTCGCCAGTCTACCGGAGGCGACTCAGTGTTGCTTGGCCATCTCCTCCTTCAGCTTGGCGCCCATATCTTCAATCTGGTAGCCGCTGGGCAGGGCGAAGGTGGAATCGGGGATGGGGCCCTCCTTCACGGAGGTGGCCTCCTGCAGCGTGTTCATGCCCATCACCCCGGTCATGTGGGTCTTCAGGGCCATGCCCTTGATCTTGCTCATCTCCTCATAGAGACGGACGAAACCCTTGCCGGAAGGCATCGCAGCCGACATGGCGCCGCGCATCTTGATCATCTTGGCGAAGGTCGCCTCGGGCACGGGGGGCTTCAAGTTCGGGTCGTTGCTTGTGTCCATGATGATCTTGCCCACCTGGATGCGGTACTTGGTGCAGGCATGGCCCGCGACGGTCTCGTGCCCCTGAACCGTCACCTTGAAGTCGTTGGGGTCGCCAAACATTTTGTTCATCATCTCGGCCATGCCTTCAGGGCTCTTCTTTTCGGCCATTCCCATGGCGTCCATGGCGTCCTGGAGAGTCATCTTCTGGATGAGGTGCTTCTTGTGGTTGATGGTGTACATCGTCATGGAGCCGTAATCCATGAGCGTGTCTATCTGGTTGGTCGGGTTGTTCGATCGCATGAATTTCGCCGTGTAGTAGTGGGTTTCCACGGACTGGGAGCTGCGCCCCATGAACCCGCTCACCTGGGACTTCATGGTGATGGTGAGATCGCCCGCGAAGAGCGCCACGGACAGGAAGAGTGCGGAAAATACCGTCGTCAAATACCGTTTCATAAGGTTTCTCCTGAAGTCAGGCCCGAGGGTAGCGCCATTCGGGAGCCATCGCCAGTTTTCCGCTACCTTCAAATGGACCGGAGGGCGCATGGCGCGGGTGCTGGTGGTGGATGACAGCCGGGAGACCTGTGAGTTCCTGGAGGAGCTCTTGGGAGTCATGGGCCTGGAGGTGAGGCAGGCCACGGATCCCGATCGCGCCATCGCCCTGCTGGAAGGCGAGCCTTTCGACCTGATGTTGTCCGACATCAACCTCGAGGCCCCCAAGGATGGCCTCGACCTGCTCCGGGTCGCCAAGCCCCGGGGGGTGGATGTGATCCTCCTGTCGGGCTTCGGCACGCTCGAGACCGCCATCGAGGCGGTGCGGGAAGGGGCCTTCGACTTCCTTTCCAAGCCCTGGAACAACGAGGATCTCAAAGCCCTCGTGAAGCGTGCCCTGGAGAGCCGCGCCGGGAAGAAGCCCGCCCCGACGCCTCAACCCCCCAAGAAGCGCAGCCTCATGATCGGCTCCAGCTCGCGCATGATGGCGGTCTACAAGACCATCGCAAGCCTCCAGGACAGCGCGGCCACGGTGCTCATCACCGGAGAGAGCGGCACCGGCAAGGAATTGGTGGCGAGAAGCATCCACCTCTCCAGCCCGCGAAAAGACGCGGCCTTCGTCGCAGTGAACTGCGGTGCCCTCACCGAGACGCTGCTTGAAAGCGAGCTCTTCGGCCATGCCAAAGGTTCCTTCACCGGAGCGACGGCGGACAAGAAGGGCCTCTTCGAAGAAGCGGATGGCGGCACCATCTTCCTGGACGAGATCGGCGAGACGACACCCAACTTCCAGGTGAAGCTGCTCCGCGTCCTCCAGGAACACGAAGTCCGCCGGGTCGGCGCCAACAAGACCTTGAAGGTGGATGTGCGGGTCATCGCCGCCACCAACAAGGACCTCCAGACCCTTGTGAAGGGGGGCGCCTTCCGGGAAGACCTCTTCTACCGACTCTCCGTGGTGGAACTGCAAGTGCCGCCCTTGCGGGAACGCCGGGAGGACATCCCGAAACTGCTGGAGCATTTCCTCGCCGAATTCAGCGGCAAGGCCGTTTCGCCCCTGCATCCCGAGGTGCTTCAAGTGCTGGAGGCCTATTCCTGGCCCGGCAATGTGCGGGAACTGGCCAATGTGGTGGAAAACCTCACCCAACTTTCCCGGGGCCGTGAGATCACCGTGGACGAGCTGCCGGCCAAGATCCAGGCAGATGTGCTCAAGAAGGCCCTCCGGGCCCCCGAGGGCGCCGCGCTTCCCGACCTCCTGGCGGATTGGCCCTCCCTGGACGAGTTGGAACGCCGCTACATCAAGCTGCTCCTGGCCCAGCACCGGGAAAAGCAGCGGATCGCCGAGATCCTGGGAGTGGATCGGACGACTCTTTACCGAAAGCTGAAGCGGTACGGATTCCAGGAGGGCTCCGAGGAGGGCCAACCTGACTGAATCGTTGCAACCTGCATCCTTGGGCAACTTGCAACGCGAAAACCCAAATCACAGAACTGTCAGATATGTGAAAGGTTAGGACTTAGTGGTTGGCTCAAGTCCTGCTTAACCCTGGGCAGTACCGGCCGTGCCGGTCCACCCCATGGAGAAACCATGAACTTCCGCAAGCTCGCGCTGCTGCTCACCGCCGCCGCTCTCGTCTCCCCCGTCTTCGCCGGCACCAAGAAGGCCGACAAAAAGAAAGCCGAGACCCACAAGGCTGAAGTGAAGACCGAGAAGAAGGCCGCCCCCGCCGCCAAGAAGGCCGTCTCCGCTCAGGACGCCCCCAAGGCTGAGGCCAAGACCGAGGCCCCCAAGGCCGAGAAGAAGCATGCCAAGAAGCACCACGCCAAGAAGGCCGAGAAGAAGGCTGAAGCCGCTCCCGCCGAGAAGAAGGCCGTGAACGCCCAGGAAGCCGCCAAGACCGAGGTCCCCAAGGCCGAGGCGAAGACCGAGAAGAAGCACGCCAAGAAGCACCACGCCAAGAAGGCCGAGAAGAAGGCTGAAGCCGCTCCCGCCGAGAAGAAGGCCGTGAACGCTCAGGAAGCCGCCAAGACCGAGGCCGCTCCCAAGGCCGAGAAGAAGCACGCCAAGAAGCACCACGCCAAGAAGGCCGAGAAGAAGGCTGAGGCCGCTCCCGCCGAGAAGAAGGCCGTGAACGCCGCCGACAAGAAGGAAGCCAAGAAGGCCGAGAAGAAGGCTGACAAGAAGGCCCCCAAGGCCGAGAAGAAGGCCGACAAGAAGTAAGCCGCTCCGGGAAACCGGATCAGCTCAAAGCGGGCCCTCGCGGGCCCGCTTTTCTTTTGCCATGCTGGGCCCATGGACATGGTGCGCGACCGGGCCAGGGAAATCCTGAAGCGACTCGAAGGCAGGCCCCTGCCTGCCCCCGGAGCGCCTGCCCAACTCCTCGCCTGGGCAGGTGGCGTCGCCCTCGTCCGGGGAGAGAAGGGCCTCGAGGAATGGGAGCTTCCCGACCCCGCCAAGGCTCCGGTCTTCGACCTGTCCGCCCTGATTGACCACACCCTCCTGAAAGCCGAAGCCCGGCGGGATCATGTGGACCGACTCTGCGAAGAGGCCCTTGAATACGGATTCGCTTCCGTGTGCGTGAATCCCGCCTGGGTGCGCCGTGCCGCCGCGCATCTGAAGGGATCCCCCGTTCGGGTCTGCACGGTGGTCGGATTCCCCCTGGGAGCCACGACGGCCAGCCAGAAGGCCCATGAGGCCACCACGGCCCTGGCGGAAGGGGCCCAGGAAGTGGACATGGTCCTGCCCTTGGGCCACGCCCTGGAGGGGGACTGGGCCGCGGTGGAAGCAGAACTGACCCAGGTGCGAAAGGCGGTTCCCGCGAGCGGGTCCGTGCTCAAGGTGATCCTCGAAACCTGCCTCCTCGATGAGGCCCAGAAGGTCCGGGCCTGCCACGCGGCCCTATCCGCCGGAGTGAATTTCGTGAAGACCTCCACGGGCTTCTCCAGCGGCGGGGCCACGGTGGCCGATGTGGCCCTGATGCGCGCGACTGTGGGGAGCGCCTGTGGCGTCAAGGCTTCGGGCGGGATCCGCACCTACGCGGAGGCCCTGAGCATGGTCCGGGCCGGCGCGACACGGCTGGGGCTTTCGGCCTCCGTGGCCGTGGCCCAAGGCGGGCAAACTTCAACTTCCGGCTATTGACCTCAGGTTGCGGTATTCTCAAGGCCGGAAATCCGGAGGCATTGTGGCGAAGCTAGACCTGGTGATGTTCGAGGAGGAGTTCAAGCTGCTCCAGGAGATCACCGCCCGCCTCGCGAAAGATGCCCAGGC
>JAFDVN010000107.1 GCA_018269025.1 Acidobacteriota bacterium | reverse complement strand
TCCGGGTAGCGCTCGACCACCACCATGAGCCGCGAGAGGGCGCTGGAAAGACCGTCCTGGGCCTGCTGGAACTTGGCGAAGGCGGCGGGGTCGTTGGCGATGTTCTGCACCGCGCCGGAACTCAGTTGGCCCACGGAGGCCCTCGCTTCGGCGACCTGGGTGAAGGTGTCCTTCTCGAAACTCGCCGCGCCCTTCACGGTCTCCACGAGGTTGGGCACGAGGTCGGCCCTTCGCTGGTAGACATTTTCCACCTGGCCCCACTGGGCCTGGGTGGCCTGGTCCAGCGACACGAGGCTGTTGTAGCTGCCGATGCCGCTGAGGCCGAGGATGACGAGGATCAGCAGGATCGCCCCGCCGCAGCCGAGAAGGATTTTGTTGCCCATGGGATGCTCCCGAGGTGGTGCTTCTATCCTAGGGTCAGTCCGTCGGACTCGTGGAAGGAAAGCTCTGGCCATCCTGAGTGGCACTCGATCTTGAGCGCCAAGGCAATGGATCGTTTACCTAAAATCCCTGGGGGCTTGACTGTGCTGGTTATCTGGAAGAAGTTGTTTGTCGGGACGGCAATTTCTAAGGATTAGCTAGACGCGCAATGTCGGGACTTCAACAAGAGGAGAGCCTAGTGAAGCCTAAAAATGTCCTTTTCATCGCCCTTGTCATCATCGTCACAGCTGGGGCCGTTCTCGGTATCAAGTATGCGATTGACGCGCATGCTGCTGCGGTAGCTCTCCAAGCGAAGATCCAGAATCAAAAGTGGATCGGACAGTTGATGAATCTCAATTCCTGCGGTGCACTCACTACTGAAGAGCAAACACGCCTGGATAATGCTGGTGACGATCCTTTCAAAGTTCAAACTGCACTGATTCAAATTCATCAGAACAGGGCTAATTTTTGGATTGGCCAGCTTAAAGATGCTGCTGATCGCCAGCAGAAGCTAGATAACCTCCTAGCTTCTGAGCCATCGCTTGCTTTTTATCAGGCATCACAAGTTGCGGATACACGGGCAAAGATAAAAAGTGATGCTACTCAGGCGGCCCAAGAGGAGGTCAGCTTCGAGGTGACCCTAAAGTCCCTAAAGGCTTGGCGTCCCCTCACTGACAAAGAGCAGGCGGAAGCAGATAAGAAAAGGGCTCTTGATGCGAAGACGACAGATCCAAAAGCTTGATATTCCAACAAAATCAAGCGATTGCGACAGCCAGCGCCGAACTGGGTTACACAATCTTTGATTTGGTAGGTAGGCCTGCCTGTAAGAATGCGGCCGAAGGCTACATCTTCCCGATCAGCGCGACGGCCTGGGCGGCGAGGCCTTCGCCTCTGCCGGTGAAGCCGAGCTTCTCGGTGGTGGTGGCCTTCACATTGAGCGCTTCGAGCTCGAGGCCCAGCGCGGGCGCGACGCGGGCGCGCATGGTTTCGCGGTGGGGCGCGAGCTTGGGGCGCTCGCCGATGAGGCCCACATCAGCGCTGAGAACGCGCCAGCCCCCCGCCTTCAGGGTCTCCATGACCCGCTCCAGCAGCGTGAAGGAATCCGCGTCCTTGAAGGCGGCGTCGGTATCCGGGAAGTGTTGGCCGATGTCGCCGAGGCCCGCGGCGCCGAGGAGCGCGTCCATGAGGGCGTGGAGCATCACATCGGCGTCGCTATGGCCGGCGAGGCCCCGGTCGTGGGGCACTTCGCAGCCCATGAGCAGGAGCTTGCGGCCTTCGGAAGGCTCCGCGAAGCGGTGCACATCGAAGCCTTGCCCGATACGGAGCTGGGGAAGCGGCCCCGTCATTGCCGCTGGGCCGGGCGGCTGCCGGTGGATTCGTCGCGCCCCTTGTGCCCGCCGGTGCCGGAGGCGCTTCCAGGGGAGGAGGTTGAAGCGGAATTGCGGAGGTTGGGCACCGGGTTGGTGTCGCTCAGGATGCCGTGGGTGCCATCGGGCAGGCAGAGGACGACCTCGGTGCCGCGACCGGGTTCTGAAAGGACTTCCAGGGTGCCGCCGTGCTCCTCGACGATCTTCTTCACCGTCGCCATGCCGAGGCCCGTGCCACGCCGCTTGCCGTGGGTGAAGAAGGGTTCAAAGATGCGCCGCAGGATCTTGCGGGGAATGCCAGTGCCGTTGTCCTTCACCCGGAGCTGGAGGCCGCCCGTCACGCGGGTCCAAACCACATCAATCTCCCCGGCGATCTTGTGGCCTTCGGCCTCTTCCTTGGCGGCGACCGCCTCGATGGCGTTGGCGATGAGGTTCTCCACCACGCGGGTGAAGCGGGAGGCGTCCAGGCTCGCGGCGCAGGCCTCGCCATCGGTCTTGACGGTGATGCCGAGCCCTTCCGCGCGGTGGCGGAGCGGTTCGAGGATGGATTCCATGTAGGGCCCGATCTCCACCTGACGGCGGCGGGGCTCGCGCACCTTGGCGAAATCGAGCACATCCACGCAGAGCCCGGAGAGCCGTTCGATGTTCTCCAAGAGCTTGTGCGCGTGATGGACGACCTTGACTTGGCCCTTGGCATCGTGGGGCGCACCGGCCTGTTCGAGCATCTCCGCGTGGCCGCGCAGCACGAAGAGGCCGTTCTTGAAGTCGTGGACGATGCTGCTGGCCACCTGGCCCACGGTGGCGAGAACCTGGCCGCGAAGGTTCTCTTCCGAAAGCCGGGTGCGCTCGATGGCGATGGCGCAGAGCGCCACGATGGCCTCGAAGGTGGCACGGTCTGGCGGTTCGCCGATGGGCTTCTTGCTATCCAGGTAGACCACGCCGATGCGCTTGCCCTGCAGGGTGAGCGGCAGGCAGAGGATGGTTTTCAGCTCCAGGCGCATGATGGACTGGTGGCCCAGGAGGCGCTCGTCATCGGTGGCGTTGAGCACCCAGATGGGTTCGCCGGTCTCGAACACCGAATGGATGCTCGACATGGACAGGTGGATGTCGCTTTCGAGCTGGCGATGCAGGTTGCGCTGCACCTTGATCTCAAGTTCGCCGCTTTCCAGCAGCATGAGGAAGCCGCGATCCGTGCCGGAGATCATCAGCAGCCGGTCAAGGCTGCGCTCCAGCAGGTCTTCCAATTCGACTTCCTGGGCCAGGAGCTGGGCGGTTTCCAGGATGGCGGCCAAGTGGGCGGCGGAACTCGCCTGGTCGAGGATGGCCAGTTCCAGGATGTAGGCGCCGTCCGCGAGGCGCAGGGGCTCGCCGATTTCCCACCGGGCCTTGGTGATGGGCTTGCCATGCATGAAGGTGCCGTGGGAGCTGCCCTGGTCTTCCACGAACCAGGTTTCCCCTTCCATCTCGATCTTGATGTGCTGGCGGCTGATCATGCTGTCCGGGAGCACCACATCGCAGGTACTCTGGCGGCCCAGCACCATGGGTCGGATGAGAGGCATGGCCCGTTCAAAGCCGTGGCGGTCCCGGATGATGAGCTGGTGGCGCTGAGACAAGGCGGCCTTCCCTGGCAGGGTCGGATGACACCCCAAGATTAGCCGCCCGGGGCCGTTGCACAAAGGGCCGCCCCATGCCGGAATAGAACCATGGAGCACCGCCACCCTGACCTGGATCCCACCGCCCTTCGGGACGATCCCGTCGAGTACAGCCTTCGCCCCCAGCGGCTGGGCGAATACATTGGCCAGGAGAAGGTGAAGGCGCGCCTCGAAATTGCGCTCCAGGCGGCGAAGAAGCGTGGCGAGGTGCTGGACCATGTGCTGCTGTTCGGGCCCCCGGGCCTAGGCAAGACGACCCTCGCCCATGTGTTGGCCAACGAGATGGGCGCGACCTGCAAGGTGATCCAGGCGCCGGCGCTGGAGAAAAAGGGCGACCTCGCGGCCATCCTCACGAATCTGGAGGAAGGCGAATTCCTCTTCATTGACGAGATCCACCGCCTCTCGGCCCCCATCGAGGAAATGCTCTACGCGGCCATGGAGGACCGGAAGCTGGACATCCTCATCGGCCAGGGGCCTTCCGCCCAGACTCTCAAGGTGGACCTTCGCCCCTTCACGCTGGTCGGAGCCACCACCCGCGCGGGCCTCATCTCAAAGCCGCTCCACGACCGCTTCGGCATGGTGCACCGGCTGGAGTTCTACGGTCGGGCCGAACTCACCATCATCGCCCGCCGCAGCGCGGAGGTGCTCCAGGTGGCGCTGGCGACGGAAGGCGCGGAGGCCATCGCCCGTCGCAGCCGCGGGACGCCGCGCATCTGCAACCGGCTCCTGCGCCGCTGCCGGGACTATGCCGAAGTGAAGGGCGATGGCACCATCACCCAAGCCTCCGCGGAAGCCTGCCTCGCCCTCCACGAAGTGGACGATCTGGGCCTGGATGGGCTGGACCGGGCCTACCTCGAAGCCCTGTGCGGCAAGCACCGGGGCGGTCCCGTGGGGCTCCGCACCCTGGCCGCCGCGCTGGGGGAGGACGAAGGCGCGCTGGAAGATCTCGTCGAGCCCTACCTCATGCAGATCGGCTTCCTCGACCGCACGCCGCAAGGACGCAAGGCCACGGAAGCCGCCTATGGCTACATCGGCCTCAAGCCCAGTCCAGGACCGCTGTTCTCTTAAGGCTGGGGACTGGGGCTGGGGGGTCGAATCGCCGCGGCCTTCGGCCGCAACGACATTGGCCTCCAGCCTCCGGTCCCCGGTCTCCTGCCTTAATCCTCAGGCTTTCTTCACCGGCTCGGCACCGTTCTTGACGGGGCCCGTGGCGGCCTTGGTGTCGGAGGACTTTGCCTCGGTCTTCGCTTCGGCGGCCTTCGACTCGGAGGCTCTGGCATCGGCCTTCTTTTGATCCCGGCGGGTGCAACGGCCTTCCAGCGTGCCGCCTTCGTCCACCACGAGGCTGCCGACCTCGGCTTCGCCTTCCACGAGGCCCGTGCCGTGGATTTCCAGGCATTCGGCGATCTTCACCATGCCCTTCACCTTGCCGGTGACGATCAGGTGCTTGGCGTGGATGGTGCCCTCCACGAACCCCGAAGGGGCGACAGTCACTTCACCCGTGCTGTGGATGCTGCCCTCGATGCGCCCTTCGACGCGCAGGCTCTGGGCGCCGCAGTGGATTTCCCCCTTCCAGAGCGTGTCTTTGCCCAGCAGGGTGTGGATGGCCGGGGCCGCGTTGGGACGGGACTTCTGGGGGGAGTTGCTGAACATCGCCATGATCGCCTCTTAGCTGAGGGCCTTGAGCCACTGCTTCTGAAGCTTCAGGTACGGGAGCGGATTCACGGGGTGGCCGTCAACCCGGACCTCGTAGTGGCAGTGATTCCCGGTCGCGCGCCCAGTATGGCCCATCAGGCCGACGATGTCGCCCCGGCTGACCTGCTGGCCCACCTTCACCTTGATCTCGTCCATGTGCCCGTAGAGGGTTTCGAGCTGCGCCGTGTGGCGGATCGTCACGGCATTGCCGTAGCCGTTGATCCAGCCCGCTTGTTCCACCACCCCATCCGCCGTGGCCTGGATGGGCGTGTCTTCCGAATTGGCGATGTCCACCCCGGTGTGGGTTTCCATGAAGTTCGTTTCCCCCTGGTTGTTGCCGAAGGGGTCCAGGCGGACGCCAAAGCCGGAGGTGATGTACCCGGCCGTGGGGGCGACGGAAGGGGTCCGGCTCCAGGCGTCCATGATCGGGTCGAGGCTCGCCTGGATGCGGGCCGCCGCTTCGCTGGCCCGGGTGAGTTCCGCCTGAAGATCCTGGAGGCGCTGAACCTGGGCCTGGGGCACAGACCCGGGCGGAGCGGGAACATGGGGTCCGCCCTGGGGCACGGGGGGGAGCTGGGGCTGGCTCTTGGGGTCCAGCGCCTTGAGCAGGTCCATCTGCTGCTGGCGTAGGGCTTTGACCTGGTCCTCCAGGCCCTTGGCCTGCTCCAGCGTGGCCTTCATCTTCCGCTGCTGCTCCTGGGTCTCTTGCTGCAGGCGGCTGAAGGACATGATCTTCTTCGTGGCCCACCAGCCATAGCCCGAGCCGAACACGCCCAGGAACCAGAGCAGGACCGAAACACCCAAGATCCAGGTGAGCATGCGCTGGGTGAGGGACCACCGGAAGGTGCGGTGATTCAGCACCAGCATGAAGGTCATCCACCGCCGCCGGTCGGGACGGCTCAGCCTGAGCGCGCGTCTTCCTTGGGGTTCGCGGGGCATGGTATTCCACTATACCCCAAAGCTACGGTCCAGCCGAATCAACGATTAGCTGCTTGGCGATACCAGTCAGGATAGGGCCACACCCGCGATCCGTTCCACCAGGTGGCCCCCGAAGAAGGCCAGCCCCACGAGGCTGTTCAAGGTGAAGAAGGCTTCATCAATGCGGTCCAGGCTGCCGCCCCGAACGAGCCACTGCTCCCGGGCCAGCATCCCGGCCACCGCCACCCAACCCAACCATCCGAAGAGGTGGGCCCCCACGGCGAGGTTGAAAAGGGCCCAGCAGGTGAGGGCGAGGAGATGGAGGAGGCGCGAGAGCGCGAGCGACCAGTCCGTTCCCAGGCGCGACGGAATGGAGTGCAAACCCGTAGCCCGGTCGAATTCCTGATCCTGGAGCGCGTAGAGGATGTCGAAGCCGCCGGTCCAGCACAGCACCCCCGCCGCGAGCCACCAGGCGGGCGCATCCACCCGGCCCGTGAGGGCGATCCAGGCCCCCAGGGGCGCGCCCGCGAGCGCGAGGCCGAGAACGAGGTGGGCGAGGCTCGTGAAGCGCTTGCACCAGCTGTAGCCCAGGATGATGAGGAGAGCGAGGGGCGCCAGCTTCCAGCACAAGGGATTGAGCGCCCCCGCGGCCACGCCGAGCAGGGCGCAGGCGAGGCCCAGGAGGAGCCAGGCCCCCGCGCGACTCACGCGGCCCGCCGGAATCGCGCGCCTGGCCGTGCGGGGGTTGAGCGCATCCAGATCGGCGTCCGCCAGGCGGTTGAAGGTCATCGCCGCCGTTCGCGCGCCCACCATCGCGGCCACGATCCAGAGCAGCGCCCGGAAAGGGGGCATGCCCTGGGCGGCCTCCATCGCGGCGAGGAATGCGAAGGGCAGGGCGAAGACCGTGTGCTCGAACTTGATCATGTCGAGCAGTTCGCGGGTCTGGGTCAAAGCCTTCGGCATCGTTCTATTGTGGCCCAAGGTCGGGGCCTTTCCGCGCCAACTCCTGGGCGATCAGGCGTCCGGACAGGCGTTGCAGAGCCCGTTCGCGTTTCAGGATGGGCGCGAAGCCTCGGCAGGCCGGGCGCTTTTCCCGATCCGGGCAGGTATCGCAGGGGCCACGGTGGGGTCCGCGTTTCCGGTAGAGCAGGAAGGCGATCGCGAAGAGGACGATCGCGCCGAATCCCATCCCCCATCCCAATGGCCCGAGACGAATCCCTTGAAGGAAGGCGCATCCCAGCGCCACGCCGGGCAGGGCGCGGCCGAGGAATTTGGAAGGACGGGCGATGAAGGCGATCGCGCCTCCGATGAACGCGACCAGGAGCGCGGCCCCCGCGACGCCTTCCCGCGCGGGCAGAAGGGCCCCCGCGACCGCGCCCAGGATGAGCCCTCCGCCGAGCAGCATGCACCCCCGGCAAAGCTGGACGCGATCGATCCTAATCCGCTCGCCCGCGTATTCCACGCACAGCGGATGGTGGGCGAAGCGATGGAAGGCGTGGGCCTTCCGCGAGAGGCGGTCGAGCCTGCGTCGAAGCGCGGGGGGCGTTCTCGGAATCAAGCCTTGTGGCGCAGCTTCACCGCCGTGCCGTAGGCGATGATCTCGTTCGTGTTCTGCATGAGCTCGCCGCTGTCGAAGCGCGTGGCCAGCACGCAATCCGCGCCCATCATCAGCGCGTGGGATTCGAGGCGGTTCATGGCCTCGTTACGGCTGTCATTGGCGAGTTCGGTGAGCATCGTCACCTCCCCACCGAAGATCTGTTGGCAGCCCGCGCAGGTGGTGCCGACGATGGAGCGGCTACGCACGGTGATGCCCCAGCAGGGACCGACGACCCGCTCGATTTCCGTCCCCGGAGGCGCCTCGAAGGTGGTCAGGATCGGAATCTTGTGGGGGGTGATGCCCATGTTCATGGGGGCTCCTGCGGTCAGGGTCGCGCGCCTTCCAGGTGTTCGGAGTAGAGAGACTCGATCACATCCTTGTAGATCTGGCTGACCACGCGCCGCTTGATCTTGAGGCTCGGCGTGAGCGCGCCACTCTCCAGCGTCAGCTCGTGATCCAGCAGGGCGATCTTCTTGATGCGCTCGTAGTTCGACAGGCCCTCGTTGATCTTCTCCACGCGGCTCATGAGCTTGGCGTGGACGAGGGGCAGGGCGACCAGCTCCCCGTGGGTCTTCCAGGCGAGTTTCTTGAAGCCCGCCCATCGTTCCAAGGCCGCGAAATTCGGCACGAGCAGGGCCGAGATGAAGTTGCGCTGATCGCCGATGAGCACGGCCTGGGCGATGTACTTGTCGTCCTTCAGTTCGTTCTCGATGGGCTGGGGAGCGACCTTCTTGCCGCCGGAGGTGACGAGCAGTTCCTTCTTGCGATCCGTGATGGAGAGACGACCCTTTTCGTCAAAGCTGCCGATGTCGCCCGTGTGGAAGTAACCTTCGGCGTCAATGGCTTCGGCCGTGGCGGTCGGATTGTTCCAGTAACCCTGCATCACATTGGGACCGCGGCAGATGATTTCGCCATCTTCCGCGATTTTCACGAAGGGCTTGCCGTCCCAAAGGTCATAGAGCGGCGTGCCGACGCTGCCGGGCTTCACGAGGCCGAGCCGGTTCACGGTGATGACGGGACTCGTCTCCGTGAGGCCGTAGCCTTCGAGGATTGGAAGGCCGATGGACCAGAAGAATTCCATGATGGCCGGGCTCAGGGGCGCGCCCCCGCTCACGGCGAAGCGGAGCCGCCCACCCGTGCGCTGGCGGATCTTGGAGAAGACGAGCTTGTCCGCCCACTTCGCCTTGAAGGCCAGAAAGCCTTTCGGTTCGCGGCCCTCGTAGAGGTAGGGCGCGATCTCCCGGCCCACGCCCGTCGCCCAGCGGAAGATGGTGCGCTTGAGCTTCGGTCCCGCGTCCACGCTTTCTTCGATGCGCGCGTAGATCTTCTCGTAGATGCGCGGGACGGAGCAGAGCACCGTCGGCTGGGCCGTGAGCAGGTCATCGGCGACGGTGTTCACGCTTTGGGCGTAATAGATGGAGATACCCGCGTGGAAGAGCGCGTAGTGGCCCGCCATCCGCTCGAAGATGTGCGTGAGCGGCAAGAAGCTGAGGGCCCTGTCATGGGGCCCCAGAGAAGGCAGCACCGCCAGCGCGCCGAGGGCGTTGGAGGTGAGGTTGCCGTGGGTGAGCACCGCGCCCTTGGGATCGCCGGTGGTGCCCGAGGTGTAGATGAGCGTGAGCGCGTCGTCGGGCTTCCGGGCCTCCGCCCAGGCGCGAACCTTCGGGCGCTCGGGCGTGCGGGCCTCGCCTTCGGCCTGCAGGCGCTTCCAGGTGACCGTGGGGCGGCGGGAGGGGGTGCCCGGGCTCGAATCCGCCGGGGGTTCGCCTTCCATGAGCACCGCCAGCTCCAGGTTGGGCAGATCCTTCCACTGCTCGCGGACCTTCTGGAGTTGTTCCAAGGTCGAGCAGATCACCCACCGCGCGCCGCTGTCTTTGAGGATGTAGGCGGCTTGCGAGGCGATGAGCGTCGAATAGATGGTGACGAGGGGCGCGCCGAGCACGGCGCAAGCGTAGTCGCTGATGGCCCATTCGGGGCGGTTCTCGGCGAGGATGGCGACCCGGTCCCCGGCCTTGATGCCGCGGGCGTCCAGCGCCAACGCCAGGTTCTCGACGGAGCGCCGCACATCGGCGTGGGAGATGCCGACGTAGGTTCCGTCCTTCTTGAAGGCGAGGGCATCCGCCTTGCCCTGCTCGCAGGCCTGGAAGAAGAGTTTCGCGATGGTGTCCGGGGCCTGCGCCACGCCTCTGCTCCGTTCCAGGGGTTTGCTGGCATGGTAGCAGGATGGACGCCCCCCTCGCCGAGGCCATCGCCGCCTACCGCCTGGAGCAGCAGGCGCGGGGCGTCTCGCCCCACACGGCCCGGGCCCAGGAAGGCGACCTTCGAAAGCTGCTGGATCACGCCGTTCGGAGCCAGTGGGCGGCCTGGTCAGTGAGCCCCCGCACCCTGCGGGGCTTCGCGCTGGAATTGGGTGAGCGGGGCCTCGACCCGGCGAGTCAGGCGCGCATCCTCTCCACCACGCGGGCCTTCTTCGGCTGGCTCTTCGAGACGGGCCGCGTGAAGGCCAACCCCGCGACGGGCCTTCGAAATCCCAAGCAGGCGAAAAAGCTCCCGGCCTTTCTCACCGAAGGCGAAAGCGCGGCGTTGCTGGAGCTGCCCCCGGCCCTGGACTTTCCTTCCGCGCGAGTGCGCTGCCTGCTGGAGCTGCTCTACGCCGCGGGCCTGCGCGTTTCGGAACTGGTCGGCCTCGATCTCCAGGATGTGATCAGCGATGGACGCACGCTCCGCGTGCTGGGCAAGGGCCGCAAGGAACGCCTCGTCCCCTTCCACGCGAAGGCGGCGGAAGAACTGGACGCCTATCTGCGCTTCCGTAGCGCCTTCCTCGCCGCCAAGAGCCTGCCCCCAAGCCCCGCGATCTTCCTCAATCAACGCGGCGGCCGCCTCACGCCCACCACCGTCCGCACCCTGTTGCGGAAAGCCCTCGAAGACGCCGCCGTGCGTGCCCGCGTGAGCCCCCATGCGCTGCGCCACAGCTTCGCGACCCACCTCCTCAACGCCGGCATGGACCTCCGCGCCATCCAGGAACTCCTCGGCCACGCCAGCCTCAGCACCACCCAGCGCTACACCCACCTCAGCCTCGAAGAACTCGCCAAGACCTACGACAAGGCGCACCCGAGAGCGCGGAAGTAGGATGAACACCTGCTTCGGATGGTCCATCGACCGTGGAATTCCACTTGCGATCCGTTATTCGCCTCCGGCACCCTTTAGGCAATGTTAACGGAATTACTAGAGGGGAGTATGAAAATAGTTGGAATGCTATCCATCATGGTTCTTCTATCCTTAGGGTGCGTGCCACCGGATCGGACAACGACGCTGCCACCTCGAGCCTCTACGAATGAGTCGAAGCGCATTCCCGCGAGACCTGCGACGCTCCCGGATTCAGGCACCTACTTCATCGTCAACAACGACACAGGCCAAGCCCTTCAGCCCAATGGACCGACCCTCGGGCAAAATGTCTTTTTGATGGCCTTCACCCGTGGGGGAACCCAGAAGTGGGTGATCTCCCGTCGTGTTGACCCACGGACGAACCAGCCTACCAACCGGTGCACTATCCGTTTAGCCTCCGAGAACCGGGACCTGAATTTTGAGCCACACCCCTCAGTTGGCGATAACTGTCCGGTCCTGGGATTGGATAGGGCGACCTTTGCCTTGGAGCTTAGTGGGGACGGCGTGGTAATCAAGAGCGTGTCACACGGCGGTGACGCACTGTTTTCCCACTCCCAGGAATCGGATCACGGAGAACCGCGCTTCGCGCCGAACGATGGCTCCGCCAAGTTCAGATGGACCTTCATCCGGGCTGAGGGTGAATTCTGAACAACTTGGTGGATGCCCGAAATTCTGAATCACACCGCGGATTGAAAATTCCATGGAACCGGCAGACAGATTTCCAAACCGGTCACATCCTCCAATGGTCTGCGATCAACAGTTGGATTATTGGCCTGAGCCCGGTGGGTCAAGCTACTCTCTGTCATTCATGGATCTGAATATGAGAGGTGTTCACACGCACGAACCCATCGTGGCTAGTTTGGCCACGCTGCCGGAAAGGATCGGGTCGCTCCATGACACCATCGCCAGCCTTCTCGCATGGGCGAACCGGGTGAATGTATTCGTGAATGGTTCGTACCGAGCAATGCCACAAGTCCTCGGTGATCCTCGAATCGAGGTTCTGCAGAATGGAATCAACATTGGCGATCAAGGGAAGTTTTATTGGACGAGGCACACGAAGCGTGGATACCACTTCATCTGTGATGACGATCTCATCTATTCCCCCCGCTATGCAGAGCTCATGATTGAGAAGATCGAGGAGTACCAAAGGCGCGCGATCGTTGGAGTCCACGGGAGCGTGCTCATCCCCACCTTTGACGACTATTATTCTGGCGATCGGGAGGTCTTTTCATTCACGGAAGATAAGCCAGAGGATCGCAGGGTGGATTTCCTTGGCACGGGTGCGATCGCCTTCCACGCCGCAGGAGTGGAGATCCCGTTTGAAGTCTTCGACAAACCAAACATGGCTGATGTGATCCTGGGGGTTTTCGCCAAGCGTTCGCGCATCCCGCTTGTTTGTGTCGAATCGCCTGGAACCTTGGTCGCCAAAGGGTATTGGGCACAGAAAAGGTCCATCTATGAACATTCATCCTCAAACGCGATCGACAGCCCCTTCAATGTCCGAGCCGCCGCGAATCACTATCTCAAGTCGCATTGGATTGTAGCCTCATGAGCGTCTACCCGAAACGACTGATGGTCGTCGCGCACCCGGATGATGAAACCCTATTTGGTGGGCAGGAATTGTTTGATGGAAACATCTGGCATGTGGTCTGCCTGACCAACGCGCAGAAGGTCGCGCGGGTCCAATGCTTTCGAGCCGCCATGCAGTACGCGGGTGCGAGTTGGGAGATCTGGGACTATCCGGATCGCCCAGGGCTATCCCGCGATGCATCTAACGCGAGATTGAGCTGGGAACCCTATTTGGACGAGATGAAGACGCGGCTCCAGGGCGTTGCTGATTTAAACTCCTTCGATCGAATCGTCACTCACAACTCAGATGGTGAATACGGCCATGTGCACCACAAATTGACTCACGAACTCGTTCGCAGCGCATTCCCAAGTTTGCCGTTATCTGTGTTCTCCATTGGGAACAGTCCGATATCGGGGCCGGTCATGAAACGGAAACTCGCCCTCATTGATCTCTATGGTGATCAGATTGCTCCGATCGAACGGGAGCAGTACAAGTCGTGGATTCTCTCCGCGACCACAAAGGTGATTCATCCCGAAGTTGCTAGAGGCGCTACCTGACCCGCCCCGGTTATCTATCGGAGATCACAAGTGAGGAATCTGGCCTCTGAGGTCTCCTAGAGCAGCACGGCTGGCCTCGGGAGCGGGTTGATGAAGGAGGTTATGCTTTCTTCATGCCCCAGACATCCAAGGCCACGCTCTTCATTCAGCTTGCTTATGTGGTATGGGGGCAAATTCCAAACTCCGACGCACGGACCTATTGGAAGATTTTCGCGGATGGAAGCGTTCTATTTGAAAGTCGAAAGGTTGGCCAGGATGAGGTTAAGACCTGGCGGCTTGATCCAGCGCCGGGACGGTTTGCGGACATCGAACGCATTCTGGCGGCCGCAAAAGCGTTCATCGGGAAGGAATGCGAAACCTACCCCACGGTTTCCATCTACTGGATGGTCCAGTGGGATCCCGAGGGCCTTGAACTCAGACTGCATGCCGCTTGCCTCGATGCTTGGTCCAAGGAGGCCTACCGGGTGATCTACGAGGCGAATCAAAAAATCGGGCAATGGATGAACCTGTCCCACCCCGATTTCGACAGGGGGGTTATGAAAGGGATGGAGTAGCCAGGAAGCCGCCGCCCCTCGAATTGGGAATGGCCGAGATGGCAGGGCGGACGCTTCGAGCCCCTGTTCCTCTCAGGCTCGCTCCGGGCCGCCCTCAGGGCGCGGGACGCACCTTCACGACGCTGCCTTCTTCCAGGCCCCAGGCGGATTGGAGGTCCTTGGGGATGGCGATGGTGGATTCTTCCATGGCGGTGAACTGGACGCTGTCCACGGCAGGGCCTTTGGGCCACATGAGGCGCAGGCGCTCGATGCCGAATTCGTAGGGGCCCATGGCGCGCCAGAAATGCTCGTGACGCTCCGCCACTTCCAGGTGGTCGGCCTTCTTGAAGATGCCGCCCTTGAGCGTCGTCACCCGCAGGGTGAGTTCGGGCTGGATGGCATCCAGGCGGCCCGCTTCGTTGAGGGTGGCCGCGGCCTGGAGCACGCTCACATCGTTCAGGCCGGTGGTGTCCATGATGTCCTGGAAGCTGCGGTAGCCATCCATCCAGGGCACGACCTTCTTGTCCTCGCCGTAGATCTTCAGGCCCTGGAGCAGCGCGTCGCCGGCCAGCTTGGGCCAGGGCACGAGGGTGAGATCCGGGAAGAGGCTGTGGAGGCGCTTGCGGGAGTCGCTCACCCGGGCGGAATCCATCACGAGATCCTGCACCGAGCGGCGGATGGTGGTGGGGGCGTTCACGGCGGCGGGCAGGAAGTCGAAGCTGCCGGTGGTCCATTCCAGGATCTGGTAGGCCGCCATTTCGCCCTTGTCGGACGCGGTTTCGGCGTGGATGACCTCACCGTTCTGGAAGTGGAGCACGCCCTGGAGCTTGCCCGAGATGATCTTCAACATGCCCGTCTTGCGGTTCACATTGAGCAGTTGGGAGACATCAATCAGGGAGATGCTGTCGAGATTGCCTTTGAGGTTGGACATCAGGCGCGTCCTCCCACCAAGGCGATCGCCGCGATCATTTCCCGAACCGCGGGCTCCATGCCGATGAGCACGGCGCGCCCGACAATGCTGTGGCCGATGTTCAGTTCCTCGATCTCCGGAATCGCCGCGATGGGGCCCACATTGCGCAAGTCAAGGCCGTGCCCGGCGAGGACGCGCAAGCCCAGCCGCGTGGATAGGCGAGCGGCTTCCTTGAGCTTGGCCAACTCGACGGAGGCATCGGCGCCGTAGGGCAAGTCCGAATAGGCCCCGGTGTTGAGTTCCACCGCGTCGGCTTCGAGCTTGGCGGCCATCTTCACCTGATCCAGGAGTGGGTCCACGAAGAGACTCACGCGGATGTCGGCGGTGCGGTATTCGCGGACGAGGTTCTTGAGGCTGCTTTGGAGGAAGACCGCGTCGAGGCCGCCCGTGGTGGTGAGCTCTTCCCGGGTCTCGGGCACGAGGGTCACCCAGGCGGGCTTGAGTGGCACGACCGCGTCGAAGGCTTCCTGGGTGGCGGCGCATTCCACATTGAGAGGCACCGCGAGCACCTGCTTCAGCACCCGGATATCCCGGTCCTGGATGTGGCGGCGATCCCCCCGGAGGTGGACGGTGATGCCCGTCGCCCCCGCGCTCTGGGCGAGCAGGGCGGCAGCCACCGGCTCCGGCTCATGGCCGCCTCGGGCCTGACGGAGAGTGGCGACATGATCAACATTCACGCCCAGACGGGTCATCGGCGGCAGGGTCCCCCAAAGCTTAAGGATGCCAGAAAAAAGGGAGAAATCCCCCCTCCCATGTCAAGCCCCGGACAGGATCCGGTGCTGGCGTCCGATCCAGAATCCCCGCCAGGTGTGGAGGGGGGCGAGGATGCAGTAAACCCAGCCCGCCAGGGCTCCGTCGCCCGGGCCGAAGCGGGCGATGGCGATGGAAAGCACCGCGACCGCCGCATTCATGAAGAATTCCATCTGGGCGCCCCGGGCCGAGATGCGGTCCGCAGGTTCGGGGAGGAGGGCGTCCCGGAACCGCCATGCCCAGCGGTGCATGGCGAGCAGCACCAGGTTCACAGCCAGGAATCCCAGTCCGTAGACCTGCATAAGGGTCTTGATCTCGGCGTGGGTTTGGATGCCCGTGGACCCATCTCCGAACATCGCCGTGAACAGGAACTTCATCGGATAGACATAGAGCAGCACGACGAAGAGCAGGAGCATGTTGAGCAGGGCGGTCGTGCGATCGCTGAGGCCATAGAGCCGAAAGAAGTCATGGTGCTGAAGCCACACCATGGTTAGGAAGCCGAAGCAGACGCCGAAGGCGACGAAGCCCCGCATGGTGTGGAAGAGTTCCTGGGCGGAATGGGGCACTTCCAGGGAGACGACGAGGAGGGTCACCGCGAAAGCGAAGACGGCATCGCTGAAGCCTTCAACGCGATGAAGCGCCAAGCCGTGCTTGCGGCCCAGATGGGGGTCGGCGGACATGGGGACTCCGGGGGAATTTCCGGAAAGTCTACGCCGAATGGACCCAGGGGGCGGCGGTCGCGTGCTTCAAAGCCCCAGATCTTTCCGCGAGGCAGCCTCGAGTTGGAGGAGGGCCTCATCCACAAGGGCGGCTTCGGAAGCCTCGACCATGAGCCGGAGCTTGGGCTCGGTGCCGCTCCAGCGGATCACCTGCCGGACCTTGGTGCCATGGCGGGTTTCCAGATCGCCCATGACGCCCTTCAGGGCCTTCATGGAGTCCACCGCCTTCCGCTTCTTCGCCACCACATTCACGAGGCGCTGGGGCCAGGGCGCGAAGGTCCAATCCAACCGCCGCGCGGGCTCCCGGTGGAGGAGCGCGCGGAGCACCGAGAGGGCGGTCGCCAACCCGTCGCCGCTGGGGCAGATCCGCTTCTGGATCAGGTGTCCGCTGGCTTCCGCCGCCAGATCCCAGCCCCTGGAGGCCAACTCCCGGAGCAGGTGCTTGTCGCCCACCGGGGTGCGGACAAAGGGCACACCGACCTCTTCCAAGGCGGCTTCGAGGCCGCCGTTGGTCATCACGGTGCCCACCACGCCCTTCGGCGCGTCCTTGGCCGCGATCCGATCCTGGACCAGGAGCCAGAGCATCTGGTCGCCGTCCAGGACCTGGCCGGAACGATCCACCATCAGGCAGCGGTCCCCATCGCCATCAAAGGCGAGGCCGAAATCCGCGGCGTGGGCCGATACAGCGGCCTTGAGGCTCTCCAGGTGGGTGGAGCCTACGCCCACATTGATGCGCGAACCATCCGGATCGTCGGCGAGCCAGTGGAGTCCTGGACCCCGCAGCAGGCGCTTGGCGGAGGGACCGGTCGCGCCGTGGGCGCAATCCACGACGACTTTGAGATCCTTGGGAAGATCGAGTCCATCCAGGTGGGCGAGGTAGGGCTCCAGGCTTTCCGGCGCGGTGGCGATGGTTTCGTGACCCGGCTCTAGCGCTTCCTCGAAGGCCGCCTCGATGGCCTTTTCTTCCGCTTCTGAGAGTTTCTCGCCCTTCTTGTTGAAGCCTTTGAGGCCGTTGTCCTCGGGTGGGTTGTGGCTCGCGCTGATCATCAGGCCCCAGGTGGGAACGCCGCTCCGCGTGGCCTGGGCCACGGTCCAGGCCACGGCGGGCGTGGGGGCCATGCCCAGCACGCGCACTTTGATCCCCGCGCCAAGGCCGCTGTGGAAGGCCGCCCAGAGCGGCTCGGAGCTGAGGCGGGGATCCCAGCCCACCACGAGGCGGCGGATGCCCTTCGCCCGCGCCACCGCGCCCCAGGCGCCGCCCCAGCGGGTCGCGTCCTTCAGGGTGAGCGGCGCATCGAAGGCGCGGCCGCGAATGCCATCGGTGCCGAAATGCTTCAGAGTCATGGGGTCAGTGTAGCGGCGTGGCTTCGAAAGACGCGAAGGCCGCGGGCAAAGGCGTCCGCGTGCAGGGCGGCGGAGAGGCCATCCCGTTCCTGAGGTGGAAGGTCCGGTTGTCCCGCCTGCCACGCGGTGAAGCGCTTGCGGGACACGCCGACGCAGAGCGGGCCGGGCAGATCGGGAAGCGCCAGCCAGAGCGCCTGATCTTCGGAGAAGGTGGTGCCAAACCCGAAGCCGGGATCGAGAAGGAATCGGCTGGGCGCGATGCCCGCGTTCAGTAGCCGTGCTCGAACCGCATCGAGCTCCGCGTGGGCACGGTCCGCGTGGCGCTCTCCGGGCTCTCCATAGGAAGGCATCACGAACCGATCCCTCTCCAAGCGGCTCCGCATGGCGATGAGGCCGCAGGCGGATTCCACCGCGAGCGCGAGCATCGCCGGATCGCGGAAGCCGGTCACATCGTTGAGCACGGACGCGCCGTGGGTGAGGGCGAGGGAGGCCACTTCCGAATGCCGCGTGTCCACGCTTAGGGGCGTGTCGGGAAGTTCGCGCCGGAGCACCTCCAGCACGGGACGAAGGCGTTCCCATTCCGCACCCGGATCCAGGGGTTCCGCGCCTGGGCGCGTGCTTTCCGCGCCCAGGTCCAGCATGTGAAAGCCCTTTTCAATGAGGTGCCGCGCCTGCGTGAGCGCCGTTTCGGGCGCGGCGTGAACGCCGCCATCGCTGAAGGAATCCGGCGTCAGGTTCAGGATGCCGATAAAGAGAGGGCCTTCCGCGAGGAAGGCCCCCCAATCGAAGGCTTCCTTCTTCACGCCGGGTTGAGCGCCGGGTCGAGGCCGGGATCGGCGTCGAGGCCGCTCACGGCCGGAGCCGAAGGCCCGCCGCCGCTGACGCGGGGAGGCAGGGTGCCACCCTTCATGAGGATGTCCACATCGTTGCCATCCAGCGTTTCCCGGACGAGCAGCGCTTCCGCGATCGCCACGAGGGTCCCACGCTTTTCGAGGATGATGCGCTTGGCCCGCTCGTAATTGCGCATGACGATGTCGTGGACTTCGGCGTCAATGATGCGCGCCGTCTCTTCCGAGATGTCCCGGCGCTGGCTGAAGTCGCGGCCGATGAAGATCTCGTGCTGTTCGCCGCCGTAGTTTAGCGGGCCCAGCTTCTCGCTCATGCCGTACTGGGTGACCATGGCCTTCGCCATGTCCGTCGCCTGCTGGATGTCATTGCTGGCGCCGGTGGAGAACTGGTTGAAGAAGATCTCCTCGGCGATGCGACCGCCCATGCAGATGGCGATGCGGCCCTCCATGAACTCCTTGGTGGTGTTGTAGCGGTCCCGTTCGGGAAGCTGCCAGGTGACGCCGAGCGCGCGACCGCGCGGAATGATCGTCACCTTGTGG
Source organism: Acidobacteriota bacterium (assembly GCA_018269025.1). GTDB lineage: Bacteria > Acidobacteriota > Holophagae > Holophagales > Holophagaceae > JAFDVN01. The sequence continues at coordinate 11,426 of JAFDVN010000107.1, read as the reverse complement.
AGCGGGTCCGCGCCGGGGATGGCGGCGGCGAGGATCGTGTGACCGGCTTCGTGGTAGGCGGTGATCTTCTTGTCCTCTTCGGTCATCACCATGGAGCGCCGCTCGGAGCCCATGTAGACCTTGTCCTTGGCCTGCTCGAAGTCGTGCATCTCCACCCACTTCTTGTTGACGCGGGCGGCACCGAGGGCGGCTTCGTTGCAGAGATTCGCGAGATCGGCCCCCGCGAAGCCGGGCGTGCCCCGGGCGATGACTTCCAGATCCACATCCGGCGCGAGGGGAATCTTGTTGGCGGTGTGCACCTTCAGGATTTCCCAGCGGCCCTTCACATCGGGCCGATCCACGACGACGCGGCGGTCGAAGCGGCCGGGGCGGAGCAGGGCGGGATCGAGCACATCGGGGCGGTTTGTGGCGGCGATGAGAATGATGCCTTCGTTGCCTTCGAAGCCGTCCATCTCCACGAGCAACTGGTTCAGGGTCTGCTCGCGCTCATCGTGACCCCCGCCGAGCCCGGCGCCGCGGTGGCGACCGACGGCGTCAATCTCGTCAATGAAGATGATGCAAGGCGCGTTCTTCTTGCCCTGTTCAAACAGGTCGCGCACGCGGCTCGCGCCGACGCCCACGAACATTTCCACGAAGTCCGATCCGGAGATGGAGAAGAACTGGACCTTGGCTTCGCCGGCGATGGCGCGGGCGAGCAGGGTCTTGCCGGTCCCCGGAGGGCCCACGAGCAGCACGCCCTTGGGGATCTTGCCGCCCAGTTTGGCGAATTTGCCCGGGTCTTTCAGGAAGTCCACGATTTCCTTCAGCTCGTCCTTGGCCTCCTCGCACCCGGCCACATCGGCGAAGGTGACGCGCTTGGCGTTGGCGGAGAGGCCCCGGGCCTTGGCCTTGCCGAAGGACATGGCCTTGTTGCCGCCGGCCTGAGCTTGGCGCATGAAGAAGAACCAGAGCGCGACGAAGACGATGAGCGGGCCCCAGAAGAGCAGGTAGACGGACCAGGAATTGTCGTTGGGCTTCTGGGCGCTGAATTCATCGAGCTGACCTTCCTGCTTCCAGGAGAGGATCTTCGCGCCCAGGTCCTGCATGGGTGGCGCGATGGTCTTGAACTTGTCCACTTCCTGGCCCTGGGCGTTCTTCACGGCCTGGCGGTAGGTGCCTTCGATGTCCAACCCGGCGAGGGTGACGGTCTTGTACTTGCCCGCCTGGCCTTCCATGTAGAAGGTCGAGAAGGGGATGTCGTTCACCCGGGTCGTGGGCGGGAACAGCTTGAACACCGCGAACAGCAGGGCGAGGATGCCCAGCCAGACGAGGAGGCTCTTCATCATCGAGTTCAAATCGGGCTCCTTGGGGGCGGCGCGTCGGGACGCGCCAGCGGGCCATCTTTGATTCTACAGCCCCGGTGCAAGAAATTGGGGCGGAGGAACCATCCGGCGGCCTCACCCCATTCGATGCAGGTACGCGCCATCCGGTTCAAGGCTCAGCGCGAAATTCCCGAAGGTAGCCGACCTTGTGACCGCGCCGTGACCTGACAGATGCTCCATGAGCCACGCCGTGAGCGCGCGGAGCGCCGCCGCCTCCCTGGGCCAGCCCAGGTCACGGAAGGCCAGTTCCAGCAGGGCCCGGAGGCGAATTTCATCCCAGGGTCCAGGCTTCAGGCGCAGCGCGTTCTCGACTCGGTTCCAGTCGCGCCCTTCCACCGCGCGGAGCGAAGCCTCCGTCAGATCACGCAGGTCCCGCACCTGAAGGTGCGTTTCCCACAGGTGCTGATCCAGGAGGGGCGCTTCTTCGCGCATCGCTTCCAGGAGCTTGCGCCAGCGGTTGCGGGGCGTGAAGGGCTCGGCGTTGCTGGCATCCTCCCGCCAGGGCAGGCCCTTTCCTTCCAGGTAGCGGCGCAGGGACGCCCGACGGCATTCGATGAGGGGCGACCACCGCGGCCCTTGTCGGGCGGGCAGGGGCGTGAGGGAACCCGCGCCCCCGCCCCGCTGGAGGCGGAGGAGCACCGTCTCGGTGTGGTCGTCCAGCGTGTGGCCTGTGGCGATGACGGTGGCGCCGTAGGCTTCCGCCTCCGCCTTCAACCAGGCCCAGCGCAGTTCCCGGGCCGCGGTCTCAAGGCCGAGGCCGGCTTTTTCGGCGTGGGCCTTCACATCCAGGCTGGCTTCCGCCAGATCCAGATCCAAGGTCCGGGCCAGGTCCCGCACGAAGGCCGCATCCTCCGCGGCTTCCGGGCGCAGGCCATGATCGGCGTGGGCGAGGCTGATTTCCAGGTCGAGGCTTTTCCGTAGGGCCCAAAGCACCGCGAGCAAGGCCGTGGAATCGCCGCCGCCGCTGATGGCGAGGAGCACCCGGGCGTTCTCGACGCCATCGCCCCGCCGCCGGATCTGGGCGAGGACATCGGCCTCAAAGCGGTTCATGAACGACTCCTGGCCCCCGGCTCCCGGCTACCGGAAGAACGGAGGTCTCGTCCTGGCTTGGGTAGCCGGTGGCCGGCGGTCGTGGGCCGGGTGGTCATCGCAGACGCGCGACCAAGTCCAGCAAGGCCGGCGGCACGGGCCTGTCGCACCAGAGGGCCTCGGCCCACGCGCATTGGAGGAAGGTAGCCCAGTGCATGGCCCGGCCTTCCACGCCCCGGCGGAAGGCCGGGTGGGCGATGCGGGTGGCCGGTTTCGACGGGTCGTCCGTGAACTGGCTTCCGAAGGCGTCGAAGGCTTTCATGCGGCGTTCCCATTGGTCGCTCACATCCACCACGAGGTCCGGCGCGTCGGGGTTCTCACCGCCCATCCAAGCGACGGCGGAAGGACGCCAGGGTTCGGACGATTCGAAACCGGGGCAAGGGTAGTTCTTCAGCCCCGCGTAGTAGGCGGCTTCCTTGCCGAGGCGATGGGCGCGGCGGTGGTCTGGGTGGCGGTCGTCGGGGCCGGGCAGGATGAGCACGGTGGGGCGCAGTCGCCGCAGGGCCGCCATGAGCTTCAGCCGGGAGGCTTCGTCCTCGAAGAAGCGGCCATCGGGGAGGTCCAGGATGTGCCGCTCCACCCCGAGGATGCGGGCGGATTCCGCCGCTTCCTTCCGCCGGGTCTCCGGCGTGCCCCGAGTGCCGAGGTCGCCGCTTGTGAGATCCAAGATACCAGCCTTCAAGCCGCGATCGGCGCAGCGGGCGAGGAGGCCACCCACATGCACTTCCGCGTCGTCCGGATGCGCGCCAAGGGCGAGGACATCGAGGCTCATGGTTCCTCCACCAGATGAAGATCGCCGCCCTGGCGAAGGGCGTCCAGGATGCGGTCCAGCAGCGCGGGATTCCGTAACCAGAAAAGCCCGGGCAGCACGCGCTCCTGATCCCGCTCGAAGGGGAAGAGGCGCTGGCGCAGCGCTTCGGGATCGAAGCCGAGGGCCGCCGCCGCCAGATCGCGTCGCCAGCGCCGGTCCAGCCGCTCCAGACGGAAGCGCGTTCGGGCCAGTTCCGCGTCAAAGCGGTCCCGGAGCGATTCGGACCAGGTCGGATCCGCTTTCGCCTCGGGGAATCGCGTGGACGGGGAACTTCCCAGGGAAGGTGCCAGAGAAGTCCAGTCGCCCGCCTTCACGGGACCGAGCTGGCCGGGCTTCAGCGCAAAGCCCGTCGGCAGCACAAAGACGCTCGGACGGGCCACGATGCGCGGCACGGCGAGACCCACCTTCTCCCAAAGCGGTTCCGCGAGGCGCCAGTAGGCGCGTTCCGAGGGGCCGAGGATCACGGCCTTCACCGGCAGCATCAGGGATTGCATCAGGGGCCGAAGGGCCGCGCCGGGACTGAGCCAATGGCCGCTCGGCAGCGTCTCGCCTTGATCCAGGCGTTGGCGCAGGCCGGTACGCGGATCGAGGCTGAACCACGCGGTTTGGACACGGGGATCGAGGGGCGAAGGCGTGCCTTCCCGTTCCAGGCGCACGGCCTGGTGGATGAGATCCTTCTCCAGTCCGAGGCCGCGCCACCGCGCGAGCTCGTCCTGCACGGGCCGCCGGACTTCGGGGTCGGTGGGCGAGAAGGCGCGGAGGCCCTTGGCCCACAACGGGGCTCCTAGGGCCCGCACATGGTCCCGCAGGGTGCCCCGCGCGGCGGGCACGGGGCCCCACAGCGCCTCGGCCTCCCGCTGGTGGGCCTCGGTCCAAGGCAACCAGCCCGTGGCCGTGCCCTCCACCGCGTCGAAACGGAAGCGGTGTCGCTTCAGCCGGGACCCGTCGAGGCCCACGGTAGTGGCCACTTCGTTCCGGTCGTGGTCCTCGTCCGCCATCCAGTAGACGGCTTCGCCGCCGATGCGCTCGGCCTCCGCCAACGCCGCGAGGGCCTTCACCACGGACAGCGCCGGCGTCCAGCCCGCGCCGATCTGCTGGCCGGTGGCGACGATGGGGCGGGATTCGGGCATGCCCACGAGCCTACCCTGTTTGCATGACCGACTTCGCGCTCGAACCGTGGATCCCACCGACCGGCACCGATCTGCCACGCCTCGCCATGGACGCGGCGGACGAGGAAGGCGTCGTCTCCCTCACAGCTTGGCCCGAGGTGGACAAGGGCGGCGTGCGCTTCGGAGTCCTGCCGCCCTTCCTCATCTGGCGGGGCGTAGCGGAGGGTCGCATGCACCTCGTGCTCCTCCAGCCGCGCGAGGTGGGTGCGTTGGTGCCCGGCGCGAGAAAGGCGAATGTGCCCGAAGGCTGGCTCGAAGCCCTGGATGTGGAAGCCCTCGCCCGGCCCCTGCGCCATCACCCAGACCTGCGCGGCTGCGCCGTCCATGTGGTGCACCTGCCCACCTCGGGCGACGCCCAGGTGCGGGATTCTGGAACCGCCGCGCCGGACCTCGTCGCCGCCGTGCTGGATCGCGTCAGCGGCGTGCGGGTGTGGAGCTTCCGGGACTAGCCACCCGCACCACCAGCTCCGCGAGCCGCGCGGCGTAGCCGGTCTCATTGTCGTGCCAACCGCAGACCTTCACGAAGCGGTCGCCGAGGACGCGGGTGAGGTCCGGGTCCATGATGATGCTTTCAGACCTCCCGATGAAGTCGCTGGAGACCGCGCCGGGATGGGCGAAGGCGAGGATTTCCGGCCCCAGACGGGTCGCGGCCTCCCCGTAGGCGGCGTTCACGGTCTCGACCGTGGCGGGCCGCTTCAGGGTGGTGGTGAGGTCCACGAGGTTCACGCTCAGGGTGGGCACCCGCAGGGCGAAGCCCGAAAAGCCACCCGGCAGAGCAGGCATGGCGCGGTGCAGGGCGCCGAAGGCCGAGCTCGTCGTCGGGATGATGTTCTTGAAGGCGGCCCGTGCCCGGCGCAGATCCTTGTGGGGAAGGTCCAACAGGCGCTGATCGTTCGTCGCCACATGGACGGTGCTCATGCCCACCGAATCGAGGCCGAAGGCTGATTCCAACACGGCGAGCATCGGTGCAGTCGCGTGGGCGGTGCAACTCGCGTTGGAGATCACCTGGTGCCGGGACAGATCGAGGCCGTCTCCGTTCACGGGCGCGATCACCGTGTAGTCCGCATCCGGCGAAGGCGCGCTGATGATCACTTGTCGAACGGAACCGCCCAGATGCCTCGCAGCCTGGGCGCGGGCGGTGAATCGGCCACTGCTTTCCACCACCACTTCCACGCCATGATCCGCGAAGGGAATCGCGTCCGGTTCCGTTTCGTGGAAAAGCGGAAGGGCATGACCTTCGATCAATAGATAGTCCTGCTCCCCGCGCCGCTCGCCCGCGAGGACGAGCGGAGAAGGGCCATGGACGGAGTCATGCTTCAGGAGATGGAGAAGCGTCTTCAGATCCGCGGGATCATTGAGGGCCCGGATGAGCCCTGGTTCTGACGCCATGAGGCGCCGCACGAGGAGCCGCCCGATGCGGCCGAGCCCGTTGATTCCGACCATGCCTACTTGATCCGGTCGAGCACGGCCACGCAGAGGTCTTTGAGGCGAGCCGAGTAACCGTACTCGTTGTCGTACCAACCGAAAACCTTCACCATGCGCGGCCCGAGCTGCTTGGTGAGGAAGGGATCATAGCTGCAACTCGCCTGGCTTCCGATGAAGTCGCTGCTCACCAGCTCGTCCTCCAACACGACGAGGTAGGGCGCGAGGGGGCCCGAGGCGGCGGCCGCTTTGAACGCGGCATGGACTTCGCCCACGGTCGTGTCCTTCTTCAGGGTGGCGGTGAGGTCCGTAAGGCTCACATCCGGCGTGGGCACGCGGACGGCGATGCCATCGAGCCGGCCTTTCAGGTGGGGCAGGACGAGTCCGATGGCCTTCGCCGCGCCGGTGCTCGTGGGGATCATGTTGATCGCCGCGGCCCGGGCCCGGCGCAGGTCCTTGTGGGGGAGGTCCAGGATGCGCTGGTCGTTGGTGTAGCTGTGCACGGTCGTCATGAACCCGTAATCCAGGCCGAAGGCGTCATCCAGCACCTTCACCATGGGGCCGAGGCAGTTCGTCGTGCAGCTCGCGTTGCTGAGGACGCCATCCGTCGAGAGGTCCAGGCTGGCGTCGTTCACGCCCATGACGATGGTCGCGTCCGCGTCATTGGCCGGGGCGCTGATGATGACCTGTCGCACGCCGTTCTGGAGATGAACGGCCGCGTCCTTGCGCTTGGTGAAGCGGCCCGTGCACTCCAGCACCACTTCCGCGCCCGCCGCGCCGAAGGGGATGAGCTGGGGGTCCTTCTCCGCGTAGACGCGGATGCGACGGCCATCCACGACGAGAAAGGTGCCATCCGCCGCGACGGGGAAGGGCGCGGGGCCGTGGACCGAGTCGAACTTCATCAGGTGGGCGAGGGTCGCGGCGTCCGTCAGGTCGTTCACGGCGACGACCTGCACATGGGGCACCTTCATCAGGTGGCGCAGCACTTGCCGCCCGATGCGCCCGAGCCCGTTGATGGCGACCTTCCGCATGGCGACCTCCCAGGAAGATCAGCCTAGCCGAGTCGGTCTCCCCGGTAGCCGGTGGCCGGTCTGCGGTAGCCGGCCATCAGCTCGCGATGCGGGCGCGGCGGGGGAAGGGCGCGGGGGTGCCAGGGATGTCCAGCTTGCGGGAAAGCGTGTTGCGGTGGATGCCGAGATCCCGGGCGGCGGCGCTCTGATTGCCGTCGTGGGAGGCCAGGACCTCCTCGATGTAGATGCGCTCGAACTCCCGGCGGGCCATTTCCAGGGGCACGCCTCCACGAACCAGATCGGCCACGAGGCTCCGCAGCTTCTCGCGCATCGCACATCTCCAAACGCAGGGGAGGTCGAAGCTATCACCGCTCGGATTCCTTCGCCAAGCGGGAATTCTCGCCCCCACTGTGGAAAAGTCTGCGGATACTCTGTGGACTTCGGGAGTGCCGCCTTGCGCAAGACCAAGCTCGTGATCACCTTCGGACCCGCTCTTCGGCAAGGAGACCGGCTCCGAAAAATTCTTCACTACGCCGATACGATCCGATTGAACGCCAGCCATGGCGATCCCGCTTCCCGGACCGAGGCCCTGGCCCTTATCCGGGCCACCGCCGAGGAACTGAAGCGGGATGTGGCGGTGCTGCTGGACCTGCAAGGGCCCAAGTGGCGCGTGGGCGTCTTCGACGGGCAGGTCGCCTTTTCAGCCGGTTCCACCGGGGCCTTCTTCCCCGCTGGGCAGGTTGCTCCGAACGGGACCTACGCCTGGACGGTGCCGCTGCCCCACCCGGAGCTCTTCGCCGGTGCCAAGCCGGGCCAGCGGTGGCTGCTGGATGATGGCGCGCTGGAAGCCGAAGTGGTTCGTGCCGACGAGGGCCTCGTCGAGGCCAAGGTCGTGGTGGGCGGCGCGTTGAAACCCCGCAAGGGCCTCCATCCCGTTGGGCTGGATGTGTCCGTGGATCCGCTCACGCCGAAGGATCTGGAGGACATCGCCTGGGGCGTGGAACACGGGGTGGATCTCTTCGCCCAGAGTTTCGTCCGCAGGGCTTCGGACATCCACCAACTCCAACGCCTGATCAAAGGCCATGGAGGCAGCCAACCCATCATCGCGAAGATCGAGCACCCCGCCGCGCTCGGGAACCTGGACGAGATCCTGGAGGCCGCTTGGGGCGTGATGGTCGCACGGGGCGATCTGGGCGTGGAGCTGGGCGTAGAGCGTGTGCCGACGCTTCAGAAGCAGATCATCGAGGCCGCCCGCGCGGCGCTGAAACCCGTCATCACGGCGACGCAGATGCTGGAGAGCATGCTGGAGAATCCCCAACCGACCCGCGCGGAATCCTCGGATGTGGCCAACGCGATCTGGGATGGAACTGACGCGGTCATGCTCAGCGCCGAAAGTGCCTCGGGCAACCACCCCGTGGAAGCGGTGGAGTGGCTGGATCGCATCGCCACGGAAGCAGACGCCGCCCACCGCCGCCGTCCACTGCCCCAGGACACCCTGGATCGCGCGGAAGGTCGCACGGAAGTCGCGGTCGCCTTCGCCGCCTGCCGAGTGGCCGAGGAGTTGAAAGCCCGGTGGATCGTCGCCTTCACCGAAGGGGGTGGAAGCGCCCGCATGGTGTCGCGCCTGTCCGGCGCCGTCCCCGTGCTCGGCGCGACGACGGATGTGGTGTCCGCCCGCCGCATGGGGCTGCTCCGGGGGGTCACGCCCCTGCTCATCCCCCGCGTCCAGAACACGGACGAGATGGTGGAGGCCGTGCGCGCCCTCCTCCAGGCCAGTCAGGACCTGAATGCCGGAGACCGGGTCGTGATGACCATGGGATTGCCGCTCTGGAAGACAGGAACGACGAACACCATGAAGGTGATGACCTTCTAATCAGGCTGGAGGCTGGAGGCTGGAGGCTGAGGGCGTGAGGCGCTAGGCTCAGGTCTGGAGGCTTCCCAATGCTGCTGCTCGCTGCCCTACTCCTCGTCCAGGCGCCCACCCAGGAGGCACCCAAGCCGACTCCCGCCCAGGAGCAGGAAGTCCGGCCCCGGCCCATGCCCTTGCCGCCCTCCAAGAAGCCGCTCCCGGTCGCGTCCTGGTCCGCCACCACTTTGGAGGCCGCCGCGACGCCCGCCAACAAGGCCTGGATGAAGAAGGGCCGCGCGGTGGTGCTCACCGGTGAGGTGGTGGACCTGAGCTGCTACCTCCAGCTCGGCAAGAAGGGCGAAGCCCACAAAGCCTGCGGCGCGAAGTGCGTGGCCGCCGGGGAACCCGCCGGGCTGCTTACCAAGAGCGGCAAGGTCTACATGCTGATGGCCGAGCAGCACCACCCCCGCCGTGATGGCCAAGTGAGCCTCGCCGCCGAGATGGCGAGTCAGATGGGCCAGACCATCACCGTGAGCGGCATGCTCGTGAAGAATGGCGGCATCCCGACGGTGTTCATCGAAGCGCCGGCGAAGTAACTCAGTCCCCCAGACCCCACCTTTTCAGGGCTTCCAGAAGCGCGTCCAGCTGCTCCGTCTCCGTGGTGTGGAAGCGGCTCACGAGCTTCCAGCCTTGGGCGACCTTTTGATAGCGGTGCAACCAGAGGAAGGGGCCTTCCCAGGGCTCCTCCGGGCCGCTGCGCGTCTTCACAAGAAAGGCCACGGTGCTCCAGGGCCCGCGGGATAGGACGCGGCGGCCCAGCTCTTGGAGGCCCGTGTCCTCATCGTGTTCCAGGATCAGATCGTCAAGGTCGGGAATGAGCATGGAAAGCCTTTGAACCGCAGATTACGCCGATTACGCAAATTAAAAGAGCAGGGAGGCGATCCGCCCGTAGGTTTTAGAATCTGCGTCATCTGCGTAATCTGCGGATCAATACAGCTTTTCTTGTAGCCTCGTCCCATGCGCATTGAAGCTATCGCCATCGGCACGGAACTGCTCACCACGGATCGGGTGGATACCAATTCCGTGTGGCTGGGGCAGGAATTGGCCTCCCTTGGGCTCGCCTTCACCCGGAAGACGGCGGTGGGGGATGACCGGGACGCGATGAAGGCGCTCTTCTGCGAGGCCCTGGATCGCTCCGACCTCATCCTCTGCACCGGGGGGCTCGGCCCCACCTTCGACGACTTCACGAAGGAACTGTGGGCGGAGGTGCTGGGGGCGACCCTGGAGGAGAACGCGGCGGCCAAGGCCAACCTGCTCGCCTTCTTTGAATCCCGGGGCCGCACCCCGAGCCCAAGCAATTTCAAGCAGGTGCTTGTTCCGGTCGGCGCGGAGGTGCTTCCCAACCCCATCGGCACGGCACCGGGCCTTTGGTGGGAGAGTCCTGAAGGATTTCCCGGTCGCCGCATCGTCCTCATGCCTGGCGTGCCTGCGGAAATGAAGCGGATGTGGACGGAGCAGGTCACTCCACGCCTTGCGCCCCTGGCGGAGCGACCCGTGAAGACGCTGCGTGTGCTCGTCTCCGGGGTGCCCGAAAGTGTGGTGGACGAGCGGACCTCGGCGGTCCGAAGGAAGCATGCCCATCTGGACTGGACGATCCTCGCGTCCTTGATGCAAGTGGAACTCCTGGTCCGGGGGCCGGAGTCGTCGGCGCTGGACGCGGCGCGAAGGGACCTTGAAGCGGAGCTTGGGGTGGACATCGCCCGGATCGGCGCAGGTAGCCTTGAAGAGGCCGTGTTAGATCTGCTCGCGGAGAAGGGCCAGACCCTCGCCCTCGCCGAAAGCATGACGGGCGGGCTCCTCGCCGCGCGGCTGACGGCGATCCCTGGCGCGAGCCGCGTGCTGCGGGGAAGCGCGGTGGTCTACACGGCGGAAGCCAAAGCCGCCCTCGGGGGGCTCGAGCCGGCTTTCCTGAAAGACCACGGCACCGTGTCCGAACCCACCACCCGCGCGCTCGCGGAAGCGATTCGCGAAAGGCTGGGCGCCACCTGGGGCCTCGCCGTCACGGGCAATGCGGGGCCGGGAGAGGACCCTGCCGGTCCGGCGCCGGTTGGCACCACCTTCCTCGCGCTCGCGGGGCCGAGTGGCACCGTCTGCCAACGGCCCATCCAGGCCGGATCGCGGGCCGACATGCAACTCCGCGCCGTGATGTACGGGCTCGATCTGGTGCGCCGGGCCGCTCTGATACGCTGATCGGATGTTCCAGTTCACGACCGGTCCCGACCCGATGCAGGTCTTCTTGTGGTGCGCCGCGGCTTTCCTGGTGGGCTCCATCCCCTTCGGCCTCCTGCTGGTGAAGCTCGCGGGTAAGGGCGATGTGCGCGCCCACGGCTCGGGCAACATCGGCGCGACGAATGTGAGTCGCGTGGGGGGCAAGGGTCTCGGCGTGCTTACCCTCGTCCTGGACGCGGCCAAAGGGTCCCTGCCGGTCGCCTTGGCGCAGCATCAGGGATTCTCTCCCGATTTCAGCGCGGCTTTGGCCCTCTGCGCCGTGGCGGGCCATGTGTTCACGCCCTGGCTCGGCTTCAAGGGTGGCAAGGGCGTGGCGACCACGGTGGGCGCGGCGCTGGCCTACCGGTGGATGGGCGTGATGCCGAGCCTCATCGTCTTCGTCTTGCTCCTGGCGGCCTTCCGCCGCGTGAGCCTGGGCAGCGTCGT
>JAFDVN010000106.1 GCA_018269025.1 Acidobacteriota bacterium | reverse complement strand
CCCGGTTCGCCGGAGCGAAAGAGCCTCCAGGCGACCTTGAAGGTCCTCGCCGATCAGAAGATGGACCTGCCGTGTGTCATCAACGGGCACGAGGTCCACACGGGCAAGACGGCCCAATCCGTGATGCCCCACAACCACAAGCATGTGCTCGCGGACTTCCACCTGGGGGCCGAGGCAGAAGTGAAGCAGGCCATCCACGCCGCCATGCACGCGCGGAAGGACTGGTCGTCGTTGCCGTGGGAAGCCCGCGCCGCCGTCTTCCTGAAGGCTGCGGACCTGCTCGCCGGGCCCTACCGGGACGCCCTCAACGCCGCGACCATGCTGGGCCAGAGCAAGACCGCCCACCAGGCGGAGATTGACAGCGCCGCCGAGCTCATTGATTTCTTCCGCTTCAACGCGCACTACTACGAGCAGCTCATGAAGGAACAACCCATGAGTGGCCCCGGCATGTGGAACCGCCTGGAGCACCGCGCATTGGATGGCTTCGTCTTCGCGGTCACGCCCTTCAACTTCACGAGCATCGCCGGCAACCTGCCCACCGCCCCCGCTCTGTGCGGCAACACGGTGGTGTGGAAGCCCGCCTCCACGGCGGCCTACAGCGCCCACTTCATCATGCGGATTCTGAAGGCCGCAGGGCTTCCCGATGGCGTCATCAACCTCGTCTACGGTTCAGGCCGCGCCGTGGGCGATCCGGTGTTGGCGGATAGCCACCTCGCGGGCATCCACTTCACCGGCTCCACCGGCGTCTTCAACGGCATGTGGCGCACGGTGGCCAATAACATGGATCACTACAAGTGCTATCCGCGTCTCGTGGGCGAGACGGGCGGCAAGGACTTCATCCTCGCGCACCCCTCCGCCGATGCCGAAGCCCTCACGACGGCCATCGTGCGCGGCGCCTTCGAGTACCAGGGCCAGAAGTGCTCCGCGGCCAGCCGCGTCTACATTCCCAGCAACCTGTGGCCGAAGATCAAGGATTCCCTCATCGCCCAAGTCGAAAGCCTCACCATGGGCGACATCACGGACTTCAAGAACTTCATGGGCGCGGTCATTGATAAGGCCAGCTTCGACACCCAAAAGGGCGCCATCGAGGCGGCCAAGGCCAGCAAGGACGCCCGCATTCTCGTGGGCGGCCAGTGCGACGACAGCACGGGCTACTTCGTCCGACCCACGATCATCGAGGCCCTGGACCCCAAGTACAAGACCATGTGCGACGAGTTGTTCGGACCTGTCCTGACGCTTCATGTCTACGACGAAAAGAAGTGGAACGAGGTGCTTCACACCGTGGATAGCACGAGTCCCTACGCCCTCACCGGCGCGGTGTTCAGCCAGGACCGCTACGCCATCCAGCAGGCCTTCGAGGTCCTGCGCCACGCCGCCGGCAACTTCTACATCAACGACAAACCCACGGGCGCGGTGGTGGGCCAGCAGCCCTTCGGCGGCTCCCGCGCCAGCGGCACCAACGACAAGGCCGGGTCCATCCTCAACCTGCTCCGCTGGATCAGCCCCCGCTCCATCAAGGAGACCTTCGTGCCCCCCACGGATTACCGCTATCCGTTCATGGCGGAGTGAGGATGCTGTGCGGCGTCAGGCGTCAGGCGCCAGGCTTCGGGCCTTTGCATGAGCAGACGGCCATCAGCCGGCCTTCACGCCTGCATGGAGGCCTGACGCCCGAAGCCCGACGCCTGAAGCCCGCTCTCATGGGCCGTGACCTTCATCACGCCACCCAGCCCCGAGACTGATTGACGAGGTTTCCCATGAAGATCAGCAACGAGACACCCCTCTTCCCGCTGCGCAAGGGCACGCACACGCGGCAGGCCCATGTGGATCTGCCGCCCGGGACCTTCGAGGAAGAGCATGGCCGCCAGGGATTCTACGGAAAGGTGAGCCACCTGTACCGGCTCCACCCGCCCACGGACTGGACGCGGGTGGAAGGTCCGCTCAAGCCCCACAGCTACGACTTGAACCAGCTCTTCGGCGGCAAGGCGGACGCGGCCATCGCGGCCTCCCAGTTCGGCTCCAAGGAAGACGCCTTCGCGCCCATCTGCTTCCTCCACAACGACGATGTGGCGATGCACTTCGTCGCCCCGAAGACGATGGACTTCTTCTATCGCAACACCGATGGCGACGATGTCTTTTACATCCACGCCGGCTCGGGCCGCCTGGAGACGGACTTCGGCGTCCTCGACTACGCCAAGGGCGATTACCTCGTCATCCCGAGGGGCACGACCTACCGCTTCCTTCCCGGGAGCGGCGAGCAGCGCTACCTGCTCATCGAATCCTTCAGCGAAGTGACCATCCCCGACCGGGGCGCGCTCGGCCCCAACGCCCTCTTCGATCCCGCGATGATTGATACCCCGGAGATCCCGCCCTATGACGAAGGGAAGGGCCGCGAGTGGGCCGTCCACATCAAGCGCGAGAACGAGATCACGAAGGTCTACTACCCGTTCAATCCGCTGGACGCCATCGGTTGGAAGGGCGACCTCACGGTGTGGCGCATCAATGTGAAGGACATCCGACCGGTGATGAGCCACCGCTATCACCTACCGCCGAGCATCCACACCACTTTTCTCATGAAGAACGCCGTGATCTGCTCCTTCCTGCCCCGGCCTTTTGAAGAGGAAGAGGGCGCCATGCGCGTGCCCTTCTACCACCGCAACATTGACTACGATGAGGTCCTCTTCTATTCCGATGGCCACTTCTTCAGCCGGGATGGCATCGGCGCGGGCATGGTCACCTGGCATCCCACCGGCATCCACCACGGGCCGCACCCCAAGGCCATTCCCAAGAGCCGGGAAAAGGAGCGCACGGATGAAGTCGCCGTCATGGTGGACACCGCCCGCTACCTGAAGGCCACGCCCGCCGCGGGTCTCGTCGAGAACCAGAACTACTGGGCTAGCTGGAAGTGATCCAACCGAGACTCGCCGCCCTCGATCCGGTCGTCGCGGACGCCAAGCGCTTCGACCACTTCCTCCACTGGATGGATCAGCACGGATGGACCCTGCTTCAGCACCTGGGCATGGTCCTCCTGGTCTGCGTCCTCTTCCTGTGGGCGGTGAAGCTCACGGCGCGCATCATCCGACGGGCGGTGGACGACGGCAACGCCGAGACCACCAGCGACGCCGAGCGCCGGGCCGAAACGCTCGGATCGGTTCTCATGAACGCCGCCTGGGTGCTCGTCGTCATCTTCTTCCTCCTGATGACGATGGAGGAGCTGGGCATCAACATCGCGCCGCTGCTGGCGGGCGCGGGCATCGCGGGCCTCGCCATCGGCTTTGGCGGCCAGGCCCTCGTGAAGGATGTGATCACGGGCTTCTTCATGCTCATGGAGAACCAGTACGGCGTCGGCGACATCATCAGCGTGGATGACACCCACACCGGCGAGGTGGAGCGGATGACGCTCCGCATCACCGTGCTGCGGGATGGCGAAGGCCGCGCCCACTTCATCCCCAACGGCACCATCACCCGGGTCGTCGTGCTATCCAAGTCCTACGCCAAGGCCCTCGTGGATATCGGCGTGAGCTACGACGCGGATGTGGACCAAGCCATGGCCGAGCTGCGGACCCTCGGCGAGCAGCTCGCCAAGGACTGGCCGGGCAAGGTCATGGAGCCGACCGAAGTGCTGGGTATCCAGGCCCTCGCCGACAGCTCCGTCACGATCCGCACCCTCACGAAGACCTTCCCCGGCAAGCAGTGGGAGGTGGGCCGCGAACTGCGCCGCCGCGTCTTCAACGCCTTCAAGGAGAAGGGCATCGAGATCCCCTTCCCACAGATGGTGGTGCACCAGAAGGAGCGTTAGGCCTTCAAGCGCAGGCCTACGAGCCGCCACGCTTCATCCAGGTCCTCGCGCCGCAGGGCGAGGTGGATGGCTTCCTCGAGGGATTCCGGCGCGGCTGGGTCGTTCGGGTGGCGTTCCATGGCGTCAAGGTCCGGTAGCGCCGCGCTGTTGGCGAGGCGGCCGAGGTCGTTGGCGGTGAGGAGGTGACTCTCCTTCAAGAGCGTGGGGATAGCCTCCCACCCGATGGGTTGGCCCACGGGCTTGGCGATCTCGAAGAGCGCGTCGCCGTGGGCTCTCGCATAGAAGGCACCCCCGGCGCGGCCCACGAGATCCAGCTTGCGGGTGTCCGGCAACCCATCGGTAAGCACTTCTTCCTTCGCGTGGAAGCACAGCACTTCGCCGATTAGCATGATGCCGCTGCCGGGCTTGCCGCCGAGATCCATCACCTGGTGGAGCTTGCACTCCATCTGGAAGGGGCTTTCGGCGACGAGGGCGGGCTTCACGAAGCGCGCGGGCTCTGGGGTGAAGCCGCTTTTCAGGAACTCATCCACGCCGTCGCCGTATTCGGCGGAGGCCACATTCATCTGCTGGACCATCCCGTAGGAGACAGACGCGATGACGAATTCGCCCGTGGCTTCGGCGTTGAGGTAGGTGTGCTTTACCGTGCCATCCCGTCCGCGCCGGTTGGGCCCAAAGGCCACCATGGGCGGGTTCGACCCGAAGGCGTTGTAGAAGGAAAAGGGCGCGAGGTTGCGGCGGCCCTCCCGGTCCACCGTAGAGGCGAAGGCGATGGGCCGCGGCGCCACGCCCCCCACCAGCCAGGCGTTCGTCTGGATCGGGTTCAAGTCGGAAGCGAGGACGGTTTTCATGACGATCCACAGATTACACAGATTGCACAGATGAAAGCATGAAGGCCTTGGCTTTTCGAATCTGTGAAATCTGTGAAATCTGTGAAATCTGTGGATGGTTCTTCAATCCAGTTTTCCCGCGTGATCCATCCGCCTTGGCCCCATGCTCACGAGGGTGTCGGGCACTTGGGGGCCGGGCACTTCGATGATGCGGTTCACGAGGCGGCCGAGGCCCGCGATTTCCAGGACGACTTCATCGCCGGCCTTGAGCCAGAGGTTGTCCGTGATCTTGGAGCCGTTCAGCTCCAGCAGGCAACCGGTTCCGACCGTGCCGCTTCCGATGACTTCCCCGGGATTCACCTGGATGCCGTAGGCGGTGCGTTGGAGGATCTGGGCGAAGGTCCAGTTCATGGAGTTCGCGTCGCCCGTGGACAGCACCTTCCCATTCACGGCGCAGGTCATGGCGGCGTTCAGCACCTCGCCCTGGACGGTCTTCTCGAGGGAGAGTTCATCCTTCGTGACGAGCCAGGGTCCGAGGCTGGTCGCGAAGTCCTTGCCTTTGCAGGGGCCGAGGGAGAGCTTCATCTCCTCCATCTGGAGGTGACGCGCGCTCCAATCGTTCATGATCGTGTAGCCGAAGATGCCGGCATCGGCTTCTTCGAGGCTCGGGTTTGTGAGGGCGCGGCCGGTGACGATGGCGACTTCAAGCTCGTAATCCAGGCGCGTGAGGTGGTGGCGCTGCACCGTGAGATCGCCGGGGCCCGTGACGGCCTGGTGGTTGGTGAAGTAGGTGACGGGGAAGAGATCGAATTCCGGGATCATCTCCAGGCCCCGGTTGCGCCTCGCCGTCATCACATGTTGGCGAAAAGCATAGCCATCCCGCATGGACACGGGGCGAGGCACGGGGGCCATCAGCGTGACGCTGGCGGCTTCCAGGGTGGCGTGCGCGGGCGCGGCGGCTTCCAGGGCCCGGGCCTTCGGCATCAATTCATCCTGGCGGCGGATGAGCTCCAGCATGTCCACGGCGAGCGCGGCATCCGCAGCGGCGAAATCGAGGATGCGACCCTCCTTCAGCACGCAGCCGATGCGTTCGCGGTCCTGGTGGCGGAAGGTGACGAGCTTCATGGGGCCTCCGACCTTCCAGTTTAAACGCGAGAAGGCCCGGCAGCGCCGGGCCTTCTCCTGGGGTGGGACTTTGGTCACCAGCTGAAGCGGACGCCCAGCTGGATCTGACGGTTGTAGTCCTGGGGCGTCGCGACCGCGCTTCCGTAGTTGGGCGCGGCCTGGATGCTCTGGATGGCTGTCTGGTTGTAGTGGTTGAACACATTGAAGACATCCAGCATCACCTCGATGCCGCCCTTCTTGCCCACATTGAACTTGCGGTCCAGGCGGACATCCATGTTGCTGGTGAAGGGCAGGGTCTGGGAGTTGCGGCCCTCGCCAATGGGGCGATCGGAAGGCGGCGCGCCGCCATCGCCGTTGCCGTTGTTCCGGCCCGCGGCGAAGCCGTAGTCGTTGTCCACGCCCGTGAAGATCGTGTAGGGGCGACCGGAGGCGAAGCGACCGATGAAGGAGGCGGTCCAGTTGCGGAAGAAGGCGTTCTGCCAGTTCTTGCTGCTGAATACGCCGCTCACGATGAAGCGGTTCCGCTGATCCTGGTTGCTGGGAGCCATGTCCACCGAGGGATCGAAGGTGTTCATGGGTTCCACATCCGTCACCCAGTCGGTGTAGTTGTCCTCAGTCTTGCTGTAGGTGTAGCTGAAGTTGAAGGCCGCCGTATCGCGGAGCTGCCACTGCAGGCCGAAGGTGGCCGCCCGGTATTTGCTCTCGCCGCCGCCCTCGTACTTGATGACGGAGCTGTAGCGACTGTCGGGACGGATGGTCGGGGGCTGGCCGGGGCTTCCGAAGGCCGGGTTGGGGATGAGCGCGTTCACATCCCGCACGGTGAGGAAATGCTCGCCCTTGGCGTAGACGAGATCGAGGGTGAACTTCAGGTTCTGGAGCGGCGCGATCTCCATGCCCAGGTTGGCCTGCTTGGTCTCGGGCATCTCGGATTCGCCGGGCAGGAGCAGGGACTTGATGCCGCCGGGGTTGGACTGGTAGCGACGGTTCGTGTTGCCCGCGGCGTTGGCCCAGGTCTTCCAGGGCGCGGTGGGGTTGAGCGGATCGGCCTGGAGGATCTGGACGATCGTCTGCATATCCGTGCCGTTGTTCAGGAACACGGCGCCGAAGGGGCCCAGGGCGGTGCGGCCGGAGAAGGTGCCGTAGCCGCCGTAGAAGCGGGTGGCATCCGTCATCTGCCAGTTGAAGGAGAGGCGCGGGCTCACCCGGGAACTGCTCCAGTCCAGGCTGTGGCTGAACTGATCCTTGGCGTAGTAGGGGCCGCCGGGGATGCCGGTGGCGCCGGTGCTGCCGGGAAGCGGCCCGACAGTCCAGCTCGTGAGCTGCTGGGGACCGCCCGCGGCGAGGGCGTCGTAGTCCGACACATCATGGAAGGCCGGGAGCACTTCCTTGTCGTAGCGCAGGCCCAGGTTCAGGGAGAAGCGGTCGCCGATCTGCCAGGTGTCCGAGAAGAAGGCGCTGTAATACCCGGCCTTGATATCCAGGCTGTCCGCGCCGAAGCCCTGGATGAAGGCCACCGGCAGGCCGAAGCCGCCGTAAGGGTTCGGGGCCATCATCGCCTGGAGCGCGTTGGTGAAAGCCCCGAAGGCCTGGAAGCGGTAGACGCCTGCGAACTGCAGGGGCAGGCTGCCGCTCACCTTGGTCTGCATCAGGTCCACGCCGAACTTCAGGGTGTGCTTGCCCGCGAACCAGGTGGCGGCGTCGAAGAGCTCGTAGTCCTTCTCCGTGCGGAGCTGGGGCAGGAAGCGCTGGGTGCCGAAGGTGGCGATGCCCGCCAGGGTCACCGAAGGTCCGAGGGTGGGATCCAGGCTTTCCAGATCGTGATCCCGCTTGCTGCCGAGGATGCGGAAGTCGTTCACGAAGGTGCCGCTGGGGGTCCACAGATTCGCGAGGCTGAAGGCCTGGTCCGTGATGTCCCGGGTGCCGCCCGCGGTGGGATCGAGGATGCCGAGGGGCCCGCCGCCGCCGCCCCATCCGAGCTGGCTGCCGTTGGATTCCTTCGCGGCGTTGTAGCGCATCGTCCAGTGGCTCGTGGCGCTGGCATACCAATCCAGCTTGAGGAGGCCCGTGGTGTAGTTCTCGTTCCAGGTCTGGAGGCCCGGGTGCAGGGTGTACCCGGAAGCTCCTTGCACGGCGGCGACGAGCGAGGGGTCGAAGGCGGCGTTGGTGGAGTCATCCGTGTCGTAACGCTCCACGCTGACGAGGTAGAAGAGCTTGTCCTTGATGAGCGGGCCGCTCACCGTCGCGCCGTACTGGCGCTGGGTGTAGGGCGCGTCGAGGTTGCCCTGGCCGGGGCGCTTCGCGTCCCACTTGCCGGTGCGGTAGAACATGAACACATCGCCCGTGAAATCGTTGCCGCCGCTCTTGGTGATGATGTTCAGCGCGCCGCCCGCCGCGCGGCCGTATTCCGCCGAGAAGCCGTTGGCGACGACGACGAATTCCTGGATCGCATCCTGGCTGAAGGTGGTGCGGGTGGAGCCCACGGACACATCGTTGTTGTCCAGGCCGTCCACCATGATGTTGTT
>JAFDVN010000105.1 GCA_018269025.1 Acidobacteriota bacterium | reverse complement strand
TTCGGCCTACACTGGATGGACAGGATAGAGTGAACCCGATGAATCGGACTCGTACCTGGAGGGTTCATGGCGTCATTCTCAAGGTTCTACCTTCTCCGTGTGGCCGTGGTGGCGGCGCTTCCTCTGCTGCACCTTCATGCCCAGGGAACCGGAGATCCCATCTTCCATCGCTACCGCGTGTTGGAGCCTACAGTCCGAAAGGCGGGAGAAGCCGTCCTGTCTCGCCATTTCGAGGAGGCCAAGCGGCTCCTGGAGCCTGTTCTGAAAGATGTGCCGGATCACGCGGAGGCCCATTTCCTGCTCGCCACGATGGCCTATCAGGATCGCGATTTCTCCGGAGCCCTTGGCCACATTGAAACGAGCGAACGCAGCTTGAAGGACTTGAGGCAGCGATACAAAGCCGTGCTGGCGAAACGGGAAGACGACGACACAGAGGATGCCCGCGTGACCCAGGATTCATTGCGGAGCCTCGTGGACGCGGGCTATGACAGCATTGACGACATTCTCGGGGATAAGCGCCAGCATCTGAAGGCCATTGAGGACCGGAAGGGCAACCTGCTCAATGTAAAGGAGGCCTTCGCTGTCCCTGCCAGCTACAGCCTTCTCCACGGGAACTGCCTGTTCCGCCTTGGCCGTGCGTCGGAGGCTGCCGCTGAATATCAGATGGCGATCCAGACGGATCCTGTAAACACCAAGGCGTGGAACAACCTCATCAACCTTTATTGGGAGCAGAAGGATCTAGCTCAGGCCAGAGTCGCGCTCGCCAAAGCGGAGGCCGCGGGGGTGACGGTCGTGCCTGGGTTGAAGCGAAGCGTCCTGGAGGCGAAGTAGCCCGTGATCCGATTCCGCGTCACTGGCCGCGTGCAGGGCGTGGGCTTCCGGTGGTGGGCGGAAGCGCAGGCTCAGGCGCTTGGACTATCGGGCTTCGTGCGGAATGAACCGGATGGGTCCGTGAGCGGCTGCGCGGAAGGCGAGGCTTCGGCGCTAGCTTCATACCGCGATCAGTTGGCAAGGGGGCCTTCATCGGCCGGGGTGGCGGATCTGGCCTGGGATGTGGACAGCGATGGGGAAGGCGAGGCACAATCACTGCCCTTTCCCTTCGAGATCCGACGATGAACCTCGAACGCCACATCCGCGCCATCCCCGACTTTCCCAAGCCCGGCATCCTCTTCCGGGACATCACGCCGCTGCTCGGCGATCCATCCGCCTTCGCGGAAGCCGTGGCCGCCATGGCTGAGCCGGTGGCGGCCCTAAAGGCCACCCATGTGCTCGGCATCGAGGCCCGGGGCTTCATCTTCGGCGCGGCCCTGGCACAAAAACTCGATCTCGGTTTCGTGCCCGCCCGCAAGCCTGGCAAGCTCCCGAGCGCGGTGTATCGGCAGGACTACGGGCTGGAATACGGAACGGACGGCCTTGAGATCCACCGCGATGCCTTCAAGACGGGCGACCGCGTCCTCATCGTGGATGATCTGCTCGCCACGGGCGGAACCGCGGCCGCCGCGCGGGCGTTGGTGGAGGAGACCGGTGCCCAGGTGCTCGCGCTCACCCTTCTCATCGAGCTGAGTGACTTGCCGGGTCGGGAGAAACTCCAGGGTCTGCCGGTGTTCAGCGTGTTGCGGTATTGAGAATCGGCTACCGGCTACCGGCTACCGGCTTCCGGGAGCCCGTGGCCGGAGGCCGGTAGCCGGAGGACAAACCGCGATCCGGGCCTAAGCGCTTCGTAGCTGATCTCGCCGCCGTGGTCCTCGGCGGTGCGGCGGACGATGGCGAGGCCGAGGCCGGTGCCCTTGCGCTTGGTGCTGAAGTAGGGCTCGAAGAGGCGTCCGCGGGCTTCTTCGGGCACGCCAGGGCCATCGTCTTCCACCAGGAGAAGGTAGTCACGGCCTTTCGGTTCCAGCCGCAGGCCCACGGTGCCGTCTTCGCGGCCCTCCAGCGCGCCCACGGCGTTGTCCACGAGGTTGATGAGGGCGGCCTTTACGAGATCCGCATCCCAGTTCGCGGGCAGGGGGCCATCGGGGATCTCCACGCGCCACGCGAGTTTCGGATGGTTGGGGCCGTAGAGCGAGGCCACTTGGCGCAACAGGTCACCCGCGTCGCAGGGCGCGAAATTGGGCGCGGGGAGCTTGGCGAAACGGGAGAAGCTGTCCACGAGCCGCGCAAGGCTCGCCACTTCGCCGAGAATCGTCTCCGCGCCGCCGCGCACCGTGTCCGCGTCGAGCCTGTCCTCCCGCGCGCGCCGGAGGAGGCGTTGGGCCGTGAGCTGGATGGGCGTGAGGGGGTTTTTCACCTCGTGGGCCATGCGCCGGGCCACCTCCTGCCACGCGGCGCGTTTTTCCGCGCTGGCGAGTTGGGAGAGATCCTCCAGCACGGCGAGTACGCCGCCTTCGCCCAGGGGCTCGACGATGGCGCGGGCCACGCGGCTTTCTCCTTCGCGACCCAGGCGCAGTTCCTCCTGGGAGGAGCGCCCCGCGTTCCGTGCGGCTTCGACGAGTTGGGGCAGGCGGCCCGTGGCGGGGGACTGACTCAATTCGGGCCAGGAGGGCGGCGTGGCTGGATCCGCGCCGAGCATGCGGCGCGCGGCGGCGTTGGCGCTCACGAGGTCGCCGTTGCCGCGCCAGGAGAGGACGCCCACCGGCAGCGCGGCCACGAGTTGATCCAGGTAGGCCCTCGCCTGTTCCAGGCGCTGGCTCTGGCCCATCAAGGCTTCGCGGCTTTGGCGCAGGTCCGCGATCATCGTGTTGAAGCTGCCGGAGAGGAAGGCCAACTCATCCTCGCCCGTGACGGGCAGCTCCACTTGGAGATCGCCCGCGCCCACCCGTTGCGCGGCCTTGGCCAAGGCGCGCACGGGCTCGGTGATGGTGCGGGCGAGCGTGAGCCCCACCCAGATGGCGAGGAAGAGCGTGAGCAGGGTGAGGAAGAGGAAGGTGCGCTGGGGCAGCGTCTCCAGCGTGTCCCGAGCCGCGCGGAGTTGGCCCGATTCCCGGGAACGCTGCTCCACCGCCAGCAGCGGCGTGAGGCGCGAGGGGTCGAGGAAGACGCCGCCGATCCAGCGCCCATCGCCGCGCTCGATGGCTTGAAGCATCCAGAGGCCCCGGGCGTCTTCTTCCTGCGCCGTGGCTTGAAGGAGCATGGGCTCCAGCAGGGGCGCGGGCAGGCCGGGTCGCGCGTCCAGTCCCTCCACCTTGAAGGCTTTGGCGCCCGGGTCCAGGCGGGCAACGAGGTCGAGGCCCGATTCGTCGCGGATGCGCGCGCAGTCATCCGACCCCGAGGCCTTGATGCGACCCGCGCCGAAGGCGAGGCGCGCGGAGGCGTCCTTGCGGGCCTGGATCGCGAGATCGCTGGCGTCGTGGATGAGCACTTCCGTCTCGGGACTGAACCAGCGCTCCACATTCTTGCTGATGAAGTTGCGGCCCACGAGGAAGAGCATCAGGCTCGGCGCGAGACACACGACGAAGAGCGCCAGCACGAGCCGCGTGCGGAGCCGCGAGCCCAGGATGCCGCTGCGCCGCTCGAAGTAGAGCTTGGCGAGGCTCCGGAACACGATGAAGAGCAGGAAGCCGATGGCCAGCACATTGGCGAGGCCGAGGGCGATGAGCGCCCAGCGAGACGGCGCGTCAATGCCCGCCGTGTCCACCCGGAGCCCCGTCGTCTTGTAGGCGAGGATGATCATGACGATGACGACGACGAGTCCCGCGCCCAGGTAGAGGCGGGTCAGTTCGGGGTGGCGCTTGGGCTCGGGCATCGTCCCTTTCAGCCTAATCGCTTGGCGTAGAGCGCCGCATCCTCGCCGTCGCGGTAGTAGCCTTTTCGGAGGCCGGACTCCCGCCATCCGCTAGCCACGTAGAGCCGCCGGGCCGCGCCATTGGAGACGCGGACCTCCAGGTGGAGGTCGCGGACGCCGAGCGCGTCGAGCTCCTTCTCGCAGGCCTGGAGCAAGGCCCGGCCGAGGCCCTGACCGCGCTTGTCCGGGCTCACCGCCACGCGCAGGAGTTCGCCTTCGTCCGCGGCCACGGACCACCGCGCGAAGGCCGCTTCGCCGAGCGTCCAGATGAGCTCGTGGGTGTCCGGCTCGCCCCAGGCCTCGCCGAAGGTGGCTTCATCCAGCGCCTTCACCCAGGCGGGCAGGGGGCCATGGAGCCGCTCGGTCTTCACCGGGCGACGCCTTTGCGGTGGGCGTCTTCCAGATGGGCGGAGGCCTCCGGGAAATTCAATTCCGCGTCCGTCTCCCGCAAATAGAAGGGCTGGAGCGGCGCTTCGCTCGCCCGGGACGCGCACGCGGCCGTGAGGGCGGCGAGGCCCGCGCGGGTGCAGGCGTCCTCATCCAGCGCGAGCCGCTTCGCCGGATCAAGCGCTTCGAGCTTCACGGCGAAAGGTGCGGGAGCCCACCAGGCGTCGTTCCCGACAAGATTCGGAAGCTCGGCGAGGGGCAACTTCTTCGCAGGTTCGACGGCGTGGGCTTCCCAAGGCTGAACAAAGGCTTCGTTTCGCTGGCCATCGAGCAGGATCCAGACGCGTCCTCCCTGGCCCGCTGCCCGCAGCGCCGCGGCGCGGAGCTCGAAGGCGCTGAAGCCCCAGGTGGGGAGCCCGGAGATGCCGAGTCCTTCCGCCGTCGCGACGCCGATGCGGAGGCTCGTGAAGCCCCCGGGGCCGACGCAGCAGGCGACGCCTGCGAGGTCTTTCGCCGTGGCTCCGGCTTCGGCCAGAAGCGCATCCAGTAGGGGCAGGAGAAGCTCGCTGTGGCCGTGCCCCTTCTGGGCGATCTCCCGTCGCGTCCAAGCCCGCTCGCCCCGCACCAACGCGAGGTGCAGGCATTCGGTGGAGGTATCGAGACCGAGGAGCATGGAGTCAGGCTACCGGCTACGGGCTTCCGTCTCCCGGAAAAGCGAAGGGCGGCCCACAGGCCGCCCTTCAGAAATCGGAGTCCGCTTAGGCGGTCTTGGCGCCGCTGTTCAGGCCGCGGGGGGCCTTGGACACCTTGCCGGCCTGGAGGCAGGAGGTGCAGACGGTGACGCGCTTCGGGGCCAAGCCCACCCAGGCGCGGACGGTCTGGAGATTCGGGTTCCAGCGGCGCTTGGTCACATTGTGGGCGTGGGAGACATTGTTGCCGAACTGGGGCTTCTTGCCGCAGATCTCGCACTGACGGGACATGGCAACCTCGGAGAAATCGGATGGGCACGGGCCGGGACGACCCGGACACAAGACGGTTAGTCTACCAGTTCCGCCCACCTGATCAAGGGAAAAGCCTTGGAATCAACCCTTCTGAACCCCGGCCTGCTGGGCCTCGCCTTCGCCGTCCTGCCCTGGCCGGAAAGCCGCAAGGCCGCGCTGTGGGCGGCGCTGGAGGAAGGCCGGGAAGTTCGGCTTCCCCCCGCCATGGCCCGGGATCTGGGGCGGCTGGAGGCGGAGCTGCCCCGGTGGCGGGAGCGCGCCGGCGAGCGCGAGGCCCGGCTTCACCTGCCAGGGGAGCCCGGCATGGATCCCCTCATGGCGGGCCTGCCCTATCCGGTCGCGCTGTGGGCGCGGGGGTCGCTGCCGCCCCAACCGGCAATCGCGGTGGTGGGAGCACGGAAGGCCAGCCCGGGTGGCCTTGAGATGGCGTGGACCCTCGGGCGCGACCTGACCCAAGCTGGCCTCGCCGTGATCTCCGGCCTCGCCCGGGGCATTGACGGCGCGGCCCACGAAGGCGCGTTGGATGCGGGGGCGGAGGCGGGCGCCACCTGGGGCGTCCTCGGCTCGGGCCTCGACCACCCGTACCCGGCCGAACACGGCCCCCTCATGGACCGCATGGCCGAACGCGGCGGCGTGATCACCTGCTTTCCGCCCTGGGCGCACCCGAAACCCAAGCACTTCCCCCGCCGCAATGTGCTCCTCGCCGCCTGGAGCGAAGGCGTCCTCGTGGTGGAAGCCGCGATCCGCAGCGGCAGCCTCGTCACCGCCAAACTGGCCCTGGACCACGGCAAGGAACTCTTCGCCGTCCCCGGCAGCGAAGGCAC
>JAFDVN010000104.1 GCA_018269025.1 Acidobacteriota bacterium | reverse complement strand
TGGGCCCTGGGCGTGATCTACTTCACCACCCAGGACTACTTTTACCTGCCCGCCCAACGCTCCCATGTGGGGCACTTGATCTTCCTGAATTCGATCCAGGTGGCGGTGTGGGCCGTGCTCGTGCTCCCCGCCTTCGCCTTTCTCCGTCGCTGGCCCCTGGATGGTACGCACCGCGTGCGGCGCTGGGCCTTCTTCGCGCCCATCGTGCTCGGGCTGGTCTCACTGGGGCTCTTGGCGGCCTTCACCATCTCCCTGTGGAGCGAAGGCAAACCCTGGCCGGAGGTGTCCGCCAACTTCTGGCCGCACTTCGGCCATTTCTTCACGATCTACTTCCACTTCTACTTCCTCACCTTCCTCTCCGTGCTGCTGGTCTACCACGCCGCCGTCTGGCGCGGGCGCTACCGGGACCGCGAGCTGCTCACCTCACGGCTCGAAGCGAAGCTCTTCCAGGCCCAGAACCAGGCCCTTCGCATGCAGCTTCAACCCCACTTCCTCTTCAACACGCTGCATTCCATCGCGACACTCATGCACAGCGATGTGGAGGCCGCCGATCGCATGGTGGCGCGGCTCGGCGATCTCCTCCGCAAGAGCCTGGACCGCAACGGCGATCAGGAGATCCCCCTTGAGCAGGAATTGGAATTCTTAGGTGCCTACCTGGAGATCGAGCAGGTGCGCTTCAAAGACCGGCTCCGCACCTCCATCGAAGCGTCCGAAGAGGTGCGGGGGGCCTACCTGCCCACCTTCATTCTTCAACCCCTCGTCGAGAATGCGCTCAAGCACGGCTTCGCCAAACGCAGCCAAGGGGGAAAGGTATCCGTCCACGCGTCCCGCGAGGGCGATGCCTTGCGCGTGGAGATCCGGGACGATGGAGAGGGTCCCCCTCCGCGCCATCGCGAGGGCGTTGGGCTCAGTTCCGTCCTCGACCGCCTCCGCCTTCTCTATGGATCGAGTGCCTCTTTCTTGTTCCAGGGACTCCCCGAAGGGGGGTGCCTCGCCGCCATCACCCTTCCCCTTCAATTCCAGGCGTCTTCCAAGAAGGAGGTCCCATGACCATCCGTGTCCTCATCGTGGATGACGAACCCCTCGCCCGCCAGCGCCTGCGGGACCTTCTCACCGACACGCCGGATGTGGACATCGCGGGCGAATGCGGCGATGGCGGCCAGGCGGTGATGGCCATCGAATCCCTGAAGCCGGATCTCGTGCTCCTGGATGTTCAAATGCCCGAACTGGATGGCTTCGATGTGATCGAAGCGGTGGGCGTGGACCGCATGCCGCCGACCCTCTTCATCACCGCCCACGATCAGCATGCCCTCCGCGCCTTCGAAGTCCACGCCCTCGACTACCTGCTCAAGCCCTTCGACCGGACGCGCTTCGAGGAAGCTCTCCAACGCGCCCGGGCCTGGATCGGCAAGGCCACACCGGATCGCCCGGAGCGCATTTCCTCCCTTCTCGACGAGGTCCAGGAATCGAGGCCTCCCATGGATCGCATCCTCGTGCGTTCCGGCGATCATCACCTCCTCCTCAAGACTTCCGACATCCAGTGGATCGAGGCGGAGGACAACTACATCCGCCTCCATGTGGAAGGCACGAGCCACCTTGTCCGCATGACCATGACCACCGTGCTCCGTCGCCTGGACCCCGCGCGATTCAAGCGCGTGCACCGCTCCAGCATCGTGAATCTTGATTTCGTAAAAGAGCTCCGCCCATGGTTCCACGGGGACTACCAAGTGCTGCTCCAGGACGGCACCAAGCTCACCATGCCGCGCACCTACCGCGACCAGGTGCTGCCGCCCAAATAAGGCTGCGAACGCACTGCGGAGCGATCCGCCCCAACTCGCACTGAAGTTCCGCGGATTCACCCCAGCGCATTCGGCTTCGCCCCCGGCTCCAGCATCTCCGTCCCCGATGCGTGGAAGAGGGTCGTTCATCGGCCCCACCCTTGGTCCACCTGCTCCGCGCCCGGGCGCGGCGCGGGACCAACGCCCTCTTCCATTCGCCGCGGGAAGTCCCGCGCCTCACGGAGTTCCCATGAATCGCGTTCTCTCTCGGCTCGGCCTCACGGCGATCACGCTCGTGGCCGGCACCGCCCTCACCGCACAAGGCACCCAGACGGGTAACTTGAGCGGGACCGTCAAAGAGGTCGGAACCAACAAACCCATCGCGGGTGCTCGCGTCGTCGTGACTACTCCACGCGGTTCCTTCACCACCACTTCCTCCGCGGACGGCACCTTCCGCTTCGTGGGCCTTGTCCCTGGCCCCGTCACCCTTTCCGTCACGGCCGATTCCTTTGTAGGCGCCTCCCTTGCGACTGCCGTCCCCCTTGGGTCCACCAATGTGACGGAACTACCCCTCGCGCCCGTCAGCGTGGCCACGACTACGGTGGTGGTCTCTGGAACCGCCAACAACATTGACACCACCGATGCCAAGGTTGGTCAGAACTTCACCCTGTCTGCGATCAACGACCTCCCCATCGCCGCCACGGCCCGCACGGTTACCGCCATCGCCTCCCTTGCCCCCGGCGTGAGTTTTGACGCCAATGGCATGACAATTCGCGGAGCTCAGAACACTCAGGTTCTAACAACCGTGGACGGCGCGGATGTGTCCGATCCCGTGACGGGCGGATTCTCCGCGCAGCTCAACGAAGACATGCTCTCAGAAGTTCAAGTCCTGGATGGCGGCATCTCGGCTGAGTACGGGCGATTCACGGGCGGCGTGGTTCAGGCGATCACCAAGACGGGTGGGAACGATTTCGAAGGCATCGCCCGATTCTCCTTCCTGAACCCCGCATGGGCCGCCTACAACCCGCGAGATCGCGGCGCCGATGGAAGCAAGGTATTCAAGAACGCCAACAATATTCAGCAGAACATCGTCATTTCAGGCCCCATCATCAAGGACCATCTCTTCTTCGTCGTGGGCTATCGCGCCCAGGCGCCCTTTGCGCGATCCACTTCCAATCAGACCTCGGCTCCGCCGGAATTCGGCGGTGGCCAGCCGTATAACGCCACCTCCACCGACGAAAGGAAGGACATCAAGCTGACTTGGCAGATCTCGCCGAGCTTTTCCGCCTTCGCCCAGTACAACAAGACGGAGATTGATCAGACAGGGCGAGACTACCCGGGGGCCTTCTTCGGTGGCAGCACTTCGCTCGCCACCCTCAGCAATCAGCCGAATACCTTCTCGTATCGTGCTTTCGGGTTCCAGGGGCAGCTCAGTGACAATCTCTTTTTGAACCTTCACTATGCCCAGAAGGATGAGCAGCTCGGTGGACCCGGCGGCGGTGGACAAGGTGGTGCATCCGTCCCGATGATGATTGATCTGCAATCGCTGTATGTCTTTGATAACGGCTTCTTCGGGGCTGACGCGGATAAGCGCCCCATCAAGAATGGCAGCGCCAGCCTCACCTGGTTCCTCCAGGCGGCCGGTGATCACGAACTTAAATTCGGCGTGGACTGGTATCAATCCGCCCACAACGCCTCCAACAGCCAATCGCCCAACAATCAGATCATCTTCTTTAACGGGTTCATAAATACCGATGTCTCTGGCAATCCCCTCAACGGCGACACGAGCCTGGCAAACCGGAGATTCGATGCCAACAGCTACATGGCGACTTTCATCCCCTACTCGGGCACAGCCAAGAACACGATCCAGTCTGCCTATGTGAACGACAAATGGAAGCTCAATAAGAATTGGAGCTTCAACCTCGGCCTGCGCTACGACAAATCCAGCTCCAAGAGCGATGTCCAGGCCACGAACTACGATGTGTCCTCCTACTCGCCACGCCTCGCGGCAATCTGGGACATCAACGGCGATGGCGCGTGGGTCGCCCAGGCCTCCTTCGGGGTGTATGTGGGGCAGCTCATCCAAGGCGCGACGGATGGGGCCTCCACGGTGGGCAATCCCGCAGAGTATGACTACGCCTATGTGGCCGGCCCTGGGAACCTTCGCTCCAGCTATGGGAACACTCCCATCTTCGCCCTGGACGCAGGCCTCTATCGTCACTCCAACATCATTGACCCGAACCTGAAGATGCCTTCCATGCAGGAGGTCGCCGTCAGCCTCAAGCATGCCGACGGCCACAACGGCCTCTGGAGCGTCACCTTGAACCGACGCATCTGGAAGGACTTCGTGGATGACTTCAAGGACCTCCAACCGAACCCGGTGGATGCGAATGATGTCTCTCGCACGGTCTACAAGAACGATCCGTCCATCGTCCGCAACTACCTTGGACTCGAGCTCCAGTACCAGAAGCAATTCACGGATGCCTTCAGCCTGGGCGGCAATGCCACCTTGAGTCAGTTGCAGGGCAACTACGAGGGCGGCCAAGTGGGCGCCACGGATCAGTGGAACAATTACGGACCTCAGGGTGCCTACGCGGGCCAGCCTAGCCCCTTTCAGCTAGGCCACACCGTTGGCCCCCTCACGGCTGACGTTCCGCTGCGTATTCGCGCCTTCTCCAACTACACCCGCAAGCTTGGGCCGGGGCGCTTCAACGCCGGCGCCATCTTCCAGTTCACCTCTGGAGCACCTTACAACAAGACCGCCACTTCCACTGCGCTCTCGGCCCAGCTCAAGAGCATCGGCGGAAGCTCCTACACGGAGTATTTCGCGGACCGAGGGGCCTTCCGATTCGCAGATAACTATCGGACCGATCTCCAGCTCGCCTACGATCTCCCGGTGTGGCGTCGCTTCACTTGGTTCACATCCGTGAACCTGCTGAATGTCTTCAACCACCAGCAGAAGCTCACCTGGAACACCTCGGCCTCCCGGAGCGGGACGGGCACCTGGACCCCCGGTGCTTCTTACGGCCAAGCAACGACCTCCGGCAACTATGCTCTGGGCCGCACGCTGACCTTCTCTACCGGCATCAAGTTCTAAGCGCCGGGGTGATGCTCGCCGCCCTCAGGCCAACGCGGCCTCGAGGGCGGCTTTCAATTCCGGGCCTCCAGGCTCGACGGAGCTCGGGAAGGACGCGATCACGCGACCTTCCCGGTCCACGAGGTATTTGTGGAAGTTCCATTGGGGCACTTCGCGACCTTCAGCGAGGAAGGCATAGATCGGCGACTGGCCTGGACCCTTGACCTCCACCTTGGCGAAGAGCGGAAAGGTCACGCCGAACTTCACCGAGCAGAACCGCTCGATCTCGTCCGAGGTACCTGGTTCCTGGGCCCCAAACTGATTGCAGGGAAAGCCCATCACCACCAGACCTCGGTCCGCATAGGCTTCCTGCAAGCGCTCCAGGCCTTCGTACTGGGGTGTGTAGCCGCATTCGCTCGCGACATTCACCACAAGAACGGCTTTGCCAGCGTAGGCGGAGAAGGGTTGCGGCTCTCCGCGCAGGGTGGTTGCCGAAAGATCGAAGAAGGACATGTCAGCTCCAAGAAACTTCGAACACCATTCGGCAGGGATGGGCTTTGCCATCCATGACGGCGGGGCGAAAGCGCCACCGGTGCGCCCAGCCTTCCAATTCCGTCACATCGCCAGCCCGTGCGCCATCCATCGCCACGGCACGGACTGCTCCCTGGTCGTCCACCGTCAGCTCCAACTTCACCGTGCCCTTGAATCCTGAAAGAGCCGGTTTCGCGGGGATCTCGCTCGGTTCCGCCGGAACCGCCTGTACCTGATCGGTCCGTTTTCCGGCTTCCTCCAGACGCTTGGCCACCCCTTCATCGAACTGGGGCCGGACGGGCTTGGGGCGGCGGAATCGGTCGAAGAATCCCATGGGCAGATTATCCCATGGGAGGGCCCGTTCAGCCCTGCGGGAGCCCCGTCCAGCGGAGGTCGCTACGCGCGGACCTTCCGATACGCCATGCTGAATCCATGCGTGCCACCAGCCTCGCGAGGCAATTCCGCCGCCGCCTTTCCCGCCCGGTTCCATGGGTGGTGATGGGCATTTTCTGGGTGATCTTTTCCTTTTTCACCTACCTGATGCTCCGGCACCTGGATGGATCGCCTGCGGTCCGAACCTTCCACGCGATCTTGAGTCCCGGCCTTTCCAGCTTCAGTTACTGCTTCCTGACTTCGCTCCCCTGGCGCTACACCGGCGATGATCGCGCCCACGCACCCTTCTTTCGCGGGCTGCTCCAATCCTTCCTCTTCAATGGCCTGGTGATCGTGATCCTCGTGGCCATCGGCCTCGCGATCCTCGATGCGGGACATGTCAAAATCCCCGCGCCCGTCCTGTTTGGCGAAGGCTCCAACCGTTTCCTGACGCAGCTCTGGCCACAATTGGCCGTGGGAATCCCGCTCTACACCGTCATCGGCGGACTCATCTCCCTCGGTGACACGGTCGAAGAGGAGAAGGACCACGCGCTGGAACAGCTCCAGGAAGCGCAATGGATTCTCCTTCGTGGCCAGCTCTCTCCCCATGTGCTCTTCAACGCGCTGAACGGACTTGCAGAGCTGGTGCACCAGGACCCCAAGGCCGCCGAGACCGCCATTCTCGACCTCGCAGGGCTCTATCGCTCACTCCTGGATCACGGCGACAAGATCCGAGCCCCCCTGGGCGATGAACGCCGGCTGCTGGAGCGCTACCTAGGTGTGGAAGGCATGCGCCTAGGTTCCCGACTCCGCGTCACCTGGGAATGGGACCCCACCTTGGATCGCGCGATGGCCCCGCCCTTCCTCCTTCAACCCTTGGTGGAAAACGCCCTCAAGCACGGCATTGCCGCGTCCCCCAAAGGGGGCGAGCTTCGCATCGTCGCCCGGCGGCACCTCTACGGCACCGTGCTCCGGGTGGTGAACACCGGGCAGCCGCTCCGTCTCGTCCTTGGCAAAGGTGTCGGCCTCGCCAACCTGGACGCACGGCTTCGGCTCGCTTATCGCGGCCGTGCTTCCTTCCGCCTATTTGAGGAAGAGGGGTCTACCATCGCGGAGATCGCCCTCCCGGAGGCCCTGTGAAGCCCTTGCGTGTCGCCCTGGCCGATGACGAGCCCCTCGCGCGGGCTCGCCTGGCGCGCCTGCTTCGCGAAGCCGGGTGTGAAGTCGTCGCGGAGTTGGAGGATGGCCCCTCGGTGCTGGCTTGGCTTCCAGACGCCCCCCCCGTGGAGGTGCTCTTCCTGGACATCCACATGCCGGGTGCGACGGGCCTGGAAGTGATGGCCGAATTGCCCGACCGCCTTCCGGTCGTCTTCGTCACCGCCTTCGCCGAACACGCCGTCCGCGCCTTCGAGGCCGCCGCGGTGGACTATGTGCTGAAGCCCGTCTCCGCCGAACGGCTCGGCAAGAGCCTCGCCCGCCTGCGGGATCAGCCGACCGCACCCGCGCTAGCCTCCGCTGCTCCGACTCGCTTCCCCGCAAAGGCCGGGGATGGCCATGTCTTCCTCGAACTGCGCCGCACCTCCCACTTCGAGGTCGAAGACGAGATCGTCTGGGCCTGGTGCGGCGGTAGCCGCTTCCGCACCGGATGGAGCACCCTCGCCGAAGTGGAACACGCCTTCCCCGGCACCAGCCTCCTCCGCATCCAGCGCCACCTCCTCCTCCGCCCAGAAGCCGTGCTGGGCCTCCGCCCCCTGGAGGGAGGCCGCGCCGCCCTCCGCGTCGCCGACGGCCTCGAACTTGAAGCCAGCCGCACCGCCACGCCCAAGCTCAAGGAGTGGCTGGGTCTTTGACCCAACGATTCACGGACAATGGGAAGGGCCCCTTTCGGGGCCCTTTTCTATAGCGGTGAAAAGGGAAGGGCCCTGAAAGGGGCCCTTCCCACGCCTGGCGAACCAGGGCTTGAACCTTAGAACTGAACCTTCACGCCGAAGCGGTAGCGGCGTCCTTCCTGCCAGCCCGTCTCATGCCCGTAGTAGGGGTTCGTGAGGCCGGAGGAATTGGTGATCTGCTGGGTGATGCCCGTGACGGTGCGGGTGTTGAAGAGGTTGAACACATCCACGGACGGCATCACGCGGAACTTGCTGCCGAACTTGAAGCCGTAATCCAGGTGCATGTCCACCTGGTTGGTGCTGGGGATGCGCCCGAACTGACCGAGCTGGCCGTTTACCGGGGTCGCGTTGCCGTAGCCGCCGATGTCGTTCGTGTTGTCAAAGGCGCTGATCGGCGTGCCGGTCAGGTAAGTCCAGGCGAAACCCATGTTCAGGTCGTTGTTGGCGACCGTGAAACGGTGGCTGTACTGGCCCTTGATCACATGGGTGCGGTCCAGGGGGAGCAAGCCGTAGCCCACATAGGGGTAGTAGTCGAAGGAGGCGGTGATGTTGCCATCCGCCTGGCCGTTCGAGCTGGACACCACGCCTTCGTAGTTGCCCTGCAGGCGGGACCAGGTGTAGTTGAAGTTCAGGAAGTCCCGATCGGTGCGCTTCGAGGCCGAGAGGACCACCGAGTAGTACTCGTTGCCCGCCTTGTCGAAGTAGGTCTCAGGAACGGAGAAGTGGACGCCGCTGTTCAGGCTGTTCGGGCTGACGCGGGCCGTCCAGGCGGCGTAGTGGCCGGGGTTCCAGAGGATGGCCTGGCCCGCCCACGCCACGGGGGTGGTGCCGACAAAGGCGTAGGCCACGCCGGAGTCGTAGTAGCTGCCGGCCAGGTTGGTGATGACCGAATCCTCGATGGGGTTCTTCAGCTTGCGGTAGTTCCCATGGAGGCCGAGGGCCCAGCCGTTGTCCATCTGATGGTCCACGCCGAGGGTGTATTCCTGGCGCTGGGGCAGCTTGGTGCCATCCGCGATGGGGTCGAAGGAGAAGGGGGTCGCGAAATCAATGGTCTGGTAGTAACCCGTCGGATTCGTGATGTTGATGGTGGGCGTGGTCCCAGAGTAGGAGTAGTTCCAGGTGGGGCTCGGTTGGTTGCGGAAGTAGTGGCGCAGGTAGACTTCGTTGGCGAAGACGCGGATGCTCAGGCGCTGGGGAATGGCCTCGAAGTAGGTGGCATAGCTGCCGGCCACCACCGTCTTACCATCGTTGTTCACATCCCAGGAGAAGCCAACCCGGGGCTGGATGTAATCGGAGCCGGAGAACTTGGCAAAGGTGTTGCCGTCCAGATCCTTCAGGGTCTGCTCTTCGTAGCGTGCGCCGTACATCACGCGGAAGCCGGGCATCATTTCCCAGGTGTCCTGGGCGTAAAGGGCCGAGTAGAGCGTCTTCACCGTCGCGTCGGTGTTGTTTTCCTGGGTGTACATGCGCTGGCTATTAGTCGCGGGATTAGCCGGGTCCCAATTCAGGACCACATACATGAGGGCCTTGTTGCCAGTGGTGCTGACCGCGTTGGCGGGACCGGTCTGCGCATCCAGGCTGGTGTATTCGGAGTTCAACAGGCTGGCGCCGAACTTGAGGGTGTGGGTGCCCAGGAACCAGGACAGGTCCACCTTGGCCTGGGTGGTCTTGCCTTCCTCCAACGGGGAGTAGAGGCCCGGGCTGCCCGTGGTGAAGGTGAACCCACTATTCACGAGATCCGGTCGGCGCAGCGTGCCACCGGAGGTGGTGTTGATGGCGTTGTAGTAGGCGCGGTCCAGCACCAGTTGACTCGTCGTATTGCTCGGCGAATCCTCGTTCTTGGTGTCCGAATAGCCAAGCTTCGCGGAGAGCTGGAGGCTGCTGTTGATGGTCCAGTCGTAGCTCAGGTTGAAGTTCATCACCTTGGTGGTCGCGTGATCACCCAGGTTGGCCGTGCCGTAGAGGGGGTAGGCCGTATCCTGATCGAACTTCGCCCGGTTGAAGTTGGTGAAGAGGGTCAACTGCTGGTCCTGGGTGATGAACCAGTTCAACTTGCCGATGAACTGCAGGGTGGTGGTCTTCGGATCGGAGCCGACCAGCCCCGGATCGTTGTTCGGGAGCGGCGTGGCGCCGTTGCGGAGTTCCCCGTCGAGACCGACATAGTAGAAGAGCTTGTCCTTGATGATCGCACCGCCCAACTCCGCGCCCACATCGTAACGGCTGTCCGTGCGGGTGGAGGACTCGATCGCGTAGGCGCTCTTCTTCAGGACGGCGTGGATGCCCACGGCGTCCCAGGTCGCCCAGGCGCTGCCCTTGAATTCGTTGGAACCGGACTTGGTGACCGCCACGATGACACCGCCCAGGGCGCTGTATTCGGGCTTGAAGCCGCCGGTCTGGATATCCACCTGATCAATGAAGTCCGTCTTCAGGGACGCGCCCTGGAAGCCGTAGCGGTAGTCCTTGGTGTCCAGGCCATCCACCACATAGCTGTTCTCGGCGCCGGAAGCGCCGCTCATGGAGGGGCTATTGTTCCCGAAGGCGCTGTCCACCACGCCCGGGGCGAAGTAGGCGACGGAGGAGAAGTCCCGGCCCTTGGGCACGGAGGCGAGCTGGGCCATGTTCACATTCATGCCCTGGGTGTTGCTGGTGGGGTCCACCACGGCCGCGCTGCTGGTGATGGTGACGGTGGTCTCAGCGGCCGTCGGGAGCTTGAAGGACAGCGCCCGGGTGTCGTTGGTGTTCACCTGCACCGTGCCGGTGTAGGACTGGAAACCGTCCTTGACAACGCGGATCTGCCAGGAGCCGGGGTTCAGCAGGCCGAGGCGGAAGGAGCCGTCGGCACCCGTGACCATGGTGCGGCTGATCTGCGAGGAGGTGAGGGTGATGGTGGCACCAGCCAGGGCCGCGCCGTTGTTGTCGGTGACCACGCCGCTGACGGCGCCCGTGGTGGAGCTCTGCGCCATGAGCGCGGAGCCCGCCACGATGGCTACGGCCGTGAGGCCGAGCCGGGAGATGACACGGTTCATACATGAACTCCGTGAAGGCTGCGGGGTCACCCGCAGGAGTGGAAGAAGGGCTAAGGAAAGCTGACGCGAAGGACCCCGGTATCGGGGTGGAAGTCGCGGTCAGCGGGGTGAAGCCTGGGGGATGGAGAAAGATCTGATGAAGCGCTCAACTCTTACAAGCCTGTGACGGTAGCTCAAGCAGAAATTTCAAAAAAAGTTTCGGAGCCGGGAACCTCCCGGGGCCGCGTGCCACTGGGCATCCAGCGAAAATCGGTCACGCGATTTGACCCACCAGCCAGGGGTTTTCCGGTGGGGCTTGGGGGGACAAGGAAAAAGCCGATGCAAGCGTTTGCGGTTCCGGACCGAACCGGCCCCCGGATAGGACACTTAAAAGCGGCTCATTTTTTTTCACGAACCTGCCCACCGGGGCATGGATCCGGAGTCCCACCCCCAGGTCCAGGGGGTCGGACAGGTCCTTTCGGCCTGCCCCGAGTTCCATCGCCGCGAGGCCCAGGGAACGACCATCAATCGCGGTGACAAAGCCATCGCGATCCGCAGTGACAACTTCTTCATGAATGGGTTGGGGCAATCGGGTGAAGTCTTCGAGCGCGCGCGCGTCCCCGCCATTCAAGGCGACGAAGCGCTTGAGCGTGTCCAGCGCGGCGCCGGAGGCGATGACCCCGGCGACCTTGGCTTCGCCTTCGGCGAGACTCGTCGCGCCGCCACCGGCCACCAGCATCTCCGCGGCCAGGCGGAAGCTGAGCTGGGCGAGGACGGAATCCTCGTGCTCGCCGCACAGGATCTCCACGGACTCCATCACCTCCAGCGCGTTGCCTATGGCCCAGCCGAGGGGTTCTTCCATGCGGGTGAGCAGCGCCTTGATCGCCATGCCGTGGGCCTTGCCCACCGCGACCATGCTGCGGGCAAGGGCTTCGGCCTCTTCCTTCGATTTCATGAAGGCCGCCGATCCGCACTTCACATCCAGCACCAGCGCCTCCGCGCCGCCGGCGAGCTTCTTGGACATGATGCTCGCGGTGATGAGCGGGATGCTCTCCACGGTGGCCGTCACATCCCGCAGCGCATAGAGCCTGCGGTCCGCCGGCGCGATGGCGGCGGTCTGGGCGCTGTTGGCGAAGCGCGTCTCCTTGAGGCTCCGGATGAATTCGGCTTCTGCGAGTTCGACTTTGAGGCCGGGGATCGCGCTGAACTTGTCCACGGTGCCGCCGGTATGGCCGAGGCCGCGCCCGCTGAACATGGCGCACGGCACGCCGCACGCGGCGACGATGGGGCCGAGGATGAGCGTCGTCTTGTCGCCGACGCCGCCGGTGCTGTGCTTGTCCACCTTCAGGCCGGGCACGGAGGACAGATCCAGCCGCGCGCCGCTGTCCCGCATGGCGAGGGTGAGCGCGAGCGTCTCCGCCGTGCTCATGCCCCGCCAGCAGATGGCCATGAGCAACGCCGAACTCTGCTCGGGCGGGACGGAGCCATCCGTCACGCCCTGGATCCAGGCGCGGATTTGGTCTTCATCCAGCTCGCCGCCGGTTTTCTTCCGGTAGATCAGGTCGTACATCCGCATGGAGCGGAATGTAGCGGGTTCAGATGCTCTGGACCAGCCTCTCAAGCTGGGCATTGGCGCTGGAATCCTTGAACCGGGCGCGGTATTCGCCCAAGTCTTTGTACCCTTGGGCGCGGTCGCCGTTCAGGCGATCCACTTCCAGCAGGCTCATCCA
>JAFDVN010000103.1 GCA_018269025.1 Acidobacteriota bacterium | reverse complement strand
TGGAGCCTCGACCGCGGGGCCCCGCTTGGCGGGCAGGCCAGTGCCGTACGCGAGTCCGCAGCGAAGCGAGGAGCGAGCGTTGGTAAGCCTTTTCGCGAAGCGAAAAACCGGGCTTACCACGTGCCCGCCCTAGCGGGTCGCGAAGGCGAGGCTCCAGTGGAGCCTCGACCGCGGGGCCCCGCTTGGCGGGCAGGCCAGTGCCGTACGCGAGTCCGCAGCGAAGCGAGGAGCGAGCGTTGGTAAGCCTTTTCGCGAAGCGAAAAACCGGGCTTACCACGGCACTCGGGGGAGCGACTTAGGGCTGCTTCTTCCGACCTGACCCGGTTCGTCGCGACCCGATGCATGGGGCCCGGCTCCTCCAGGATAGGGCCATCCCCGGCCTCCTCCAAACCCGGTTCCAAATGCCTGACTGGTGGGGGTTTTTCGCCTCCGGTAAAAATCCGCCACGAGGCCCTTGACACCCCTACATCTTGGGGTGATCCTTGTCATCCGACACTATCCCTTGAGGAAGCCGAGAACCGCCCGATCCTAGGGGTGGGAGGTTTTTTCGCTTCTTTTCGGGGGGTGGCCACCCCTTCCATCGCAAGTCTTAACAAATCTTCACATCCCCCATCCCCGAGCCGAGGGCCCCGCCATGAAGATCGCCCGCCACTTCACCCACGCCGGACAGGATCCCCTGAAGGGCATCACCTTCGTGCCCCGCACGAGCCGCATCAGCAAGCTGGACGGCACCGTGGTCTTCGAGGCCAAGGATGTGATGGTGCCGGAGACTTGGTCCCAGGTGGCGGTGGACATCCTCGCCCAGAAGTATTTCCGCCGGAAAGGCATCAACGCCGAGAACGGCGGCGAGACGGATTCCCGCCAGGTCTTCCACCGCCTCGCCGGTTGCTGGCGCCACTGGGGCGAGACGAACGGCTACTTCGACTCCAGCGAAGACGCCCAGGCCTTCTACGACGAGCTCACCTACATGCTCGCCCAGCAGATGTGCGCGCCCAACAGCCCCCAGTGGTTCAACACGGGCCTCCACTTCGCCTACGGCATCAGCGGCCCAGCTCAAGGGCACAAGTATGTGGACGCCAAGACCGACACGGTCGTGAATTCCACTTCGGCCTACGAGCGCCCCCAGCCCCACGCCTGCTTCATCCAGAGCGTGTCCGACGACCTCGTGAACGAGGGCGGCATCATGGACCTCTGGACCCGTGAGGCCCGCATCTTCAAGTACGGCTCGGGCACCGGCTCCAACTTCTCCCGCATCCGCGGCGCGGAGGAGCCCCTCTCCGGCGGCGGCAAGAGCTCCGGCCTCATGTCCTTCCTCGCCGTCGGCGACAAGGCCGCGGGCGCCATCAAGAGCGGCGGCACCACGCGCCGCGCGGCGAAGATGGTCACCCTGGACCTGGATCACCCCGACATCGAAGCCTTCGTGGACTGGAAGGTGACGGAAGAGCGCAAGGTGGCCATGCTCGCCGCCGGGTCGCTCCTCGTGAAGAAGCACTGGGACGAGCTGTGCAAGGCCGTCGAAGGCTCCACCTCCAAGGACGCCGATCCCCACACCAACGAGGCCCTCAAGAAGGCGCTCGCCAAAGCCAAGCGCGAAGGCGTGCCCGCCGCCTTCCTGAGCCAGTGCGTCGCCCGCCTCGCGGAAGGCGACTTCGACCGGGATATCAAGGGCTATGACACCTCCTGGGATGGCGACGCCTACTACACCGTGGGCGGCATGAACTCCAACAACTCGGTCCGTGTGCCCGACGCCTTCATGCGCGCGCTGGAAGTGGATGGCGACTGGGATCTCAAGCGCCGGGTGGATGGCAAGACGAGCCGGAAGCTCCGCGCCAAGGATCTCTGGCACAAGGTGAACTACGCCGCTTGGGCCTGCGCCGATCCCGGCCTCCAGTTCGACACCACCATCAACGACTGGCACACCTGCCCGGAAGACGGCCGCATCAACGCGTCCAACCCCTGCTCCGAGTACATGTTCCTGGATGACACGGCCTGCAACCTGGCCTCGCTGAACCTCTGCACCTTCCTCACGGCGGATGGAGGCTTCGACCTGGAAGGCTACCGCCACGGCATCCGGCTCTGGACCATCGTGCTAGAAATCTCCGTGCTCATGGCCCAGTTCCCCAGCGAAGCCATCGCACGCCTCAGCTACGATTTCCGCACCCTCGGCCTGGGCTACGCCAACCTCGGCGCCATGCTCATGCGCATGGGCATCCCCTACGACAGCGTGGAAGGCACCCAGTGGTGCGGCGCCCTCACCTCCATCCTCACGGGCGACGCCTATGCGGCCTCGGCCGAGATGGCGGGCCAGCTCGGAGCCTTCCCCAAGTACGGGAAGAACCGCGAAGCGATGCTGCGCGTGGTCCGCAACCACCGCCGCGCCGCCTACAACGCGCCCGCGTCCGAGTACGAGTCCCTCTCCGTTCCGCCCCAGGGCCTCCATGGCGAAGGCGTGCCCAAGCGCATCCTCGAAGCCGCCCGGGAGAGCTGGGACGGTGCCCTCGCGCTCGGCGAGAAGCACGGCTTCCGCAACGCCCAGGTGACGGTGCTGGCCCCCACCGGCACCATCGGCCTCCTCATGGACTGCGACACCACCGGCGTCGAGCCCGACTTCGCCCTCGTAAAGTTCAAGAAGCTCGCCGGCGGCGGCTACTTCAAGCTCGTCAACTCCGCCATCCCCGAAGCGTTGATGCGCCTCGGCTACGCGCCGGATCAGATCAAGGACATCGAGCGCTTCGTCATCGGCTGGCAGGAGATCACGGACCAGACGCCCGGCATCAGCCGCGCCCTACTCCTGGAGAATGGCTGGAGCGACGAGGAGATCAAGGCCATCGAGGGCAAGCTCCCCACGGCCTTCGATCCTTCCTTCGCCGTGGACATGGAGCGCCTCAAGGCCCACTTCGTGCAGGAGCGCATTGACACCTTCCTCGCGGCCCTTGGCGGCACCATGACCGTGGAAGGCGCGCCTCACTTGAAGGCCGAGCACCTGCCCATCTTCGACTGCGCCAACAAGTGCGGCCGCACAGGCAAGCGCTACATCGCGCCCATGGGCCACCTCAAGATGATGGCCGCCGCCCAGCCCTTCCTCAGCGGCGCCATCAGCAAGACCATCAACCTCCCCGCCGAAAGCACCGTCGAGGACATCGCCGGCATCTACGAAGCCTCCTGGCAGCTCATGCTCAAGGCCGTGGCCCTCTACCGCGACGGTTCCAAGATGAGCCAGGCCATGGCGACGAACCTGGACCTGCTGGACGGCGCCGAGACGCTGGAAGACGATTCCGCCACCCACGCGGAAAAGACCCCCGTGATCGCCGCCGCCCTCACCCAGCAGTTGGTGCGCACCTACCGTCGCCGCCTGCCCAACCGCCGCGGCGGCTACACCCAGTCCGCCACCGTCGGCGGCACGAAGATGTACCTGCGCACCGGCGAATATGAAGACGGCAGCCTCGGCGAGATCTTCATTGATATCCACAAAGAGGGCGCCGCCTTCCGGTCGCTGCTCAACTGCTTCGCCATCGCCGTCTCCATGGGTCTTCAGTACGGCGTGCCCCTGGAGGAATTCTGCGAAGCTTTCCTCTTCACCCGCTTCGAGCCCAACGGCATGGTCATGGGCAGCGACACCATCAAGCTCTCCACGAGCCTCATTGACTTCATCTTCCGCGAGCTGTCTATCAGCTACCTGGGCCGCTACGACCTCGCCCATGTGGACGCCGACCAGCTCATGAAGTCCCCCGTCTCCAAGCCCGAAAGCCACGCTCCCTTCGCGGCCCACACCGTCGAGGCCCTGCAGGGCACGCCCCTGCCCTTCGGCGATGAATCCGCCAGCGGCACCGCGCCGAAGGCCGCGGAAGCCGTGCCGGTCCTGGTCAGCGCGGGCGCCGCCGAAGGCCCCCGCCAGACCAAGATGAGCGCCATCGTCGCCGCCAAGGAAAAGGGCTACACCGGCGACCCCTGCCCCGAGTGCGGCCACCTCACCCTCGTGAGAAATGGGGCATGTATGAAATGCCAAACATGTGGAGCCACCACCGGCTGCTCGTAATGAAGTGCCATCCTCCCCTCTATCGCGCCCGGCCTATGCCGGGCGCTCCCGCTCAGAGCGCGCTATGCGCGCCTTCGCGGAGAGGGGCCCCTTGGCGCGACGACCGGGTGCCGCCAACCATCCAATCCCTTCGGGTCCGCCGATGAAATATGTCCGCCACTCCTTCGAAGAAGAGCTTCTCGTCAATGGCGAGGAGCTTGACTTCAGGTTGGGGGCGGAAGCACCGATTCCCTGGGCTGAGTTTTGGCTAAACCCACGAAAGGTACGAGGCAGTGACTTCCTGATGCGCTGGTCCCAAGGCCGGTGGAGCGAAGCGATGCTCGAAGCCGCCGTGAACCGTACTTTGGAATTCGTGGCTATTCCCTACGGCCCTAGTGGAGTGGCACCAGACACCGGGGTTCGCGATTTTGAACTCTACTTCGAGCGACTGGAGCACGCAGGGCTCGGGAAACTGAAACGACCCGATCTCCTCATCATCCAGAAGCGCCATGCCGAAAAGGTTCGCCAGGAGATTAAGGCTATTGGAGGCGATCAAGAATTACCATTCACACGAGAGGATAATCCGCACATGCGGAAAATTCTGGCCAAAGCCGTGATGGCCGTTGAATGCGAAAACAGCTTGTGGGAATCCAGGAGGATGCCCGATTTCCTATCGCCACTAAGGCCTCAGAAACGGCTCGGCGGTCAATTAGGACTTCGCAAGGCGGCCGTGGTGCCCACCATCATCCTAAAAGAGGAAGATCGCAGGCCGCTAAGGGCTTGGCAGAACCGGCATAAGATCCCAATCCACCTTTGGCATGGATTCTACGACCAGGCCTATGGCATCGCCTTCAAAGAAATCGAGCGCCTGATCCGCAAAGGTCAGGTCGAGCCTTATCGCCAAACTTTTCAGGCCCCCGGTGGAGCCACGACAGACAAGATCATCTACAAAGTCCTATATCACCATGGATACCTGCTTGCGAAAGGCGTGAAGAAGCCCTCCTTGGCCGCTGATTCCATCACGGACAAGAACGGACACATCCTGCCTTATGTCCGCTTTGAAGGCGGAAGATTCGACTTGGTGGACGAAGCGATCAATCTCCTTCGCGGCATGGGACTCCCATGACGCGCGACTACATACCAAAGATCACGGATGTGCGGGAGTTGGGCCAGGTATGGACGCCCGACTGGGTCGCCGAAGCCATGGCGGCCTACACGATGTCCCAAGGGGCTGAATCGCTCTTCGATCCCGCCTGCGGAAATGGCTCGCTGCTTGCCGCAGGAAAGCGATTCGCCGC
Source organism: Acidobacteriota bacterium (assembly GCA_018269025.1). Classification (GTDB taxonomy): domain Bacteria; phylum Acidobacteriota; class Holophagae; order Holophagales; family Holophagaceae; genus JAFDVN01. The sequence continues at coordinate 6,986 of JAFDVN010000103.1, read as the reverse complement.
CAGGAAGCATACAGCCTTCCTGGCTAATGGCATGGATGTGGATCTGAGAGTCCTCGATGGATTCAAGCGACAGGGTCTCGATCACTCGGACATGAACCGGATCAGAATCGGCGACTATCTCGCCGACCCACCCGACGCAATCTATCCAGCTATCGCAGTTAATCCCCCATATGTGAGGCACCATCGCATCGGCGGGGTTCGGAAGCGCGAATTGCAATCCATGGTGATGGGCACAATGGGACGCCGGATTGACGCCCGGGCAGGCCTTCATGTCTATTTTCTCATTCAAAGCCTGAAGCAGCTCGCACCCAACGGACGCCTAGCCTTCATCGTCTCCAGCGATATTTGCGAAGGCGTGTTCTCGCGCCAACTTTGGGACTGGGTGCTACGCACCTACCGCCTTGACGCGGTTCTCCAGTTCTCGCCTGAAGCCTCGCCCTTCCCACACGCCGATACCAACGCCATCCTGTTTCTAATTCAGAATTCAAAGCCTAGGTCCGAATTCATATGGGCGCGATGCTTGAAGGAAGACCCAATCTCCATATCCGAATGGATTGAGAGTGGATTTGAGGCTGCATACCCCAACCTCCTCGAAGTGCAGACCCGGACAGTGTCCGAAGCGTCCGCAACCGGGTTATCACGACCTCCTTCTCACCACCTTACTTCCTTCACGCTTGGCGATGTGGCCTCCGTGATGAGGGGGATCGCCACGGGGGCAAATGACTTCTTTCTCATGACCCGCGAGCAGGCAAGTCACCGGAATCTCCCATCCAGTTTCTTGAAACCGTGCATCTCAAGGGTCCGGGACCTTGATGGCGACCGAATCACCGAGGAATGCCTAGATCGGCTCGAACGGAAGGGCCGTCCCACCCTGCTCCTTAATATACCGCCCTCTCCATTCGAAGAACTCCCTCTAAGTGTTCAGGATTGGATCAGAGAAGGTGAATCACTCGGGCTTCACAACCGACCCCTCATCAAAACACGAAGGCCTTGGTACAGGATGGAACAGAGGAGGAATCCCCCTCTCCTTTTCGCTTACCTAGGAAGGAGAGATTGCCGATTCATCCTGAATGAAGCTGGGGTGGTGCCGCTCTCCTGCCTGCTCTGCGTCTATCCAAAAAGCACCTCCGCCAAGGATGTGTGGCAAGCGCTTAACCGACCTGAAACCATCGCGAATTTGGCCTCCGTCGGGAAGAGCTATGGCGGTGGTGCCATCAAGGTCGAACCCAGGGCGCTCGAAAGGTTGCCAATTCCGGACGAGATCATGGAAGGCCTGGCAGTCAACCTGCCCATCCAGGAAGGCCTTTTCAATCTGGCGACCGGGTAGCAAGAGAAGCACCTGTTTCGGCAAGAGCTTTCCTCATCTCTCCTGAGATCAATTTGATTTCAACGCGCAAGGAAGCGAACCGCCCCCGGTAAATGGCTCCGCTGCCCTCCGATCCTCCGTTATCCTCTGCGTGGTGCTTTGGTCGTAGTCCGTAGCTACCTGTTCATCCCCGCCACGACGACACCCTCGATCAGGCACGCGATGGTGCCGAGCAGGATCTGGGCTTCGACGAGGGGGGCGGGCATGGGTTGGACGGCGTAGTAGATGAGGTAGGTGGGGATGAGGCTCAGGACGGCGATGAGGAAGCCGAAGCGGAGGCCCTGCCCGAACCAGGGCTTGGCTTCGCGGCCTTTGAGGTAGACCCACACGAAGGCGTAGGCCATGAGGGCGTGGGCCAGGAGCATCCAGCCGAAGTAGTGCGCGCCGTCGCTGTCGCTGCGGAAGAGGGCGGGCAGCGCCTGATAGGCGCCGTGCAGGTGCCAGCCGTGGATCGTGAAGTCCAGGCCCATGGAGACGAGAAAGAGGACGACGACGGAAAGCCAGAAGCGCTTGGTCATGGATGCCTCGGGGAAGATGGCTCAAGCATAACGGCCATGCATTCGAATGAGAACAAACCACGCGGAGTAAAGCAGAGGAACGGAGGGCAGCGGAGTAGAACCGTTCTTCTTTTCTCCGCTGCCCTCCGCCTCTCCGCTGCCCTCCGTGTGGTTGCTTTTTCTAGGCGAACCTCACCGCATAAACCGGCGGCAGATGCTCGGCGACGGTTTGCCAGGTGTCGCCACCGTCTTCCGTCACCCATAGGAAGCCGGTGGTGCTGCCGAAGGCGAGACGATCGCCGGTTTCGTCAATGGCGAGGGCGTGGCGCAAGGTCAGGTCATAGGCGTGATCCTGGGGCAGGCCCTTGCGGAGCACTTCGAAACTCTTCGCGCCATCCCGAGTGCGCGCGGCGACGACTTTGCCATCCACGGGAATGCGAAACTCGTCCTTTCGCGCGGGGATGAACCACGCGGTGTCGGGATCCTTGGGGTGAACGGCGACGCCAAATCCGAAGACCGCCGGCTTCACATTCGTCACTTCCTCGAAGGTGGTCGCGCCATCGCTGCTCTTGAAGACGCCGTTGTGGTGCTGGATCCAGAAGCGGTCGGGCGCGGCTGGGCATTGCACAAGGCGATGCACATCTTGATGGAGCGGTTCGAAGGCTTGCCCCGGCGGCATGTACTCGGCGCGGAGGCCCTTCCCGACCAGCTCCCAGGAGGCGCCAAGGTCCTTCGTCCGCCACACGCCGCCTGTGGAGACGGCGATGGTGACGGTGTTGGAGTCGCGCGGGTTCACACAGATGGAATGAAGCCCCGCGTAGTCCGCGCCGCCGCCGCTCCACTTGATGCGCCGTTCGTCCTCCCACAGGGAACGGCACAGCTCCCAGCTCGCGCCGCGATCCTTCGAGAAGAACAGCCCACCCGGAAGGGTGCCGCACCAGAGGAAGCCGGGCTGGTCCGCGCCGCCTGGCTCCAACGCCCAGATGCGGATGAGCTTCCAGGGAATGACGCGGCCCATCCAGTCCTTTTCCTCATGGCCTTCGGGCGGCTCGGGGTAGGCGGGCACGGCGATCTCTTCCCAGGTTTGGCCTTGGTCCTCCGAACGCTGGAGCTTCACGCCAAAGTGTCCGTGATCGAGCGCCGCGTACCAGGCGCCATCGCGCGGGTCGGCCATCGCGAGCGAGACATTGTCGCCAAGGAAGGAGGTGGCCGCGATGGTCCAACGATCCTTGCTTTTGCGGACAGTGAAGAGGCCTTTGCGGGTGGAGACGAGGAGCGTGTCGGACATGGGGTTCTCCTTTGAGTTCGAAAAGCGATTACACGGAGTGGAGCGGAGGAACGGAGGGCAGCGGAGGATTCATGGAAGGGCCTTTCTCCGCTGCCCTCCGCCTCTCCGCTTTCCTCCGCGTGGTGTTTTCCATCCTTATCCCCCACTCAGGGCTTGCATGACGAAGATCTCGGAATGTGGTCCGACAGAATCACTGAGCCGCGCGCGGTCGCTCACGGCCACGCCGTCCACGAACACGACCATGTGATGCCGCAGCGCTCCATGCTCATCCAGCACATAGCCTTCCGCCTTCGGGTATTTCGCGAACACCGAGGCGAGCACCTCCCGCACCGTGGTGCCCTTACCCTCCGAAGGCGGGCACGCCACATGACGCTGGAGGTTGCCGGTGAAGACGACGCGGGGCATAGAGGAGCCGAAGGATCGAGCAGACTCCCGCGCGTCGCCCGACTTGTCAAGGCATCAAGCTCACCCAATCGCTCTATGATGAAGGCTATGCGACTCAAATTCCTCCCCGCTCTTGGATTGACCTTGGCGATGCCCCTTGCGGCGCGGCAGGCCCCCAGGCCCATGCCCACGACCCTTGAACAGGCCGCCAAGGGTCGCATCGCCCGCGGCCAGGAAATCTACGAGTACGAACGCCTGGCTTGGGTGGCCAGCGACATGCTTGTAGCCTCCCATGCGGATCCGAAGGAGGCAGGAATGTGGGTCGAGGTTCCAAGCCGGGACCGACGCTACATTTTCTTCGGGAGGTTCAAGACGCCCCAGGACCCCGTGAACCGCCCTGAGGGGTTTGGCGCACCCTATGTGTTCTGGGCACCCATTGGGAAGCCAGACGAGGTACATCTCGTCCCGGTGCCTTCCTCCGAACAGGCCAAAACTCCGGATGAGGAAACGAAGCGCCTCACCGCAGCAGCATCAGAAGTTGAGCCTCTAGCCCTTGCCGCAGACCTGATTCGCAAGCAGCCCTCCCCCTGGCACATGCCCTGGAACTACGATGTGTTTCGCGAGAAGGACGGCACCATCACCGGCTACCTCATGCCTGGCAACACCGATGGAGGCGTGCTCCCGATCGGGGGAGATTTCCGGATCACCCTCGATGCTTCAGGGACGAAGATCCTCAAGACCGTCACGCTACACAAGAGCTGCCTGCCCATGAAGTTCCAGGTGGGTCCGAACGGTGAACAGGCCGTAGCCGGGTACCACACCCACACCCTGGACGAGGATCTCCCGCCCGAAACCGATCTGGGCATTCTTCATCTCTATCCAGGCGGCGTCCCTCACTTTCTGATGACCCGCTACGGGCTCTTCGAATTCACCAAAGATTACGACTTGCGCTTCGTTGAAACGAAGGACGAGATGGTGACGGCGGATAGGCCCAAGGCCGAACCCTAGCAGCACTCACTCAAAGCACAAGGCATCCCACACCGGCAGATAGGTTGGTGTGCCATCGCTGTTCTTCGGGGTCTGGGCATCCACGACGGTGCAGTCGTGGTAGAGGAAGAGGGGATCGTTGGCGGTGACGGTGAGGTTCGAGTAGAGGCGGTGGCTTCCGCCGAACGAAGTCACGCCATCCACGAGGGTCGGCGCTCCGGGGAGCACGAGATCGTCCCAATCGTTTTCGGCGAGGGCCAGGGAGACGAGCGGGTCCTGCTGATGGGTGAAGCCGTAGTAATTCGCGGATGGCGTGGCCCCATGCCCCGCCTGCACCCAGGGCGATGGTGTGTCGTTGGACACCCAACTCGCGGAATCGGAGGGTGAGTCGAAGGAGATGACGCGGGGAAGCGCGATCTTCGTGGCCGTGTAGGCGGCCTGGCTTCCGCCCTGGGAGTGCCCCGCGAGACGGATGAGGCCCCATTGGATCGTGCCGCCGACTGCGTACTGACCCCATCCTTCGTTCGGGTACTGGGCATCGAGGTACTGGATGGCCTTGAGCAGCCGATTCTCGATGGCATCCGGTTGCGCCACCGTGATCGCGGAGAGCTGGTTCCCGGCATTGGTCCCGTAGAGCACCGCGTCGTGGACCTTGGCGGCGGCGTCTGGGTCGAAGCCCGGCTGATTCGAATCGGAATAGGGCTTGATCAGCGTTCCGACGAGCGTCGCGTTTTCGTAGGTGAGGCCAAGGGCATGAAAGCCCTTGGTGGCTGCCTCTTTGAGGATGTCCTGATAGAACATGGGCACCGTCGTGCTGCCAGGCAGAAAGACGAAGAGCTGGTTCCGCGCCGTCACACCCGTCGTCGCCACATAGGCGAAATTGTTTTCGTTCTGAGCCGTGTAGACCTTCGTGATGGCCGGGTCCGCGAGGCTGGGCGCAAAATCATGTTCCTGGAGCGTGACGCCGTTCGTGCCGGTGGACGCCGACGAGTTGGAACCTCCACCGCAGGCGAGCAGGCCTGCGATCACGAGCATTGGAACCAACCAAAGCTTCATGAAGAACTCCAATAGGACGATGAAAAACGGACCCAATCACCCCCGAGAAGGTTGAGTCGTTCCACAAAAGGAAGGGGCACCCTCCGGCGCCCCTTCGTCATTCGCTTTTCTCTGCGCCCTCCGCACCTCCGCGGTGAACGGTTCCCTACTTCACCAACCCCAACTCACGGACGGCCTTGCGCTCGTCCTCCAGCTCGTGGGCGGTGGCGTCCATCTTGGCGCGGCAGAAATCATTGACCGACAGGCCCTTCACGACCTCGGCGACGCCGTTCTTCACGGTGCAGGGGAAGCCGTAGATGAGGCCTTCGGGGATGCCGTAGCTGCCATCGCTCACGAGGGCCATGCTGGCCCAGTCGCCTTCGGCGGTGCCCAGGGCCCAGGTGCGCATGTGATCAATGGCGGCATTGGCCGCGGAAGCGGCGCTGGAGAGGCCGCGGGCTTCGATCACGGCCGCGCCACGCTTGGCGACGGTGGGGATGAAGGTGGACTCGTACCAGGATTCATCCACGAGGCTCATGGCGGGCTTGCCGGCGACGGTGCAGTGGAAGAGGTCCGGGAACTGGGTGCTGCTGTGGTTGCCCCAGATGGTGAGCTTCTGGATATCGGCGACGGTCTTGCCCGTCTTCTCCGCGAGCTGCGACATGGCGCGGTTGTGGTCCAGGCGCACCATGGCGTGGAACTGGGTGGGCTTGAGCTTGGGCGCGTTGTTCATGGCGATGAGCGCGTTGGTGTTGGCGGGGTTGCCCACCACGAGCACCTTCACCTCACGGCTGGCGACTTCGCTGAGGGCCGCGCCCTGGGGCTTGAAGATGCCACCGTTGGCGCTCAGCAGATCGCCGCGCTCCATGCCCGCCTTGCGGGGCATGGCACCGACGAGGAGCGCGTAGTCGGCATCCTTGAAGGCCACCATCGGATCGTCGGAGGTGACGACGCCCGCGAGGAGCGGGAAAGCGCAATCGTTCAGCTCCATCACGACGCCGTTGAGGGCCTTGAGGGCGGGTGTGATCTCCAGGAGTTGGAGGATGACCGGCTGATCGGGGCCGAGCATGGAGCCTTCCGCGATACGGAAGAGGAGGCTGTATCCAATCTGGCCGGCGGCTCCGGTGACGGCGACGCGGACGGGCTTCTTCAAGGTCATGGCGGCTCCAATCAAGCACTCCATTCTATCGGGCCGACACGCGATTGGAACCACCGATGGACAGCGATGAACACCGATGAGAGAAGGTCACGGGAATGTCAGCCCCCATTGCCTTCCCTTATCGGTGTTCACCCCCTCCATCGGTGGTTCCCGTTTTCACTTCTCCAGTTCCTTCACCACCTCGACGCCGCCCATCTGGGTCATCTGCTCCAGGATCCAGGCTTGGCGCTGGCGCACGAAGGAGGATGGCGCGTCCACGCGGTACTTGTG
>JAFDVN010000102.1 GCA_018269025.1 Acidobacteriota bacterium | reverse complement strand
GTGGACTAGGGCGTCGCTGCTTCACGGCAGAGGAAAGTCCGGGCTCCGCAGGGCAGTGAGCCTGCTAACGGCAGGGCGGGGCGACCCGACGGAAAGTGCAACAGAGAACAAACCGCCGATGGCGCGGGGTGGCAACATCCAGCGCACAGGCAAGGGTGAAACGGTGGGGTAAGAGCCCACCGCCGCGTTGGCAACAAGGCGGGCACGGCAAACCCCTCACGGAGCAAGACCAAATAGGCTGGCGCACTTCCGCAAGGGAGCGAGGATCGGCCCGATCGAGCCAGCGGGTAGGTTGCTAGAGGTGGCGGGTGACCGCCATCCCAGAGGAATGACGCTCCACGACAGAACCCGGCTTACCGGTCCACCACGGCCCCCGAAAGGGGGCCGTGCTGACCCGGCTTCCGGCTACGGGCTACCGGGGTAGGATGGAGCTTTCTCGAGTAGGCCTCTGCGCTGCATCAACCAGTCGATTCTGACCGCGCCTGACCTTGGCATGGGTGTTGTCCGCCCGTAGCGGGCGACTTTACTGGTCCTGAATGTGCCGCCCCTGGGCGGCTGGTGACGCATGTCCTTGGAGACTCGAATGTCCTTCGATTTGAATGCCCTCATCCTTCGTGTAGAACGCGCGCTGGCGCGCCAGAACGACCGCTTCAACCTCGCTGCGGGTGGCCGCAGCCTCGCCGTGGGTGGTGGCTTCGCCCATTTTCGTGGCGAGGGCCATCCGCTCAACCAGGCGCTCGGTCTCGTCGAGCCCATCTCTGAATCCTTGCTCGAAGCCGTCGAGGCCTTTCTTGGCCGCCCGACTGTGTTGGAGCTGAGCCCGGGCGCGGATCCGCAGCTCTGGCCTCTGCTCGCTTCGCGTGGGTATCGCGTCCATCAATTCCAGCAACAATGGGTGCGTGGCCTCGATGGTCTCGATGACATTGAAGGCTGTTTCGAGATTCGGCCCATTCGCGCCGGCGAATCCGAGCTTCAATCCCGCCTCGTGGGCGCAGGCTTCTTCGAACGCGACGATTGGCGCACCTTTGACCCGCCCTTCATGGCTCCGGAAGGGGTCCCGGACAGCCTTCGCTACCTGGCCTTCGTCGAGGGCGAACCCGCGGGGGGCGCGACCTTGGGCTGGAATGATGGTGTCGCCATGTTGGGTGGGGACGCCGTCCTTCCGCGGTTTCGGGGGCGCGGCCTCCAAAAGGCGTTGATCCGCGCGCGCCTATGGGACGCAGTCGCGGCGGGATGCGATCTCGCCACCGCCAGCACACTCCCCTCCACGCCCAGCCAGCGCGCCTATGAAGCCTGTGGTTTCCGCGTGGCCTATCCGAAAGTCGAGATGGCGCGCGATGCTTGATCCATGCGCCTGAAACCCTCCACCGCCGCGTTGACCGTCACGGCCCTCGCCTTTTTCACGGACTTGTTCCTCTACTACCTGCTGGTGCCGCTGCTGCCCCGCTACGCGGCCGATCTGCATTTGAGTCAGATGAAGGTGGGGATTCTCTTCGGGAGCTACGCCGTGGCGCTGCTGGCGGCGACGCTGCCGGTGGGGCGTATCACCGATCGCCATGAGCGGCGATCGGTGATGCTCATCGGGTTGGTGGGCCTCGGCGCGACGACACTGCTCTTCGCCTTCTCGAAATCCTATGGCCTGCTCGTGGTGGCTCGCGTGCTCCAGGGCATTGCGGGCGCGGCCACATGGGTCCCCGGAATGGCGCTATTGGCGGATCATTTCGCGCCAGAGAAACGAGGTCAGGCCATGGGCCTCGCCTTCGCCGCGGCCAATGTGGGCGTGCTACTGGGTCCACCGGTGTCGGGCTTCCTGGACCAACATGCAGGTCCGCGCGCGCCTTTCCTCGTGGGCGCGGCGATCGTGCTGGTGGATGCGGCGGGCCGGGCCTTCCTGCTGAAAGATGAGGCCCATCAGGCCATGGGACCCATCCTCTGGCGGGCCCTTCTCGCCAACCCCTTGATCCGCGCCATCACCGGCGCGATGGTGCTCGCGTCGGGCCTTTGGGCGCTCGTGGATTCCACCCTGCCGCTGCACCTAGATCGCGCACTCCACCTAGGCCCTGCCTCCATCGGGATCTGCTTCGCGGCGGCGGCCCTGAGCCACACGCTCGCGTCGCCCCTCATAGGCCGTGTCTCGGATCGCGCGGGACGGGTGAAGGTGATCCGCATCGGGCTCTTCCTATGCCTCTTCGTCCTGCCACTGCCGGTCTTCATGCCGGGATTCGCAACCGTCATCGCCGCCATGATCCTCATCGGCGCGACTGCCAGCTTCGTCATGGCCCCCTGCGGTCCCGGCGTGGCGGATGCCATCGAAGCGGAAGGTCGCTCCGATTTTGGATCCGGCTTCGCCGTGCTCAACATCGCCTACGCGGTGGGCATGGTGGTTGGGCCTTTCCTGGGCAGCGCCCTGGTGGAAGGGGTGGGCATCCGGGCCGCCTTCGTGATCCTGACGCTCGGCTACGCCGCCTATGGAATCTCGCTCCGCCCTCGGCCGATTTGAGGTATACCTAGCGGCACGAGGTCCTACGATGCGCAGCGCACTGGCTCTCCTTCTCGCGGCACCGGCTCTTGTCGCCCAGTCGCCCGTGCCCCCCGGCGGCTGGCACCATGTGCGGCTTCCGGCCTCCTTCTTCGCGGGCAATCGCGCGCGGCTGCTCCAGGCCATCAAGGCCATGGGTCCGGGCACGATCGCCGTGCTGAAATCCATGCCCGTGCAGCCCGCCAACGGCGATGGGGACCGGGCCTACCGCCAGGATTCGGACTTCTACTACTTCACCGGCGTGGAGGAGGAGAACTCGGTCGCGCTGCTGGATGGGGATACGGGCAAATACACGCTGCTCGTTCAGCCCCGTGACCCGCGCATGGAAACCTGGACTGGACCCCGCCTCGGCGTGGAGGGCGCAAAGGCGCTGGGCGCGGATGAGGCCTTCACCTTCAACGAAGGCGAGACGGGCAAGGGCGATTCACCCGCCGACAAAGAACTCCAAAAAACCCTTCGCGCCGCAAAGCGCATCGTCTTCATGGACAACCTGGACATGCCCTTCCGGGACCGGGTGCTGGATGTGGCCTATCCCAAGGGCACGACCAACTGGGGCGGGGGCGACAAGATCCTCGTGGATGGCCGGGCGATGTCGGCGGAGATGCGATCCATCAAGCAGCCCGCCGAGATCGAAATGATCAAGAAGGCTGTGGAGGTGAGCATCGAAGGCCACCTCGCGGCGATGAAGGGCAGTCCCCGCTTCACGAACGAGGGTCAGGTAGCTGGGGCCTTCGAAGGCACCGTGCGCTCCCTGGGGGCGCGCTTCCTCGCCTACGAAACCATCGCGGGCGCGGGCAACGACGGCTGCACGCTCCACTACCCCTTCAATGACCAGCCCATCGCGCCGGGCAGCCTCATTCTCATGGATGCCGGGGCTGAGCTGGGCTTCTACACCTCGGACATCACCCGCACCTGGCCGGCGAATGGCACCTTCAGCCCCGAGCAGCGCAAGCTCTACGATCTGGTGCTGAAGGCCCAGGACGCGGGCATCGCCGAGATGAAGCCGGGCAATCCCCACATCGCGAGCATGTATGCCGCCGGGCGGATCATCAGCGACGGCCTCGTGGACCTGGGCATCCTGAAGGGGGACAAGGACGAAGTCTTCAAGAAGATGGAATGGAAGCGCTTCCTGCCCCATGGCGTGAGCCACTGGATCGGGCTCGATGTCCATGACGCCGGGAGCTACGGCCAGGGGGACGCCATTTATCGCCGAGGCGGCTCCCGCAAGCTGGAGCCCGGGATGCTGCTCACCATGGAGCCCGGGATCTACATCCCGAAAGGCGCCGAAGGCGTGGACCCCAAGTGGCAGGGCATCGGCATTCGCATCGAGGACGACATCCTCGTCACCAAGGATGGCCCGGTGAACTTGAGCGCGCGCCTTCCCCGGAAGGCGGAGGATGTGGAGCGCCTCGTCCGGGAAGGCCTGAAAAAGCGCTAAACGTGCGACGGGCCTCGAACCTCATTCGGTCCGAGGCCCGTGGCCTGAGGTCTGTGCCCCGTCCTATTCGTGCCCTTCGCCCTTCACGAGTTTCGCCGGGGGCAGGTCTTCCTTGCCCTTGGTGGCCCAAAGGTAGCGGGTACCGCGCTTCTCGCCTTCCTTGCGGACGAGACCTTCCTCGATGAGCTCGCTGAAGAGGCGGCGCAGGGTGTTGGGCGCCCAATCGCAATCCGTGAGGTTCAGCTTCTTCTGGGCGTCGAAGCTGCTGACGCTCGTGTCCCGCTTGATGAGGTCGGCGAGCTTGTCCTTGAGGCCTTCCAGTTCCTTCTTGTTGCGGCGGGCCTTGGTCTTGTAATCAGGGATGGCTTCAACCCGGGGAGCGGCGTCGTCCGAGATCCGGGAAGCAGCGAGGGAGAAGACGGGCGCAGGGGCGGCCACCGGGGCGGGGCGGGGCGCTTCCACGAGGCTCCCATCCATGTAGAGATCCCCATGCTCGATCTCATAACGAAGCACGACGGAACCAGGGAGAATGCCTTCTTGCTGGAGCGCATACAGAATGCGGTCACCCAACCGCTTCTTCTGTTCGGCGCTCAAGGAAGGCGTTTTCAGCGTGACGAATGACATAGAGGAATCCCCCGGCTATAACTCGCGGATGCTGCAAGTCTAGGCTTAGTTCCTCGGTTTGGGAAGCCGAAGGTAGAATTCCAGGTGAGGCCCCCATGACGAAACGCCCCAGCAAGCGCGCCGCCGACCTGCAACAGGCCCAGGTCCGCTTCGAGGAGTTCCTGCGCGGCCGGAACCTCAAGCTCACGGAGGAGCGCCGCAGCCTCGTGGAGGCGGTCTTCGCCGAAGAACATCATTTCGACGCCGACGAACTGCACATGAACCAGAAAGGGCAGGGCCGGGACATTTCCCGAGCCACCGTCTACCGGACCTTGGATCTGCTCGTGCAGGCCGGACTGGTCCGCAAGAGCAGCTTCGGCGACCAGCACGCCCACTACGAGGCCGTGCGCCACGATGAGCACCACGACCACCTCATCTGCCTGAACTGCCACACCATCATCGAGTTCTACCGCCCCGACCTGGAAGCGCTCCAGGACCGTATCTGCGAAGAACACCACTTCAAGGCGCTCCACCACAGCCACCAGATTTTCGGGCTTTGCGACAAGTGCCAGAAGAAGGGCACCGATCACCTCTTCCTGGCCCACAAAGTCAGCCAGTTGAACGCGTGATAGACGGGCTGGAGACTCGGGGCTGGAGGCGCTAGGCTTCCCCATGCCGAAGCTCACACTCGCCGACCTCCAGCGCCTTCCGAAGACGGATCTCCATGTCCATTTGGATGGGTCGCTGCGAATCCAGACGATTTTGGAATTGGCGGAAGAACAGAAGGTGAAGCTCCCGGCTTCGACGCCGGAGAAGCTGCGGCCTTTCGTGCAGAAGGGCGAAGACTGCCCTTCGCTGGTGGAATACCTCAAGGCCTTCGATGTGACGCTGGCCGTGATGCAGACCTACGACAGCCTCGTACGGACGGCCTTTGAGTTGGCGGAGGACGCGGCCAAGGAGAATGTCCGTTACATCGAGGTGCGTTACAGCCCCATCCTCCACCAGCAACAAGGACTCACGCTCCACACCATCGTCCAGGCGGTCCTTGAAGGTCTCAAGAAGGCCCAGAAGCAGTACGGCATCCGATACGGCGTCATCATCTGCGGCATCCGCCACATGAGCCCGGAAACGAGCAACAAGCTCGCGGACCTTACGGTGGCCTTCAAGAACAAGGGGGTCGTCGGCTTCGATTTGGCGGGCGCGGAGGAGAATTTTCCCGCCAAGAAGTTCCGCGAAGCCTTCGGCCGCGTGCTCGCCAACAACATCAACTGCACCCTCCACGCGGGCGAGGCCTACGGGCCCGAGAGCATCCACCAGGCGGTCCACCTTTGCGGCGCGCATCGCATCGGCCACGGCGTCCGGCTCATCGAGGATGGCGACCTCCTCAACTACATCAACGATCACCGCATCCCACTGGAATGCTGTCCTTCGAGCAATGTGCAGACCAAAGCTGTGAAGCGGCTTGAGGACCATCCCATCCGCCTCTTCTACGATCTGGGCCTGCGTGTGACCGTGAATACCGACAACCGCCTCGTGACGGGCACGACGGTCAGCGAGGAATACCTCAAGCTCCACGAGACCCTCGGCTTCACCCTGGACGAGATCAAGGAAGTCATCATCATGGGCTTCAAGAGCGCCTTCCTGCCCTACGCCATCAAGCGCGCCATGCTCGCCGATGTGGTCGCCGAATTGAAGAAGTTCAAACCGGGAAGCCTGGATTCGAAGAAGGAACAGCTTTAGGGAATCTTCACCACGAAGACCACAAAGACCACGAAAGATGAGCATTGTGGTCTTTGTGGTCTTCGTGGTGAGACAATCCTTTCATGCTCGACCGCTTCGCCGCCTTCCTGGACGCGCACCAGCGCTTTCTTCTCACGACCCACGAGAATCCGGATGGGGACGGCATCGGCGCGTCCATTGGGCTCGCGGCTTACTTGCGCTCGCACGGCAAGGAGGTGCGGATGGTCGTCACGCCATCCATTCCGGAGAACCTGCGGTGGCTGGACGAGGCCGGACTCGCGGAGGCCTACGAGCCGGAAGGTCGGCACAAGGATCTCGCCGCCTGGCCGGATGTGTGGCTCATCACGGACGCTTCGGAACCCCACCGCCTCGGCCCGATGCACGGGGCGTTTGAATCCACGAAGGCCGTCCGCGCCTGCCTGGATCATCATTTGAAGGACGCGCCCAAGGGCTTCGACCAGGAATTCACGGACGCCACCGCCAGCGCCAGCGCCGAGCTGGTCCATGATCTAGTCGCGACGCGCATGGCGAAGCCATGGCCCCCCGCGATGGTGCGCGCCCTCTACGCGGGCATGGTGGCGGACACGGGCAACTTTCGCTTCTCCAACGCCACGCCCAAGCTGCACCGCGCCGCAGCCGAGCTCATCGAGATGGGCGCCGAACCCGCCCGCACCTTCCAGGGGCTCTACCACACGGACACGCCCCAGAAGGTGAAGCTCTGGGGCCGCGCCATGGAGGGCCTGCGGCTGGTTGAGGAGAACCGCGTGGCGCTCGTCACCGTCTCCCTTTCCGATTTGGAGGCCTGCGGCGCGAACCACGAGGACCTCGACGAGTTGGTCCAACAGCCCATGCGCCTCAAGGGCGTGGAAGTCTCCGCGCTGCTTTACGAAGCGAATGACGGCCGCATCAAGCTCTCCCTCCGCTCCCGGGAACGGGTGGATGTGAACGCCGTCTGCAAGCGCTTCGGCGGCGGTGGTCATCGTCTTGCCAGCGGCGCCAAACTCGATGGGCCGCTCACCAAGGCCCTCGCCACCGTTCAGGGGGCCCTCGCGGAGCAGGTCGCCAAGGATCTCGGTTGATCTCCTTCCTGCGCTGGGTTCTCGCGGCGGTACTGGCGACGGGGCTCGCAGCCCAGGGGGGCGGTCGTCTTCCCTTCACCGTGGTGGGTCCGGAGCAGGGCTTGCCCGCGGGCACCATCGCCTGCATCGCCCAGGACACGGATGGATTTCTTTGGATGGGGACCGAAGGGGGGCTCCTCCGCCATTCCGCCGGTCAATGGAAGGTGTGGACCACGAAGGACGGTCTCCCGGCGGACTATGTGCCCCAGATCCTCGCGACGAAGGAGGGGCTCTGGATCCCCTCTATCCGCGGGCTCGTGCGCTTCAAGGATGGCCGTGTGGATCAGGCTCTGTTGGATGGGATCCCCTCCACCAGCGGCGCAGGTCATCTCGCGTTGGATGGTCAGGGCCGCGTATGGACCTCCGTCGGTGCGGCGCTGTATGTCCAGCAGAAGGGCCTTTCCTTCACGAAGGTGGCCTGGCATCCACCGGCCGCGCCCTTCGCGCTATGCGCCGGGCCCCTCAGCGGTGCCATGTACATCGCGTCTCCCGCAGGGATCCATGCCATCTACCCCGATGGACGGTCCGAATCCTGGGGGCCCGCCGATGGCTTGCCTCAGGAGGGTCCGCGGCTCGTGATCGAGGATGGGCAAGGTAGGCTCTGGGCTGGGACCGGGCGCTCCCTCGCGATGAAGGAACCCGGTGGCTCGCGATTCTTGGACCAGTCCAAGGAGTTGAGTGGAAGCCTTTCTCCCGCCAGTCTGCCTTTCCTGGACCGGGATGGATCGGTTTGGTTACCGACCCAGAGCGGCATCGTCCACCTCGTCGAGGGTCACGCTGAAACCATCGGGCGAGCGGAAGGACTTCCCTTCCGGTGGGTTCGCACGATCTTCCGGGATTCCGAAGGGACCTTGTGGGTGGTTGGTCCGGATCTGGCGCGGCTGGATGGCGGGGGCCGAGTCCGAAACTATGGGGTTGGGGATGGTTCTTCCGGAGAAACCGTCTGGTGGATCACGCGCGATCCAAAGGATCAGATCCTCATCGGAACGGATGACGGGGCTTACCGACTTGGTCCGGCAGGGTTTC
Source organism: Acidobacteriota bacterium (assembly GCA_018269025.1). Classification (GTDB taxonomy): domain Bacteria; phylum Acidobacteriota; class Holophagae; order Holophagales; family Holophagaceae; genus JAFDVN01. Next base: position 27,960 of record JAFDVN010000102.1, on the reverse strand, counting down.
AATCGGTTCCAGGCACCGAAGGCTGGCGGATAAAGTCATTGGCCGAGGACCATCTCGGCACCCTTTGGATGGTAAACACCATCGGACCGACCTTGTGGATGCGCCCTGGTCAGACCCGCGCGGAGAAAGCGCCCTTGGGCGATGCGGGTTCCTTCGTGAACAGCGTCATGGAGGATTCCAGGCATGAAGTCTGGTTCGGCCACACGCGGCTCGGCCTGCTTCGGTGGGATCCCACGGCCCGCCGTCTGATCCAGGAGGTCGCGCCCGCGCGGTTTGGCGTGAAGGACCTCGCCGTTTTCGCGGTGAAGGAGGACACCCAGGGACGCCTCTGGGCGGGCTCATCGGCGGGGCTGCTGGTGCGGGGGAAGGATTCGAATTGGCGTCTCTTCACCACCCAGGATGGGCTGGAGCCCCACAATGTCCGGGGCGTTGCCTTCCTGCCCGATGGCAGCGCCTGGGTTCACTACCAGGAACCCGAAGGGCTGACGCGGGTCCGGGTGGAAAGCGGTCGCCTTACCGTTCTTGAGAAGCGCACGAAAGGGCAGGGGCTCCATTCGAACCTCATCTATGCGGTTGGGACGGATGCCGCTGGCAAGGTATGGGCCACGACAGACCGCGGCATGGATCGGCTGGATCCCCCGCTCCATGTGGGTCGCGAAGACGGCATGGCCAATGAGGATTGTTCCGTCCACGCGCTGCTCGTCGAGCCCGGCCATGTCTGGGTGGGAACGGGCGCGGGGCTCGTGAGGTACGATCCATCCCCGACGACGACTCCGAGCCCCGCGCCAGAGGCCCGCGTTCTGGAAGTCACCACGGGCGCTCGAACGCTCCTGCCGCCCTACGCCCTTGGGACCCTTTCCCATCGGGAAGGCACGGTGTCCTTCCGGGTGAGCGCGCCCACCTTTCTGCATGAACGCGGCCTTCGCATCCAGATCCGTTTGGTGGGCCTTGAAGACACCTGGCACGACCTGGAAGGCCATCTCGCGCGCTACGCGTCGTTGCCTGGAGGAAGCTATCGCTTCGAAGCCCGCGCAGCCCAAGACGATGGGTCCTTTGGGCCGGTGGCGACGGTCGCCTTCCGCGTGCGCCCGCCCTGGTGGCTATCGGGTTGGGCGCTTCTCATCTATGGGCTCGTCGGCGTCGCGGGGGTCTACGGCCTCATCCGCCTTCGGGTGGCAGCCCTCGCCCGGAGCAAGGCGGCGCTCGAATCGGAAGTGGCGAACCGCACCGAGGAACTTCAGGCGAGGAACGCGGAACTCACCACGGCCCTGACCCAGGTGAAGCAACTATCGGGGCTCCTCCCCATCTGCTCCTGCTGCAAGAAGATCCGGGACGATCGGGGCTACTGGAACCAGATCGAATCCTACATCTCCAGCCATTCCGAGGCCGACTTCACTCATGGCATCTGCCCGGAATGCACGAAGGAGATGTTCCCGGACTTTGCTTCGAAGCGGCCCACGCCCCCGGAAGGGGCAAGCTAGCGCCCGATGGGTGGCGAGGGCGGCAAGGACTGCCCTAAGCTGGTAAGTGAGGTCACGGTCCGTGATCCCAGCGCATCCGAAGGAACGAGGACGACCCGATCATGTCGAAGGACTGCCCCACCGCCCCGAAGCTCGAGCTGCTCTGGAAGCTCGAGGCGGAGCGGGTGCCCTTCATCGCGAAGGCGGTGGTGCCGACCCTCCACGGGACTTTCACGGTCTACGGGTTCCTCGAAAAGACGACGGGCAAGGAGCACCTCGCCGTCGTCAGCGGCGAGATTGACGCCCGCAAGCGCATCCCGGTGCGCATCCACAGCGAATGCTGGACGGGGGATGTGCTCGGCTCCCTGCGCTGCGACTGCCGCCAGCAGCTCGAAGCAGCGTTGCAGCACATCGCGGCCCACGGCGGCATGGTGCTCTACCTGCGTCAGGAAGGCCGTGGGATCGGCCTCCTCAACAAGCTCAAGGCCTACGCGCTCCAGGAGCAGGGCATGGACACGGTGGAGGCCAACCACGCGCTGGGCTTCCCCGACGACCTTCGGACCTACGACAGCGCGGTGGAAATGCTGAAGTTCTTCGGCATCCACCGCATTAAGCTGCTGACGAACAACCCCAAGAAGATCGGTGCCCTGGAACAGGCGGGCATCGAGGTGGAGCGGGAGCGCCACCAAATGGATGCCAACCCCAACAATCTCCGTTACTTGAAGACCAAGGCGAAGAAGAGCGGGCACCTGCTGGACTTCAAGGAAGAGCGGTTGTCCTAGGGCCCCCAAGGGCCAGGCTCAAGCCCTAACCCACGACCTGAGGCGCGGTTTTCGCGCCTTTTTCCCGTTTAGGCCCTGAATCGGGGCCCAAATTTCGTTTTTCTTTGCCTTGTTGCGGGAGGGGGGCTTCCTAGATTCTGTTGTGGATCTCAGTGGACAAAATTGGAATGAAGAGGATCAAAGTGGCCTCGGACCTTCCACCCGCGTCTCCCGGGACTCTTTGTTGAAAGGCGCCGAGAATGCTGCGATTCCGCGGCAATTCCCCGGCCACGGTGGATGAGAAGGGACGCCTCAAGCTCCCCTCAACCTTCAAGGCCGAGCTGGAAACCTTCGCCCAGGGCGAGGGCCAGGGAGCCTCTGTCCACTACCTGACTTCCCTGGATGGCCAAAGCGCCCGCTTCTACCCCATGCCGGTGTGGGAGGGTATCGAGGCCCGTCTGGCGGCCCTACCCGCCACCAGCCCCGCCAAGCGCAAGTTCCTGGAAGTGACCGCCTACTACGGCTCGGAAGTGGAGCCGGACGCCCAAGGCCGCTTCGTCATCCCGCCCATCCTGCGCGAATCCGCCGGGCTCAAGGGCGAGGTCGCGGTGCTCGGTCAGATGGACCACATCGCCATCTGGAACCGCGGCGGCTTCGAGAAGCGTCTGGTGGCCGATCCGCTCACGCCGGAAGACCTCTCTGAACTCGCGGGACTGGGGATCTAGATGATGACCACGACCCCCGTCCACATCCCTGTCCTCCTCAACGAGGTGTTGGAGGCTCTGCCGCTTCCGCCGGCCGCCCGCATCCTCGATCTCACCCTGGGCCTTGGGGGCCACGCGGAGGCTTTGCTCCGCCGCTGCGATGGCGATTCCCGGTACGCGGGGGTGGACCGGGACCCCGAGGCTCGGGCCTTGGCGCAGGAGCGCCTGGGCCACGACCCCCGCCTGGCCGTGTTCGCCTCCGCCCACGAGGAAGTCTTCCGCCAGCCGGACTTCCAGGCCTGGAAAGCGCTTCACGCCCCCCAGGGTTTCGATGCGATCCTCGCCGATCTTGGCGTCTCGACCCTCCAGCTCAAGTCCGCTTCCCGGGGCTTCAGCTTCCGGGAACAGGGCCCCTTGGACATGCGGATGGATACCGACTCCGGCATGACTGCCCTGGAATGGATCCAGCGCCAGGATGAAGGAACCCTGGCCTACGCGCTGAAGACCTACGGCGAAGAGCGCCTCGCCAAGCTCATCGCCCGGTCCATCCTCACCGCGCTCCATGAAGGCCGCCTCGCGACGACCCTCGATCTCGCCGAAGCGGTCTACAAGGTCATCCCCCGGGAACCCGCCAAGCGCAAGGGCCACGCGGACCCCGCCACCCGGACCTTCCAGGCCATCCGCATCGCCGTGAACGGCGAGTTGGAGCGCCTGGCGGCGACGCTCGGCGAAGCGATCCAGGCCCTCCGCCCTGGCGGACGCCTCGCGGTCATCAGTTTCCACAGCCTGGAGGACCGGATCGTCAAGCAGACCTTCCGCCGCCTCGCGGGCATCTACGACGGCCCGGGCCGCTTCGCTCCCGAACCCCTTCCCAAGCTCATCACGCTCATTCATCCCGGCGGTCAGGAGCCTTCCGAGGCCGAACTCGCCGCCAATCCGCCTTCCCGCTCCGCCCGCCTGCGCGTGGCCGAGCGCCTGCCTCAGTGAGGTCCCCCGTGAACCTCGGAAACCGTGCCCAGGTCCGCCAAGTCGAGAGCGAGGGCGTCCTGCGCCTGCTGCTCCTCGCCCTGGCCCTCGCGCTGCCGCTCATGTCCCTCGTCTACCTGAAGGTCCAGTCCGTGCGCCTGGGCTACCGGATGACGGAGGTGCAGGCCCGCATCAATCAAGAGCAGGAGACCCAGCGCAAGCTGCTCCTGGAACGCAGCCGCTTCCAGCGGGATGAGGAAATCCAGTCCTACGCCGTGAAGAGCGGCATGCAGCCCAAGAAGCAGGGTCGCCTCATCCAGCGCGCCTTCAGCCCCGCCGATCAGCGCGAAGCCAAGCTGCGCCCCGTGAACTCCTGGGAGGAGTTGGGTCGCTGACGGTAGGCTGGAGGATCGGCCGAACTGAATGTCGCTGCTGTCCTCCTCATCCCGTTCCTCGCGCCGCCTCATGGAGGGGGCGCCGGAGGCGCGTCAGCTCCAGGGCAGTCGTCGGCCGTGGGTGCTGGCCTTCGTCGCGGCTTGGGGCGCAGCCGTCTTTTTGCGGCTCTTCTGGCTGCAGGTGGTGCAGCACCGCTCCTACCACGAGCGCGCCGCGCGCCAGCACCTCACCACCGTGGACATCATGCCCATCCGCGGCGAACTGCGGGACCGCAAGGGGGACAACCTCGCCATCTCTTTGAGGGTGGATAGTCTTTTCGCCGACCCACGCACCTTCTACCCGGATTACCAGCAAGAGCCCGGCGCGGATAAGTGGGGGGAACCCGATCGGAAGACGGCGGCGGAAGTGGCCGCGCGGCTCGCGCCGGTGCTGGAGATGTCCAAATCGGACATCCTGAGCCGCCTGCTGAAGAAGAAGAGCTTCGTGTGGATCAAGCGCCAGCTCGTGCCTTCCAAGGCGGCGGCGGTGAAGGCGATGGACTTGGAAGGCCTGGAATTCCTACCTGAGGTTCGCCGGTTCTATCCCCGCGGCAGCCTCGCCTGCCAGATCCTCGGCTTCACCAACATTGACGGCCTCGGCCAGCTCGGCATCGAGCGCGCCTACAACGAGGTGCTCTCAGGCCGCGAAGGCAAGCTGGTCGCGCCCCGGGACGCCCGTGGGCACCTGCTTGAGATGAGCGAGAACTACGCCCAGGTGCCAGTGAACGGCTCCAGCATCCAACTCAGCATTGACGCCACCATCCAGCACATCGTCGAGGACGCGCTCACGGAGGCCGTCGCCAAGAGCCACCCCAAGACCGCCTATGCCATCGTCGTGGACCCGGACACTGGCGAAATCCTGGCCATGGCGGGAACGCCCACCTTTGACCCGAACCACATCCTTCCCAAGAAGTTCCAGGGCCTTTCGGAATCCGAAATGACCCCGGAGATGAAGGCCGATTACCAGGCGGAGCTGGATCGGCAGCGGGACGCGCGCCGGGTGCATCCGGTGGAGGACGCCTACGAGCCCGGCTCCACCATGAAGATCTTCACCGCCGCCATCGCCCTGGAGGAGCGGAAGGTCCACCTGGGCGAGATGTTCAACACCGGCCCAGGACGCATGGCGTTCCCCCATGGCCAGATCGTCACGGACACCCACGCCCACGGGACGATCTCCTTCGAACAGGTGCTCTGGCTCAGCTCCAACATCGGCGCGGCGGAGATCGGAACCCGCCTCAAGCCGGCGGACCACTACGAATACTTGAAGAAGTTTGGCTTCGGCGATCCCACAGGGCTCAATTTCCCCGGCGAGACCAACGGCCGACTGCCTTCCCCGGACCAGTGGAGCGGCACCTCCCAGACGACGATCTCCTACGGCTACGGGCTCAGCGCCTCGCCCCTCCAGGTGCTCATGGCGGGCTGTGCCATCGCCAACGGCGGCAAGCTCATGAAGCCCATCCTCGTGGAAAAGGTCTTCAATGATCAGGGTGCGCTGCTCCAGGAGCACGCGCCGGAAGTCCGCCAGCAGGTCATCAGCCCCGAGACCTCCGAGATCATGCGCGGCGTGCTCGAAGGGGTCATCACCGAAGGCACGGCCAAGCGGGCGAAGCTGGATGGCGGCGTCATCGCCTTCGGCAAGACCGGCACGAGTCGCAAAATCATTGACGGCAAATACGATCCCAAGCGCCACTACGCGTCCTTCATGGGGTTCTTCCCCGAGGACCATCCCCGCTACGGCATCCTCATCATGCTGGATGATCCCCAGGGTGATCTGGATGGCGGCAGCGTCGCCGCGCCGCTCTTCGCGGAAGTGGGCAACGCCATCTTGCGCTACCAGCAGACCGCCGGAGGCCAGGCCGCCGAATCCGACCAGCGCCTCACCCTGCGGGACTGGCCCGTGGCGGAGACGGACGAAGCCTCCTTCCACATCGAGAAAGGCAAAGTGCCCGATCTGAGCGGCCTCAGCCTGAAGGCCGCCCTCCAGCGCATCCTGCTCGTGGGCGGCACGCCAGCGGTGAAGGGCGCGCCCTCCACCGCCTTCGCCGCCAAAGTGAAAACCCAGAGCCCCGCGGCTGGGACAGAGCTCAAGGACGGCGACACCGTCACCATCACCGTGGAGGGCCCGTGAAGTTTTCGGAACTCATCCAAGGCGAAGCGGTGACGAGCCTGGCCGGGCCACAGGACGCGGAAGTTCTTGATCTCACCTGCGACAGCCGGGAGGCCGGACCGGGATGGGCCTTCATCGCGTTGAAGGGCGAGAAGTCGGATGGCATCACCTTCCTTCCCCAGGTGGCCGCCCAGGGCGCATCGGCGGCCTTGAGTGAATCCGCCGTCGAGCCGCCTCCGGGCTTGGCCTATGCGCGATTGCCGGATGCCCGCTTCGCCATGGGACGCCTCGCCAAGCGCCTCCACGGCGACCCAGATGAACGCATCGCCCTCATCGGTGTCACGGGGACCAATGGCAAGACGACGACGACGACGCTGATCCGCCAGCTTCTTCGCGGCGCGGGCATCGGCTGCGGGCTCGTGGGCACGGTGTTGAACGCGGCGGGGGACCATGAAGAAGAGGCCGTCCGCACGACGCCGGAGAGCCCGAGCTTCTACCGTTGGTTACGACGAAGTTTCGAGGCGGGTGACCGCGCTTCAGCGGTGGAGGTGAGCAGCATCGGCCTCGATCTCGGTCGGGTCGCGGGGGCGCGGTTCAAGGTGGGTGTCTTCACCAACCTTACCCAGGACCATCTGGACTTTCACGGCACCATGGAGGCCTATTTCGCGTCCAAGAAGAAACTCGCGGGTCAGTGCGACCGGTTTCTCATCAATGCGGATGACCCCTCGGGCCGGGCCTGGCTCGCCGATAGCGGCCATGTGAGCTACGCCATCGAGCGGCCCGCCTGCTACCGAGCTTCGGATTTGGAACTTGGACCTACGGGCTCCCGCTTTACGCTCCACAGCGCGGCGGGAAGCTGGCCCATCGCGAGCCCGCTCCTGGGCCGCTTCAATGTCTACAACCTGTTGGCCTGCCTCGCGGCATGCATCGAGGCGGGCTTCGACATCGAGAATTTGCTGCCTGCCGTGTCCGGCCTTCAGGGCGCCCCCGGTCGCCTTGAGCGGGTGGACTGCGGCCAGCCCTTCGGTGTGATGGTGGACTACGCCCACACGCCGGACGCGCTGGAGAAACTGCTCATCGAAGGACGGCGCTTGCTGCCTCCGGGCGGAAGACTCCATGTGCTCTTTGGCTGTGGTGGCGATCGGGATCGCACCAAGCGTCCGCTCATGGCCGAAGCGGTCGCGAAGGGCGCGGATGTGATCTGGCACACTTCGGACAATCCGCGCGAGGAAGACCCCGAGGTCATCCTGAATGACGCCGCGCCGGGCATTCCTGAAACGATTCGCAAGGATGGCACTCGCTACCACCGGGACGCGGATCGCGCCGCCACGGTGCGCGCCGCCCTCTCCGACTGTCGTCCCGGCGACTTGCTCCTGCTCGCAGGCAAGGGTCACGAGCCCTACCAGGAGGTGAAGGGAGTGAAGCGTCCTTACAGCGATCGCTCGGCGGTGGAAGCTTTCTTCAAGGAGCGGCCATGAACCTGGAAATCCTCGTCCACGCTCGCATCTTCGCCCGGGATCTGGAAGTCCTGGAACGGGAGGTAGGGCTCTATCCCGATGATGCGTCGTTGTGGAAGGCGGTTGAAGGCCAGCCCACCCTCGGTGGCAACCTCGCGCTCCACCTCGCGGGCAACCTCCGCCATTTCATCGGCGCCGTGCTGGGGGGAAGCGGCTATGTCCGTCACCGGGACGCCGAATTTGAGCAGCGGGATCTCACGCGGGAAGCGGTCATCGCCGAAGTCCGCGCCGCCAAGGTTGAAGTCGCCGCCGCGCTAGACACGCTCGACCCCGCGCGGCTCGACGCACCCTTTCCCGAAGCCATCCGGGGCCATCAGCTTTCAACGCGCATGGTGCTCGCGCACCTGAGCACCCATCTCTCCTTCCACCTCGGCCAGATGGATTACCACCGCCGGGCCGTGGCGAAGGACCGGACTTCCGCGAACCCTGGCGGCTTCGCCGAATTGCTGGACGCCTAGGTGGCGGACCTGTTCTCCCTCACTGAAGCCGCGTCCCGCGTGGGCGGGCATGTGGAGGGGGAGGGTGCGCTCCGACCCTCCGCACTGTCCATAGACACACGGACCATCCAACCGGGCGAATGCTTCGTCGCCTTGCGGGCGGAACGGGACGGGCACGCATTCGCCGCCACCGCGGTCGAGAAGGGTGCGTCGAGCCTCCTGGTGGATCACGCCCTGCCGCTTCCGGTCCCCCAGATCGTCGTTCCGGACACCCTCGCCGCCCTGCAGGCCTGGGGCGCGGCGCGCCTCGCGGAGTTGCGCCCCAAGGCTGTATTCGGCGTGACCGGCTCCGTGGGAAAAACGAGCACGAAGGAATTGCTGGCCGGTGCCACCGGCGCGTGGAAGACCCCCGGAAATCGCAACAACACCCTGGGCCTTCCCCAGGCACTCGCGTCCTATCCCGGCGGCTTTGACGCGGTCGTGTTGGAGATGGGCATGAGTACCCCCGGCGAAATCCGGCGGCTCACGCAGATCGCCCCCCTCGATTTCGGTCTCATCACGAACATCGGCACGGCTCACTTGGAGAACTTTAGGGAAGGCCAGATGGGCATCGCCAAGGCCAAGGGCGAACTCGTCGCCGGGCTTCGTCCGGGAGGCGCGTGGGCGTTCCCTTTGGAAGATCGGTGGTGCCGGTGGGTGGCGGAGCAGCCCTGGGCGGCCCACGCGCTCGCGGTTCCGGTTGGAGAAGGGGATTTCGGCATCGCTTCCGTGGAATCCCTCGGCCCGAAGGGCGAACGCTTCACCCTTCGGACTCCGGACTACGCCCTTCCCATCCAGATCCAGCTTTGCGGCCGCCACCAGGTGGGCAACGCGGCCCTCGCGGCCGTCATCGCGTTGCTCGCGGGATTCGAAGCCGAAGGCGTCGCGCGTGGCCTCGCCACCGTCGCGCCGGAGCCCGGACGCGGTCGTCTCCACGCCTTGAAGGGCGGAGGCTGGTTGTTGGATGAGTCCTACAACGCGAGCCCCGACTCCATCCAGGCATGCGCGGCTGCCCTGGTGGAACTGGAAGGCGGTGAGCCGGTCGCCGTGCTCGGTTCCATGCGGGAATTGGGTCCTGAGGCTCCCGCGATCCACCAAGCCACCGGCGCGGCCTTGAAACGGATCGGCCTGTCCCGGTGTTGGGCCTTCGGGGAGTTCGCCAGGGATCTGGCCGAAGGCTTCGGGCCGGACGCCTTGGCGTTCCCGGACTTCGAGCCCCTTCGGGATGACCCCTCGGGCCTGGGCGCGATCCCGCCTGGGGCCCGCATCCTCGTGAAGGGAAGCCGGTTTTGGAGGTCTGAACGAGTGGTGGACTGGTTGCTCTTGAATTCGGGAGTAGACTAGGCGAAAACCTGCACGAGGTGCCTCCATGGCCGAATTCACGCGGGACGATGTCATCGAGAAGGTGCGCAGTCACATCTCGCTGGAGTTCGCGGATCTTCGAGGCCTGGACCTCCGCGGCATTGATTTCCGGAAGGCCAACCTCAGCGGCGCCGAGATGACGGACACGCGGCTCAACGGCTCGCGCCTCGGCTCGGCGAACCTGCAGAAGACCAAGTTGTTCGAAGCGGACATGACCACGGTGGATCTTTCCGGGGCGAATCTCGCGGGCGCCAACCTGCAAAAGGCAATCCTCGTGGGCGCGAACCTCTCCCACGCCTTGCTTCAGGGCGCGACGCTGCGCTTCGCCGACCTGTCGGGTGCCACCCTCGCCCACGCGGATATGACCGGGGCGGACCTGGTGCGCGCCAAGTGCCGCGAATCCGATTTCCGGGAAGCGATCCTCACGGACGCGGATCTCAGCAGCGCCTTCTTCCGGGGCGCGTTGCTTCGCGGGGCAAACCTTGTTGGCGCCAACATCGAAGGCGCGGTGGGCCTGGATCCCACCCTCACCAACGCGACCATGGGCATGCCCATGCTGGACCTGACCCAACGGGGCGGTCGCCGCCCCGGCCCGGCGACCCTGGGCTATGGCGCAGGTACAGGCCCAGAGAGCGCGGGGACGATGTCCGGCACGACCTCTGGCACCCCGGGCGGCATCGTGAAATCGCGCGTGGCGAAGATGCCGAAGCCCTCCAAGTACCACGCGGAACTTCGCCGCGTGCCCTCCGTGATCTTCACGCCCAATGGCTGGATCCGGGGCGTCTTCCATGTGCCCGTCATGCACGGCTTCCTGGAACACCTGAACCTCGCGGGGGATTTCTTCAAGCTCACGGATGTGACCCTGCCGGACCTCAAGCTGGATCTGAAATTCTTCGGCCTGCGCCGCAGCAAGGCGCTCATCGTGCTCCCCGACTGCGACCCCAAGATCCTCGCGCTGCCTCAGATCACGGCGGACTACACCGTCCACCGCGTGTCCTTCCTCATGGAAGGCGGCACCGTCACGGGCAGCCTCGCCATCGAAGAGGACATCCGCCTCTCGGATTACCTCACCAACCACGACCATTTCGTCGTGCTGAAGAACTGCCGCTTCGGCGCCTACGACACCAACCCGGATGAGGACAGCCGCTTCCCCTTCCTCCTCGTCAACACCGCCGGAGTCATCGGCGGCTCGGACGAGAAGCTGGACGGATAATCAGTCGTTGGGTTCGAGCTTGATGAGCGGCGGGAGCGGGTCGCTGGGCCCGAGCCTGCCTTTCCAGGGTTTGTAGCCGGGCTTCTCGATGCGGATCTCCTTGGCGGAGGAGGGGATGGCCAGCAGGTCCATGGGGGTCGTCCCGACCTGGCGACCACCGAGGTAGACGGTCGCCCCGCCGGGGTCGGTCACCACGGTGGAGAAGCCCGCGGGGGCCAGTGCCGGGGGAGGCGCGGCGGCCGCGGCCGCGGCGGCTGCCGCGGCTTGACGAGAACGCAGGTAATTCCAACCAACCAAAGCCGCGACCACGACCAGCACCGCCGTGAGCAGGCCCTTGTGCGACCGCGCCTTGACGGGGGCGAGTTGAGGCAGGTGCACACGGCCCGCGTGGGCCTGGGCTGTGGGCGCGGCAAGGCCCACACGGATCTGCTGGGCGAGTTCCGAAGGCGGCGGCAAGTCGTCGCCCCCGGCGCCGTTCTGGAATAGGCCCGACGGCGGTCCTTGGAGCCTGGCGCCGCTGGTTTCCTTCGCCTTGGTCCTTGGTGTGGCGGAGGAGGTGCGAGGCGAGAAGTCCGTCGGCGTGGGCATGTCCTGGGTGACGCTGTCGCCGGGGTGCGCCACGACGGCCCGATCCATGGCCCGGGCGGGGAGGGCGACGGAGGCCCCATAGGCATCCGCCAGATCCTCCACGAAGGCCGCGCCGGTGCTGTAACGCCGGTTCGGATCGCGATGAAGCGCTTTGAGGAAGACCCTGGCCGCGGGATTGGGCATATCGGGCGGAAGCTCAGGATCTGAATTGACGATGTGGCTCATCAAGGCGTGGATGGTCGCGCCCTTGTGGGGGAGGAGCCCCTTATTGAAGAGCTGGAAGGCCGTAACCGCCAGGGCGTAGCGATCTGTGTCCGGGGAGGCCTTGTCACCGGAGAGCAGCTCGGGTGCCGTGTGGGTGGGTGTGCCCACGAGCATGCCCGTGGTGGTGAGGCTGGTGCTCGTCTCTTCCTTCGCCACGCCGAAATCCGTGAGTTTGAGGACGCCTTCCCGGCTGACGAGCATGTTCTCGGGCTTGATATCCCGATGGATGACGCCCGACTTGGCCGCGGCACCGAGAGCCAGCGAGGCTTGGGCGAGCAAGTCCACCCCGAAGCCAGGGTCCACCGGACCCGCCTGGATGAGGCTCGCGAGGGAGGACCCGTCCACGAACTCCATGGTCATGAAGGGGCCGACGCCCGGATCATCGCCCACATCGAAGACCGTCACGATGTTCGGGTGATTGAGCCGCGCGCTGATTTCCGATTCCCGTTGGAAGCGCTCCAGCATGTCCGCCGAATCCGCGCGGCCCGCGAGCACCGTCTTCACGGCCACCTGGCGTTTGAGGAGCGGATCCTGGCAGAGGTAGACCGCGCCCATGCCCCCTTCGCCGAGAAGACGGAGAACTTGGTATCGGCCGATGGCTTGGGGATCGCTGGGCATGGATCTCCGGGGTGATTGAGGGGACGCGCGGCAAGCATACTCCGGTCGGGAACCCGAATGGGGAATTTCCGGTGAATGGGAAGGCTGCTCCCGGCTTCCCGCCACCCGACGGGAAAGGCCAACCTGGGCCACAATGGAGCCATGCTGCCGCGCCTCTTCGAGCTCTTCCGAGACCATGTCCCCGGTGCCGGGGTCATGCGTTACATCACTTTCCGGGCCGCCATGGCCGCGGCGACGGCGATGCTGCTCAGCCTCCTGCTCGGGCCCTGGATGATCCGCACCTTGCGCCGCCTCAAGATGGGCCAGCACATCCGGGAAGAAGGCCCCAAGCACCACCAAGGCAAGGCGGGCACGCCCACCATGGGTGGCCTGCTGATGATCGTCGTGATCCTCCTGTCCACGCTGCTCTGGTGCAATCTCCACAGCGGCGCGATCTGGGTGACGCTCATCGCGCTTATCGGATTTGGCGCGGTCGGCGCCTTTGACGACGCCAAGAAGCTCCTCAAGAAACAAAATCTCGGCCTCTCCAGCAAGCAGAAGATGGTCCTGTTGACGCTCATCACCCTCGGCGTGGCGTGGCTGACGCTCCATTTCGGACTGCGGGGCCATGACACCAGCCACCTCTCTGTGCCCTTCTTCAAGAATTTCAAGCCGGACCTGGGTATCTTCCTCATCCCCTGGATCTGGCTCGTCGTCGTGGGAACGAGCAACGCGGTGAATTTGACCGATGGATTGGATGGACTCGCGGCGGGGGGATTGCTCGTCGTCTCCGTCACTTTCGCGATCCTCGCCTATGTGGTGGGCAACGCGAAGCTCGCCGCCTACCTCGTCGTGCCCCATGTGCCCGGCGGCGCGGAATTGGCGGTGTTCATGGGCGCGGTGTGCGGCGCCTGCCTGGGCTTCCTCTGGTACAACGCCCACCCGGCGGAAGTGTTCATGGGAGACACGGGTTCGCTAGCCCTGGGCGGCGCGCTGGGCGTGGTGGCCATCATCATCAAGCAGGAACTGCTTTTGCTCATCGCGGGTGGGCTCTTCGTCATCGAGGCCGTGAGCGTGATCCTGCAAATCGGCAGCTACCGCCTGCGCGGCGGCAAGCGCATCTTCCGCATGGCCCCCTTCCATCACCACATGGAACTGGGCGGCCTCGCCGAGACGAAAGTCGTGATCCGGCTCTGGATCACCGCCATCGTGTGCAGCATCCTCGCGATCAGCTCGCTGAAACTGCGATAAAGAACCACCGATGGACAGCGATGGACACCGATGAAATCAGGTCGGTGTTCATCGCTGTGTATCGGTGGTTCCCGTTTCAGCCCGCCTGATTCGCCGGGCTGATCTCCGGCACGCCGATGACGGGCCTTCCAAAGACATAGCCCTGGCCCCACGGCACATCAGCATCGGTAATGGCCGTCAATTCTTCGGGCGTCTCAATGCCTTCGGCGATGAAGCCCACGCGCATGGCGCGGGCGAAGTGGGCGAGGGCGTTCAGCAGGGCGGATTGGTAGGGGCGGCGGTGGGCCTGTTGCACGAGGCTGCGGTCGGCCTTGATGAAGTCCGGCGCGAGCCGCGCCATGTGGGACAGGCTCGCGACGCCGGAACCGAGATCATCCACCGCGATGCGGAGCCCCATCACGCGCAGGCGACGGGCGTAGTCCTTCAGGTCGTCCAGGTTGTGGACGCTCTGGGCTTCGGTGAATTCCATCACGATCTGGTCCGGGCGAATGGATAGGGCTTCGAGCCAGCCCGGGAGCACTTCCCAGAAGGCCGGATTCTCCAAGGTCCGCGGTTCCAGGTTCACGAAGTGCAGGTGAGAGAGGGCCGGAGGAAGCTGGGCCAAGGTCTCGAAGGTGCGGGCGAGGCACTTGAGATCCAGCGCGACCCGGTCCTTTTCCGGCAGCGAGAGATCCGCCAGGAGCACGCCGGAGCTTCGATCCACGCCCGCTTCGTCCACGAAGTGGGTGAGGTATTCCCGCGCCTCCAGCCGCATGGAGCGCAAGTTCATGATGGGCTGGGTCACAGGGACGAGTTGAATCTCGTCCGCGAGGATCAAGTTGAGGAGCGATCGCTCCATCGGGTCTCCAAAGCGTGGGATGAGCTTAACCCTACTCGGAATTCCCGCCAGAGGAAGGCCCTGTCCTGTGTCTTTGCTAGACTTAACATCTGGAGCCAGGCATGGGCATGTGGAGTGTGGTGATGGGCGCTGGCGCCTCCGGCCGGGCTGCGGCCCAGTGGCTGCGCGACCAGGGCGGGGAGGTCCTCCTGACTGACCTGGGCCCGGAGCCCGCCGATGCGCGGGAGCTGGCGGCCCGGGGTATCCAGGGCGTCTGGGGCGGGCACCCCCTTTCCATCCTGGACGAATGCGATCGGGTGATCCTGAGCCCCGGCATCCCCCGCAGTGCGCCCTTCGTCGCGGAGGCCTTGGCCCGGGGCATCGAGGTCATCGGCGAAGTGGAACTGGGGCACCGCCTCCTCCGGGAGCGACAGGATGGCTCCAAGGTCCTCGCCATCACTGGCACGAACGGCAAGAGCACGACCACGGATCTCGTAGCCCACCTGCTCCAGACTTCGGGCATTCCCACCGTCGCCTGCGGCAACCTGGGGACGCCCTTTCTGGAGGCGGTCCAATCCGCGAAGCCTGGGACCGTCTTCGCGTTGGAGTTGAGCAGCTACCAACTGGAAAGCCTCGACTCCTTCCATGCCGAAGGCGCGGCCTTCCTCAACCTCACGCCGGATCACCTGGCCCGCTACGGGAATCTGGAAACCTACCGTCGCGCCAAGCTGCGGGTGTTCGGCGGCCAGGGCAGGGAGGACCTGCGCGTGGTGCCGCTGGCCCATCCGGAACTGGCGGAAGGCGCGCCAGGACAAGGCAACACCGCACGGTTTGGATGGGAACCTTGCGAGGCTTGGTGCGACGAAGCCGGACAGCTCCACCTTCATGGCGAACCCCTGCTTCACCGTTCCGAATTGAAGATTCCTGGGAATCACAATATCGAGAACGCCCTCGCTGCGGCGCTTCTAGCGCGTCACGCCGGTGCAAGTGTGGAGGCAATCCGAGAAGGGCTCCGCACCTATCCCGGCCTCGCCCACCGCATCGCCTTTTGCGGCGAGAAGGACGGCGTGCGCTGCTACAACGACTCCAAGGGCACCAATGTGGACGCGACCCTCATCGCCGTCCGCGCGCTCCCGGGACCGCTCGTGCTGCTCCTGGGTGGCACGGACAAGGGGGCCAGCTACGCCCCGCTGCGGGAGGCGCTGGAGGGCAAGCTGCGCCGCCTCGTCTTCCTCGGGGACGCGATCCCGCAGCTTGAGCGGGACTTGGACGATCTGCCCCATGAAACCGTCTGGGGCTTCGAGGATGCCGTGAACGGCGCCTTGGAATTGGCGGAACCCGGGGACCAAGTCCTCCTCAGCCCCGCCTGCGCGAGCTTCGATCAGTTCAAGAATTTCGAAGAGCGCGGACGGAGATTCGAGGCGCTGGTGGCGGAATGGGCGAAAAGCTGACTCACCGCGGTGAAGGCTATTGCAGGCCGAACTTCACCGCGAGTTGATCAATGGCTTTCGCCAACGCGTGGTCCTTGTCGGTCACCCCGCCCGCGTCGTGGGTGGTGAGTTTGATGCGCACATAGCCCCAGCCCAGCTCTAGGTCGGGGTGGTGTCCCGCCTTCTCCGCCAGGGGCGTGAGGGCGGCAACGAGACTGAAGGCCGTGACATAGTCCGGCGTCTTGATCTCGCGGTGCAGGGCCTTGTCCTTCTCGATCCAGGTCATATCCATCTCCTCTGGAAGGCTAGCGCAACCGGATCGCACCGAGCACCCCCGCTGCGGCGGTGAGGCCGGCCACGGCGAGGATGGCGGCACCGAGGCCCATGGCGTCGGCGACGATCCCGGCCAGGAGCGCGCCCACCACATAGCCGCCATCCCGCCACAGGCGGTAGACCCCCACGGCGACGGGACGCCACGAGGGCGCGGCGCCATCCGCCACGGCGGCCAGCAGGGTCGGGTAGACCATGGCCGTGCCGAGGCCCAGGAGGGCGGCGGCCCCGGCGAAGGCGGCCATCCCCTGCAACCAGGGCAGGGCCGCGAGGGACGCGCCCTGGAGGATCATGCCCCACGCGATGAGGGGCTTGCGCCCCGTGTGGTCCGAAAGCCAGCCGGTGCCGAGCTGCGCCACGCCCCACACGGCCGGATAGAGCGCGGCGAGGAGTCCGATTTGGGCGAGGTCCAGGCCCTTCGAGGCATAGAAGAGGGGCAGAAGACCCCAGGCCAGGCCATCGTTGAGGTTGTTCACCATGCCAATCCAGGAGAGGGTCGAAAGCACCGGATCGCTCCAACTGCCCCGTCGCAGCGCTTCTCGAGAGGAAATGCCTCCTCCCGCGCCTTCAAGGGCGGCGTGGGACCGGGTCTCCCGCACGAAGAGCACCGTGATCAGCAGTCCCGCGAGGACGAGCGCGAAGCCCAGCAGGAAAGGCCAGGGCCGAAGCCCCCAGCTTTCGGCGATGCGGGCCGTGGCGTAGGCCATGAGCGCGACGGCACCATATCCCGCGGCTTCGTTGAGGCCCATCGCCAAGCCACGCTGTTTCGGCCCCGCGAGATCAATCTTCATGATGACGGCCGTGGACCAGCACAGGCCCTGGTTGAGTCCGAGGAGCAGGTTGGCGACGACGATCCAAGTCCAGGACGGCGCGAAGGCGAGGAGGAGCGGCACCGGCAGGCCGATGATCCATCCGAGCACGAGGACCTTTTTTCGCCCTTCGCGGCCCAGATGGCCGGCCATGAAATTCGCTCCGGCCTTGGCGAGGCCGAAGGCGACGAGGAAGGCGAGGATGGCCGTTTTCGCACTGAGGCCAAAACCCTGCTCCGCCAGGGCGGGGAGGATGCTCCGTTCCAGCCCCGCCATGGCGCCGACGAATGCGTTGACGAGAACGAGCAGAGAGAACTGGCGGGCGTTGGCCCGCAGGCCGAGTTGGAGGTCGTTCACCCTAATGCTCGATCGGGTAGCCGAGCTCGTTCCAGCGCCCCATGCCACCGGAGAGGGAGTGGACATCGAGGAAGCCCGCTTGGATGAGTAATTCCGCGGCCTTGTTGGAGCGGCCCCCAGCCTTGCAGTTCACGACGATGGGCCTTTCACGGAAACCTTCCAGCTCTCCGATTCGGCTCGCGAGCTCCGGGAGGGGGATGAGCCGCGCGCCAGCGAGGTGGCCGAGGGGGCCGGTGAATTCGTCCGGATTGCGCACATCAAGGATGAGGGCGGGGCGCGACCCGTCCATGAACGCCTCGCAACTGAGCTGGGGCACGGCGCAGCCCGCGCCCACTTCGCAGACGGCGCCGCCACTCGGGATCTCAACGCCCCTCGCGTCCCGCGCGCAGGCGAGGTTCGCCTTCACGACGGCCTTCATCCAATCGGCGGGAGGCATCTGCAGACCGTTGAGCCAGGCCACATAGGCCTCCCGGCTCCGGGGCTGAAGGCGCGGGTTGGCCTGGCGTTCCTGGGCGAGGGTGGATTCGGAACGGCCCCGGTAATCGTGGCCCGGGAAGACGAGCAGGGCTCCGTCCAGGCCGTTCAGCTTCTGAAGGGAATCCCAATGGGCACCGGGATCACCGCCGGGCAGGTCCGTCCGTCCCGCGCCGCCTTCGCCGAGGAAGAGGAAATCTCCCGTGAGGATCCGGTCGGGCAGGCGGAGCGTCATGCTATCGCCCGTGTGGCCCGGCGTGTGGAGGATGTCCACGGGGATTCCGCCGACCTTCATCTGTGAACCTTCTTCCAGCCGCAAATTGCCTTCAGCGACTTTCGAGGCGGCGTGGACGGCGTGGTCCGCGCCGGTGCGGTCCCGGAGCAGAGCGCAGGCGGAGAGGTGATCCGCGTGGACATGGGTGTCCACCACCGCGCGGAGCTTGAGCCCGCGATCCTTGAGCACCCTCAGGTAGTGGTCCTCCCGGCCCAGGAGCGGATCCACCAGCGTAGCCTCGGTGCCATCGGCCACCAGGTAGGTTTTGCAATTGCCGTCGTTGAGCTGCTCGAAAGGCATGGGGGCTCCCGCTTGCGCCCCCAAGTTTAGGCGTGAACGGGCGTCCGGAGTGCGTCCAGTTCTTCCTGGAGCAGCCATTCCTCAGGATGGGCGGCGACGACGGACGAAAGCGTGTCCAGCGCCCGAGGATCGGAGTGGCCAGACTCCCTCATCCGGCGAAGGGCCACATAGTGCGCGGCCATCTCCGGCGAAAGGGCCTCGGCCTTGGCGGCGCGGGCGCAGGCCTCGGCGTCGCCGGTGGCAAAGGCGTTGAAGGCGCCGAAGGCCGCGTCCCAAGCTTCGGGGTCGGCCGGGCCACCGGCCACCGAGGGCAGGGCGGCGCTGGTGAAGACGAGGCCATTCGCGGGGCGGTGAGCCTCGTGGAGCGCGGCATCGCCGAAGAGCACCACGGCGTCGCCTTCCATGGGTGCGCCAATCGCCTTGCCCTGCTTCGAGACAAGGATGGGACCGCGCAGATGGGCGGCGAGGGTGGCGAGGCCGGGCGCGTGTTCCCGGTCGAGCTTTTCCACCTTCGTCACGATTCCGGTGATTTCCGTGCCGTCAGACAAGACGAGGTGATTCACCGTGCGCGCCGCGAGCGCTTGTTCCAGGCCGAAGTCCCCCCCCCGCTTCCAGGCCAGCGTTGCCTCGAAAGCGTCGAGAACTTCGAAGAGATGGTCGAAATCCCGGGCCACGAAGAGCTGGGGTTGCATGGTCGTGATGTCGTATTCCGTGTCCACGCAGGCGAGGGACAGGGGCAGCTTCTTCACCGCGGCGGTGAGGCAGTGCTCGGCCTCGCCGATGGAGCTGAGGAGGCCCGCGCCGTAGATCTTCGGGGCCGCGGGGGTGCCGATGAGGCCGTATTCCGCCGTCCACCAGTAGAGGCGGCTAGCCTTGGTGTTCTCGCTCGTGAAGCGCTTGGCCAAACCCGCGGCCGAGAGACGCGCTTCCGCGTCACGCACTTGGGTGGGTGTCGCGGTGGGGTCTTCCTTCACGACGCTGAGATTGCGGATGGCCTCGAAAACTTCTTGGTCCTCCAGGGAAGCGATGGCCTTGAATCCCACCTGCCCGCAGCGCTGGACATACTCGGCATAGCGGGCGTTCGCGAGGATCGGTGCGTGACCGGCGCTTTCATGGACGATGTCCGGCGCGGGCGTGTAGGCGATGTGGCGATGGTCCCGGATGTCCTCGGCGATGGCGAGCACCCGCAGGGTCTGCAATTCGGTGAACACCGCCGGGGGCAGAAAGCCCCGCACAGCGACGGCGCACCAGCCAAGGGCTTCCAACTTCTCGTTCATCTCATCCAGGCTGGGGATGCGCTCCACACCGATGCCCGTGGCGGCGAGCCCCTCCAGGTAGACCGGATGGGCCTTGTCCCTTAAGTGATCCGTGAGGCGGTGGAGGATGTGGCGCCACACGGCCTGGTCCCGGGGCGTGTAGGCCTCGTAATCCTGGGCCACGACGAAGCGGCGCAGATGCGCGGGCAGCTTGGCGATGGCGCGGTCGGTCGGGGTCATGGCGGCCTCGCATCCCAAGGTACGGCGGAGTCAGCCTAGACGGAATTCCAAAAAAATCGAGATCATTCGTCGGATTACCGACGAGCCCGAACTTGCCTCGCGAGGCGTTTCAGTGCGAGCTCCGCCGCCGGGGACGCGCCCTCCGCCGGGAAGAGCGCCACGATCTCCACGGCCTGGGGCTCGCGCTCCACCAGCGGGAGGACGCGCAGGTCCTTGGGGAAGGCTCCAAGCCGCCGCAGATCCGGCGCAATGGCGCAACCCCGATAGGCCCGCAGGACGGCGAACAGATGAAGGAAGCTCTCCACCCGAGCCGCTTCCTTGGCCTGGATCCCCGCCGCCGCGAAGCGCGCGCTGTTGGCCCCGCCGTAGGGATCATCCCGAAGCCAATCCACGAAGGGCACCCCTGCGAGGTCCGCGACCCGGAGTTTGGCCTTCTTCGGTAGGGGCGCGTCCGGCGCGGCCAGGATGACGAAGGGGAGGCGGAGCAAGGTGCGGTTTTCCACGCCCCGGTGGGGCGGAAGGGGGGTGAAGCCCAAGGCGAGGTCTAATTGGTGGGTCTGCACCTGCCGCACCAACTCGAAGGCACCGCCGAAGCTGACTTCCACCTTGATGCCCTTGGATGAAAGTTCATCTGCGAGGGGCGCGAGGAGGAAATCCGAGAGAGTCGGATTGAGCCCAAGACGCAGGCTGAGTTCCGGCGACGCAAGATCTCGCAGGCGGCGCAGGTTGAGCTGGTGCAGTGGCCCCTCGGCCGCTTCGTAAAGCCGCTCTCCCCGGGCCGTGAGGCGCAGGCGCTTGCCCGCGGCCCGTTCCAGCAGCGGCTCATCTCCCCCCAGGGATTCCTCCAGGGCCTTCAGGTGCTCGCTCACCACGGATCGGGCGACGCCGAGATGCTGGGCCGCGCCTTCCAGCGACCCCGTCTCCACCGCCGCCGCGAAGGCTTCGAGCCAGGTGAGGTGTCGGGGCAGTTTGCGGGTCATAGCTACCGTTGAACCGCAAAGGCGCGAAGGACGCAAAGAAAAAAAGGAAGGCCCAAGGAATAATGGACCATGGCTTTCCAGCATCTGCGCCCACGCGACTATCAGGCGATGCCCTGGAAGGACGGCGGTGGCGTGACCGAGCAGATCGCCATCGAGCCTCCAGATGCGACCCTCGCCGACGACTTCCTGTGGCGACTGAGCATGGCGAGGGTGGAGCGGTCTGGGCCTTTTTCGCGCTTTGAGGGTTATGACCGCACGCTGTTGATGGTGGAAGGCCAAGGCCTCGACCTCGATTTTGGGAGCCAGGGTCAGGTCCGCCTCGACGCGCTCTTCGAGCCGGTCGCCTTCGATGGCGCGTGGGAGGCTCGTGCCACGCTCACCCAAGGTCCCGTGCGCGACTTCGGCGTCATCAGCGACCACGCGCGAGTGCGGCAGGAAGTCCGCGTCCTAACCGCTCTCGAAGGCCCGGTATCCATTCCTTCGGGGCCCACGGTTTGGCTCATCGCCATGAACGGATCGTGGACGATCCGACCTTTGAACCTCGCTCTGGAACCCCTGGAGGCGCTGCGCCTGGAGCATGAAGCCGTGGATGTTGAATGCCATTCGCCGGAAGGCCACTGCCTTCTCGTGCGCCTGGACCCTCGCTGAGCGCAGAATAGGCCCATGCCCTTCGCCACGGACCACCCGCTCTGGTCGCCCTACCGGGATCTCCGGTCCGCTGGGCGGCGGAAGATGGGGGAGCAGGAAGTCTTCATCGCCGAAGGTCGCATCCTCGTGGAGGATCTCCTTCGAGCGGGCCGCGCGGGCCACCTCGTCGTGCATTCCGTCGCCACCACGCCCGCCCTCGCCGAACAGCTGAAGCCCCAGATGCCCTCCACAGCCGTGCTGCTCGTGGCGCCGGAAGAAGAGCTTCACGCCGTGGCGGGCTTCCCCTTCCATCGTGGGGTGCTCGCCTGCGCGGAGGTGCCGCCCCAGCCCCCCGAGGAAGCGTTGCTCTCCTGTGATCGCCTGCTCGTGCTTCCGCGCCTGGATGACGCCGAGAACCTCGGCCTGCTGCTCCGCAGCGCCGCCGCGTTAGGGCTGGATGGGGTTCTGCTAGGCAAGGGGCCCGACCTCTGGAGTCGCCGCACCCTCCGCGTGTCCATGGGCGCGGCCTGGCGGTTGCCCGCTTGGCGCATGGAGGAACCTGGCGAGCTGCTCGCGCGTTGGCGAGGGCGTGGGGGTGAAATCGTCGGGGCGGCGTTGGGCCCCGGCAGCGAGGTGGCCCATAGCTGGCAACCCGCCCCCCGATGCGCGCTCGTCCTCGGCCCCGAAGGCTCCGGCCTTGACCCCGCCTGGCTCCTCCGCTGCGACCGCCGCGTCGTCATCCCCATGGCCCACGCCGTGGACAGCCTCAATGTCGCCGCCGCCGGAGCCATCCTCATGTACCAGATGACGGGGCACCGGGAAGGAATTTAATTCACAGGGATGAAAGGGATGAAGGGGATGAACTGCCACCTATCCATCCCCTTCATCCCTGTTCAACTTGTTTTTCGCGCCACTTCCCCGCGACTTCGGTTACCACCTTGCAGTCGCAATAGCCGCCACCGGCGCGGAGCCACTTGAGCACGGGCTCTGCGGGAAGGTCGCGGTCCACGAGGAAGCGGATGGTGTCCTTGTGGGCGTGGGTGCAGGTGGGAGCCTCCGGCCGTTCAAGCCAAGCGAACAAGTCCCGGAGGAATTCCAAGGGAATGGGAGGTTCTCCGAAGATGGGGACCGGTTCCGGCGGCGGGGGTTTGTGGAAGGCGCGGAAGGCCATGGAAACAGCATGGACCTGAACCTGTCGGGGCGTCACCCGCGTGCCTGAGTGTCGGCCCATGGAAGAGAGAGATGGAATCAACAGGGATAAAGGGGATGAAGGGGATAAGGCAGGACCCGTCCCCTTCATCCCTGTTATTCGCCCTTGGGCACCCGATACACCACCGCGTTGATGTGCATCCCCGCGCCGACGGAAGCAAAGAGGACGAGATCGCCGGGTTGGATCGTGTGGCCATCCAATTGGCCTTTGGTGATGAGGTCGAGCAGCGTGGGCACGGTGGCGACGCTGCTGTTGCCGAGCGTCGCGATGGTCATGGGCATCACGCCTTCGGGGGCTTTCAAGCCTTCGAGGGCGTAGAGTCCATCCACTATGGCTTCGTCCATCTTGAGGTTGGCCTGGTGGATGAGGATCTTCGATACCTCGGCGAGCTTCACACCGGCCTTGTCCAGCGCGGCTTTGAGCGCGATGGGAACTTGCTGGACAGCGAAGCGGTAGAGCTTGCGGCCCTCCATCTTGATGAACCGTTCGCCCGGGAAGGCGTCCTTTTTGAACGATGGGCCTGTCGTGAGAAGGCAGGACCCTTCCACGGCATGGGAGCGGGAAGCGCTGGCGAGGATGCCGTCCGTCGTCTCCCGGCTCTCAAGGATCACCGCACCCGCGCCGTCGGCGTAGATGAGGCTGTCGCGATCGTGGGGATCCGAGACGCGGGATAGCGTGTCCGCGCCGATGACCATGAGGCGCCTCGCTTGGCCGGAACGGACCATGGCGTCTGCCTGGATGACGCCTTGCACCCAACCGGGGCAGCCGAAGATGAGGTCGAAGGCCGCGCAGTCGGGGTTGCGGAGGCCGAGCCCCGCCTTCACCCGCGCGGCGAGGGAGGGCACCAAGTCGCACTGGGTGCTGCCAAGTCGCACATCGCCGAAATTCTGCGCGACGATCAGCCCATCCAGGGATTCGGGATCCAGGTTTGACGACGCGAGCGCATCCCGGGCGGCGAGCAGAGCAAGGTCTGAACAGACTTGGTCCTCGGCGGCGTAGCGCCGTTCCTGGATGCCGGTAATGGCTTCGAATTGAGCCAGAATGTCCGCATTGGCCTTTGGAATGGGCGATCCGTCGGCGTCCAGGAACTCGTGCTGAAGGAAGGCCGCGTTCGCCACGACACGCGGCGGCAGGACCGAGCCGCTTCCCACGATAACTGTTCGCATGCCCATGCCGCCCCCGCAGGTTTCAGCATGGACTTATTCACCTAGATAAATAAATAACCTGTGCTTATGGTAACAGGACGCGCTTCAGCTTCTGGACCACGGTATCTAGGCTTTGCAGGAAGCGGGAGCGGTCCTTGTCGGTGAAGGGCGCGGGCCCGCCGGACACTTCGCCCATGTCGCGGAGCTGGGCCATGAGGTCCCGGGTGGCGAGGGCATCGCCGATGGATTCATCCGTGAACACGCGGCCCCGTGGGTCCAGCGCCTTTGCGCCTTTCGCCAGGGCCCGTGCGGCGAGGGGGATGTCCTGGGTGATGACGATGCTCGCCGCGTCCGCCCGATCCGCGATCCAGTCATCCGCCGCGTCCAGCGCGCCCTTGGCCACGACGACGAGCTCGAAGCGGTCTTCCTTGGGGATCGCCAGGCGGCTGTTGGAGACGAGGATCACCCTCAGGTCCAGGCGTCGGGCGACGCGATAGATCTCCTCCTTCACGGGGCAGGCGTCCGCGTCCACGAGGAGGGTGATCATGGAGATCAGGCGTCTTCGGTGGGATCGCCGGTAGAGTCGAGCTGGGCCGTGCCTTCTTCAGCCTCATTCCCATCGGCACGCTTCTGCGCCTTGCGCTGGGCCTTTTCCTCGGTCTTCTTCTGCTTGGCCATCTCGCGCTGGCGCTTCTCGAAGTTGTAGTTGGGTTTCTTTGGCATCGTCGCTCCAGTCCCTAGCCCCAAACCTTCTTGCCCGCGACCCAGGTGCCGAGGGTTTTGCCGGGAAGCTCCCAGCCCTTGAAGGGCGTGTTGTAGCTCTTGCTCTGGATGAAGGCGCGGTCCACGGTCACCTTGGCGTCCAGGTCCAGGAGCGCGAAGTCAGCGGGGTGGCCGACCTTCAAGGAGCCGAGGCCCTTCTTGTCCAGGTGGAAGGCCTTGGCTGGCGCGGCGGTGAGCAGGTCCACGGCCCGCTCCAGGCTGATGACCTTCTTGTTCACCAGCAGTTCGAGCGCGAGGGGGAAGGCCGTCTCCAGCCCGATGACGCCGAAGGCGGCGATGGGCAGTTCCACTTCCTTGTCATCCCAGCCGTGGGGCGCGTGGTCCGTGGCGATGGCGTCAATGGTGCCGTCGGCGAGGGCTTCCAGCACCGCATCGAGGTCGGCGTCGCTGCGAAGCGGCGGGTTCATCTTGTAGTCGGAGTCGAACTTCATCAGCTCTTTGTCGGTGAGCGCGAAATGGTGAGGCGTCACTTCGCAGGTGACGGGCAGGCCTCTTCTCTTTGCCTCGCGGATCATGCGGAGCGAGCCCGCGGTGCTGATGTGGGCGAGATGGAGATGGCCGCCCGTGTGCTCGGCGAGGACGATGTCGCGGGCCACCATGGCCTCCTCGGCGGCGGCAGGGATGCCGAGGCAGCCGAGGGAGGCGCTCACATGGCCTTCGTGCATGTAGCCCTTGGCGGCCAGTGTCGGGTCTTCCTCATGGGCGACGACAGGCGTCTCCAGCCAGCGGGTGTATTCCAGGGCGCGGCGCATGACTTCGGCGCTCACGATGGGCAGGCCGTCGTCGCTGAAGGCCACACAGCCCGCGCCCTTGAGTGTGCCGAAGTCGGCGAGCTCTTCGCCTTTGAACTCCTTCGTCACGGCGCCGAGGGGGAAGTAGCGGCAAAGGCCCGCCTTCGCGGCGCGCGCCAGCATCAGCTCGGTGATGGCGACGCTGTCGTTCACGGGCTTGGTGTTCGCCATGGCGCAGACGGCCGTAAACCCGCCCGCCACCGCCGCGCGGGAGCCGGTCTCGATGGATTCTTTCCGCGTCTGGCCCGGCTCGCGGAAATGCACATGGAGATCAATGAAGCCCGGCGTGAGCAGCTTTCCGCCCGCGTCCAGCACTTCCGCGCCCGCAGTCATGGGATCGCGCTCCGCGTCCGGCCCGATGGCCATCACGACGCCTTCCACCACCAGCAGCGAGCCGACGGCATCGAGCTTCTGGGCGGGATCCAGCAGGCGGGCGTTCTTGACGAGCAGGGACATGGGTTCCTCGGTGCAACCCTTCAATCTTAGCTTGTGGGGAAGGCTGGGTCTTTCCTGAAAAGGAGCGAGGCGGCCAACAAGGTGCCAAGGATGGACAGTGGAATAACCGCGTGCATGAAGACGAGCGCGACGAATGATGAGGCCTGCGCTGTAAATCACGCCCCAGGGACCCGCCCGGCGGCGCGTGACGGCGAACATCACCCATCCGATCACGCCAAACAGCACGGCGAGTAGCTTCGCAAACCTTCGGGGCGGACTTTGGACCCTTCATCATGGGGCTGTAATAATTGCGAAAAATAAACGAATAATGATGTCGTGGCTTCGTCCCACGACTATCAGCCTCGGTGCCCCAACCGCAGCATCACCTATGCCTGCGTCCAACGGCATTGGCCGGAGGTGCGGGATGCCTGCGAAGCCACGGGCAGGCCGCTTCCCCACTTCGTGTGCCACGAATTCGAGCGCTACCTCCGGTGTGGGCTCCTGGAGTTTGGCTTTGCGCGGGTGCGTTGTCTGGAGTGCGGGCATGACCGCCTCGTTGCCTTTTCCTGCAAAGGCCGAGGGTTTTGCCCCTCCTGCGGCGGGCGGCGCATGGAGCAGGGCGCGGCGTGGCTCTGCGAGCGGGTGCTGCCGCCCGTGCCGCTCCGGCAGTGGGTCCTGAGCCTGCCCCGCGCCCTGCGGTACCTGCTGGCCTACGATGGCAAGTTGCTTCGCGCCGTGTCGTCGGCGGCGATGCGCGAGGTGTTCCGTTTCCTCCGCCTGCGGGCGCGAAAAGTGCTGGGCCTCCTCTCTACGCGCCATGCCCTCCCTGGCGCGCTGATCGCGGTGCAGCGCTTCGGGTCGTCCTTGAACCTGAATATCCACTTCCATTCCCTGGTGCTGGATGGCGTCTACGCGAGGGACGCCTTCGGGACTCCCACCTTCTTCGAACTGCCTCCGCCCACGCTGGAGGACTTGAACCGCGTCGTGGCCCGCGTCGCGAAAGCCGTGCTGGCCCTGCTCCACCGGCGCGGCGTGTGGCTGGAGGACGCGCCCGACGAGGAAGACCCCGTCGCCCAGCGGAGTGGTTCGCTCGCAGAGATGGCCCGGGCTTCCTTAACCGGCACGCTCGTCTTTGGCCGCGCGGGCGCGAAGCCCGTGCGCCTGCAGGATGCCCCCGTCCGCGCTCCCGCTCTGGTCGAGCGCGTGGGCCGCGCTCTAGGATTCACCCTCGACACCGCCGTGCGCGTCTCGGCCCACAACCGCCTGCACCGCGAGCGGCTGTGCAGGTACCTCTTGCGTCCACCCCTCGCCAAGGGCCGCCTCCACGAAACCGTGGATGGCCGCTACGCCTTCGAACTTAAAGCCCCGTGGTCCGATGGCACCCGCGTCCTCTTCTTCAGCGGGCAGGAGGTAGTGGCCCGCCTCGCGGCCCTGGTGCCGCCGCCGCGGATGCACCTCGTCCACTACTACGGTGTCCTCGCCCCCCACGCCAAGATCCGTTCGCGCATCGTGCCCGAGCCTCCCGACGAGGATCGCGGCTGCGGCCACAGCGTCGTCTATCAGGAGACCCGCACCGGCAAGACGATTCGCCGCCGCTGGGTTCCCTGGGCTGAACTGCTGCTGAAGGTGTTCCAGGTGGATGTCTTCGATTGCCCCGAATGCCACGGCCGCATGGCGCGCATCGCATGGATCACCGAAGCCAAAACCATCAAGGCCATCCTCGCTTGCGTGGAGCGAAAGGAGCGACCGCCGTAGGGGGATTGCGATCCCACGATAACCACCCGAGAAGCGAGCCCTCGAACCAGGGGGCAAGGCGAGCCGCGCCCGCCCTTGATCCGCCGGGGCAAATGGGGGACGCTGAGGGCCAGAAATGACCCATGCAGACGCCCACTCGCCCCATTTCCACCCCTCGCCCGTCACCTGGAGGGCCGAAGCCTACCCCCTGGAGGTCAGCTTGCTCCCGGGCTCCAACCCAAATGGGGCTTTTGAATTCCCTATCCTC
>JAFDVN010000101.1 GCA_018269025.1 Acidobacteriota bacterium | reverse complement strand
TTCTGCAGCGCGTCCGGATTGATGATGGCGGCCTGGGTGGAGCGCTCAGTGTCTACGGCGGCGGCGGTGGCAACCACTTCCACGGTAGCGGCGGCTTCCGGCGCGAGCTTGATGTTGAGGGGCGCGGCGTCACCCAGGTTCAGGTCCACGCGCACATTGGAGGCGGTTTGGAATCCGGACTTGGTGACGGTGACGGCATAGGGGCCCACCGGCAGGTTCACGGCGAGGTAGCGGCCGTTCTCCGCGGTCTGGACCACGCGGGTGAAGCCCGTTTCCAGGTTGCGGATGGAGACGGTGGCGAGGCTGACGGGCTGACCGCCGGAATCGCTCACCACGCCCGCGAGCTGAACATTGACGCCCTGGGCGGCGAGGGGGCTGGCAGCGACCAGAAGAGTGACCAGGGCTGAGCCCTTTAAGTGCCTCATATTCATGGAAGGTTCCTCCGGGGATCAGATTGCAGAGGTAAATCTCATATACCAAGCCCAAAGTCACCTACCCAAGGTCAGGAACGGTGGTCTTTGACCCCTTGTGAAGGCCCCGTAAGCCCTCATGCTGCTAGGCTTCCTTGATCCCGGGAACCCCTGATGAAGCCTCTTCGCCTCCTCGCCCCCGTCCTTCTTATCGGCCTCGCGGCGGGTGTTCCGGCTTCCGCGCAGGGGACGATGCCGCTCAGCGAGGTGCGTCCGGGGATGAAAGGCTACGGACGGACGGTGTTCAAGGGCGGCAAGATCGAGCGCTTCGATTTTGAGGTGCTCGGCGTTCAACGCAACGCCACGCCCGGCGGCGCTCGCATTCTCGTGAAGTGCAGCGGAGGCCCACTCGCGGAAACGGGCATCATCGCCGGGATGAGTGGCAGCCCCTGCTACATCGGGGACCGGCTCGTGGGCGCGCTCTCCACGGGATTCGCCTTTGAGAAGGACGCCATCGGCGGCATCACCCCGATCCAGCAGATGCTGGATCAGCTCAAGGATGTGCCGGATCAGCCGGGCAAGGGCACGCCGCTCATCCTGCCCAAGCTGGGCCCGCCCACGGTAATCAAGTCCGCGCTGCAAGGGAACATGATTCCCCTGTCATCCATTCTTGATGCCACGGATCCCCAGGAGTTGCCGCTCCCGGTGGCGGGCACGCCGCTCGGGCCCGAAACCCGCGCGCTGTGGCAGGGCTTGCCCATCCAGTTCGTCGCCGCGCCCGCCCTGGCGCCGGATGCAAGCGCTACGGCGAGCCCGCTGGAGCCGGGCGGCATGGTGGCCATCAACCTCGTGCAAGGGGATCTCAACCTCACGGTTGCCGGGACCATCACCTACGCCCAAGGGAAGAAGCTGCTCCTTTTCGGTCATCCACTCTTCAACCTCGGCGCGGTGGATCTTCCCCTTTGGTCCGCCAGCGTGGCGACGGTGCTGCCCAGCTACTCCACTTCCATGAAGATCGCGCTTCCTGTGGAGCAGGTCGGCGCGTTGCGGGAGGATCGGGCGAACGGCGTGGGCGCGGTGCTGGGCGCCGAGGCGCGGATGATCCCTCTCCGCATCGGCCTGAACCTCGGTGGCCGGAAGACCCTCAATTTCCGCTATGAAGTCATGGACCATCCGCTCCTGACACCCCAACTCGCGGCGACGGTACTGAGTCAGACGCTGGAATCCCAAGTGCGGGGCGTGGGCTACCAGAGCCTTTCGCTCCAGGGAAACATCAAGCTGGAAGGCCAGGACCCCATCCAGATCGAAAGCGTGACGGCGGATCTCAACTCCAGCCGCCTCTCGGCTTTTCTCGGCGGCATGCTCCAGGCCCTCTGCTTCAACCCCTTCGAGAAGCCGGTCTTCGATGGCATCAGTCTCACGGTGAAGGCCGAAGAGAAGCTGGATCTCACGGGCATCGCGGGGGTGCGCGTCCTCAAGGGCCGGGTGCGGCCCGGCGACACCCTGCCCATCGTCGTCACACTCCAGAATGTTCAGGGCGTGCGTGAATCCGCGCGGCTCAACATCCAGATTCCAGGCTCGGCCCGGCCCGGCAAGGCGACGCTGATGGTGGGCGACGGCCTCAGCCTCATGGCCGCCGATCCCGATCAGCAGGCCGTCCAGGTGGCGAGCCTTTCGGATGTGGTGCGCCTGCTCAACGGCGCGCTACGGAACAACCACGCCTACGCCATCCTCCTGCAGGACAACACGGGCGTGGGCCTGCGGGGCGGGCGCATCGAGAACCTTCCGCCCTCTGTCGCGAACCTCGTCGCCAGCGATGGCGGTGCGGACGATGGCAAGTTGAAACGCCAGATCATCGGCCGCAGCGTGCTCCCCCTGGATCGCGAAGTGCGCGGGCTGGCCTCCATGGACATCGAGATCGAAGCTGAATAGCGGACGGAACCCATGCGCGCACGAATCCTCACGACCTCTTCCGTTCTGCTCGCGCTGGCCCCAGCGCTGATCGCGGGCCAACCGAAGGCCTCCTTCGACAGCTTCAATGACTGGATTGGCGCTTCCACCAAGGGGGTCAGCATCGGCGCTGATGGCGCGCTGCGGCTCGCTCCGGCCTTGCGCCGTGTCGGGCAGCTTCCCGAAGGCGTCATCTGGTGCGCCACGCCGGATGGCCAGGGCGGTGCCTACTTATCGGCAGGCACGGATGGCAAGCTCTACCACTACGCCAATGGGCAGATACGACCCCTCGCCCAAGTGAAGGGCGGCATCGTCTTCGCGATGGCGAAGGTGGGCCCGGATCTCATCGTCGCCCCCAGCGGCCAGGGCAAGCTGTTCCGGGTTTCCATGGACGGCACCGTGAAGCCCTGGTGCGAGGTGGACGCCACGGTCGTGTGGGCGATGCGCGTTGAGGGCTCTGAGGTGGTGTGCGCGGGGGCATCCACCAACGGCGCGGCGCTGATCCTCGCCCGGGATGGGAGCAGCCGACGCCTCGCTGGGCTCCAAGAGGAGACCGCCTTCACCGCGATGTGCCCCGATGGCTCCGGCGGCTATTACCTCGGCACCCAAGGACGCGGCCTCGTGGTCCACTACGCTCGCGTCGCGGACCGACTCGAAATCCTCATGGACACGCCCTTCGAGGAGGTCCGCGCCCTGGCGGTCAGTGGGAACGACCTCTACATCGGCGCGAACAACGACCTTGCGAGTCACCTCCAAAGCGGCAAGCTGGAGAAGCGGGAGGGCTACCTCGTGAGCGACGCGCAAAGCGCGCCGAAATGCGCCGTGCTTCGCATCGGCAAGGACCGCGTGCCGGAGACGGTGTGGCAGAGCGCCCGGAGCCAGGTCTACGCGCTGGAGGTCTGGAAAGGCCGCCTGCTCGTCGGGACCGGGAACCGCTCCCGGATCTTCGCCATCCCCCTTGATCCGAAGCAGCGGGATATGGATCCCTTCGAGGTTCTCACCGAGCTCGGCGCGGGCCAGGCCACGGCCTTCCTGCCTTCCGGCTCGGAGATCCTGGTGGCGGCCTCCAATCCGGCCGAGGTCCATGCGCTTTCCGAAGTGCAAGCCACGGAAGGCACGCTGGATTCGCCGGTGCTTCGCGCCCAGCCCCTGGCGGACTGGGGCCGGGCGATGCTGGAAGCGGATGCGCCGGAAGGAACGAATTTGACCCTGCAATTCCGCACGGGCTTCACCGAGGAGCCGGATGCCACCTGGAGTGCCTGGACACCGCCCCTCAAGAGCGGAGAGCTGCCCGGGCTTCCGCCTTCGCGCTTCGCCCAGTTCCGTGTGCGGCTCACCTCCACCCGGGGCGGAGCCACGCCCATCGCCCGTGGCGTGACCGTTCGCTATGCCAATCGCAACCTGCCGCCCCAATGGGAAGGCGTGGACATCATGCCCCCGGGCCTCGTCATCACACGCAGCGCGCCACCCGATGACATCGGCATCGAGCGCGTACCGCTGGAGACCCAGAAGCTCATCCCGGCGATGGGCTACGCGGGATCCGAGCGGCGTACTTTCCGCCGCGGCTCCCAGAGTTTCATGTTCCGGGTGTCGGATCCCAACAACGATCAATTGGAGTTCAACATCCGCCTCCTCCCGGACCATGGGCAGCCCCTCCCCTTGGCCAATCATTGGGCGGAACGCTTCTTCGCCTTCGACACCCTGCCGGTGCCGGATGGCCGCTACCGGCTAGAAGTGACCGCCTCGGACGCCCCGAGCAACCCCTTCAACCTCGCCGAGACTTCCACCTGGATCACGCCCACCTTCGTGCTGGATCACACGCCGCCTTCCATCAGCGGCTTGAGCGCCGCGCCGGAGGCGGGTGGCGTGCGGGTCCGGTTCACCGCCACCGATGCCATCTCCGTGATCAAGGCCGCCGCCGTGAGCGCGGATGGCGATCATTGGGTGGAGATTGCGCCCCAGGACCGCGTCTTCGACCAGACCACGGAAAGCTTCGATGTGCAGCTTCCCTCGGACCTCGTGAAGGGCGGGCGCGTGCTCGTGCGCGCGACGGATGAAGGCGAGAATGAGCAGACGGCTTCCGCTTCCATCGGGGGAGGGAAGAAGTGACCTTCGGTCGCTTTTGGCCCGCCTATGTGGCCGAGCATCGCAGCCGTCTCAATCGGCGGTTGCACCTGATGGGCACGATCCTCTACCTAGCCCTGCTGGCGACCCTCATCCTCACCCATCATTGGATCTGGATCTGGGCCGTTCCCGTGATCGCCTATGGTTTCGCCTGGGCGGGCCACTTCCTCGTGGAGAAAAACCGCCCCGCCACTTTCAAGCATCCCTGGCTGTCCCTGATCGGCGATCACAAGATGGCGGTCCTCATGCTCGTCGGCCGCATGGACGCCGAGATGGCGCGACTGGCGATCCCGCCTAAGCCTTGAGGGCGCCCGTCCAGGCCCTCGGGTCATTGGCGTAGCCGGGGAAGACGCGGGACAAGTCCCGGATGCCGATGTGTTTGGTGAGCACTTCGCCCAGCAGGGATCGGTAATCGAAGGCGACTTTGAGGTCACGACCTTCGTTGAGATCGCCGTCGCCAAGACTTTTCCAGGCATTCAGCACCCGCCCGCCCTTCACGGCACCTCCGGCGACAAAGGCCGCTGATCCATGGCCGTGATCCGTGCCGCGGTTGCCGTTCTCCCGGGCGGTGCGGCCGAATTCGGTGAGGGTGACGAGGCAGACCTGGTCCATGCGATCCGACAGATCCGTGAGGAAGGCACCCAGGCTGTCGCCGAAATCCTGCAACCGCGCTGAGAGCTGGCCCTTGGTGGAGCCTTGACCCACATGGGTGTCCCACCCGCCGCAATCGCTGACGGCGATGCGAAGACCGAGATCAGCCTTGATGAGTTGCGCGATCTGCTGCATGCGCTTTCCCAAGGCACTCACCGGATAGGCCACGCCGGGTGCGGCCGCGATGGAACGCGGGTCCTTGGCCTTAAGATCTTTCAGGGCCTGGAAGGTCTCATCTCCAACGCCGCGCAGTGTCTGGTCCAGGGCAGCGCCGTACATGGCCTCGAAGCCACCGGTGGAGGGGCCATCTGGAAGGCGGAAATCCTCCAGGCTGCCCAGGGCCAAGGCGGGCACGGGGCCTTGCAGGATGCGGGGCAGGGTGGGCTGCAGCGCGACGCCGCTGAAGGGGCCAGGATTCGGAAGGGAAGCCAAGGCGCGGTCGAGACACCCATCGTCCGTGCGCTTCACACCGGGGGTGCCGCTTTCCAGGTAGTCCTGGGCATCGAAGTGGGAGCGGGTCGGATCCGGCGAACCCGCGCCCATCACGGGCGCAAGCACTTTGGCGTCGAAAAAGGGTTTCAACGCGGAGAGGGAAGGATGAAGGCCGAAGGTGCCGTCCAGCTTGATCGCGTCGGAGGCCGGAATGGCGATGGTGGGGCGTAGATCGTAGTAGCGGGGCTCGCCCACCGGTGGCAGCACCGAGAGGGCATCGCAGGCACCCCGCTGGATGAGCAGTACCAACACCTTGCCCTTGGCGACGGGCGCATCCGCCGCGGCGCGGAGGAAGGAGGGCGCGAGGCCGAGCCCGGCGAAGGCGAGGCTGGAACCGGAGGCTTGGAGGAACAGGCGGCGGCGCATGATCACTTCCTCTGGAATTCCGGGCTGCCCAGGAGGAAGCCCAGCAGTTGCGCCTGATCCACAGGACGCATCTCGCCATCGGCATAGGTGCGGGGAGTGGCATCGGCCGCCTTGAGAAGAGCGGCTTCCGTGCCGCTTGAAAGGCCTGTCGGGACCAAGCGCGGGGAGAAGGCGGCGATCACGGTGGCGGGATCGTTTGAAGGGGAGGGAGGCAGGTCCGGCCAGCTCACGCCCGGCACTTGGCGCTTGGCCAGCGCGAGGCCAAAGCGCAAGCGCTCCACGAGCGCGCCCGTGCTCACCCACGCGTCGCTGGTGTTCTTGTAGCCGGTGGGTGGCTGGCATCGGTAGAGCGGCTCGCCCATGCGCGCCACGGTGCGGGAGATGGGGAAGGGATCATCCACATGGCCATCCAGCGCGCGCACCGAAGACACGACGAATTCGAAGGGCGTCTTCACCTTCGCGCCGGTGGAAGCCTTGGACCAGAACTCAGGGCTCGTGAAAAGGGCCATATAGACCAAGCGCAGATCGCCATTCGTCTTCAGGTACGCCTTCGCCACGCGGTCCACGGCGGAGGGTGGCGGCGTGTCGGAGATGAAGCGCTGGCAGAGGAGGAAGGCCAGGTGCCGCGCTGTGGTGGGTGAAGACGCCAGCATGTCCAGCACCCGCTCGCCGTCCTCGCGTCCCCCGGCCTGGATGTTCACACCCAACACCGTCTTCACGCCGTCATCGTGGGCTCGGACGCGGAAGAAGGGTGCGGCGTCATCCTGGGGCCGCTGGATGGACCAGCCGGTGAAGCAGCGGGCCACCTCGGTCACATCCTTCTGGGTATAGCCGCCATCCACCCCGAGGGTGTGCAGCTCCATCAACTCCCGACCGTAGTTCTCGTTGAGGCCCGCCTTCTTCCCGTTGGCCTTGGCGCGGGGAGGCTGAAAATCCGGCCTCACGCTGAGCCAGTTGTCCAGGTAGTAGAGCATCGCGGGGTGCCAGGCCACGGCTTCCAGCAGGTCGCGGAACTTGCCGAACAGGAAGGGGCGGATGGCGTCCCGTTCGTAAGCGGGCACGAACCAGCGGTCGAGGCCCTTGCCTTGATCCACATTGAAGTGGTTGAACCAGAAGTCCGCAAGCACCTCCTGGAGCTGGTCGCGGCTTTCGATGGCGCGGACGAGTTTCTGACCCGCCTGCTCCTCCTCCATGCGCTGGGGACGCTTTTCGAAGGGGACCAGCGCTTTGAGTTTGTCCTTGTAGTCGGGATCATCCGGCTTGAGCCCGCTCGCTTTCGCAAGCGCCCCGGGCCGGGGAAAGGCCGCCTGGATCTCCGCGAGGCTCATGCCTTGGGTGGGGTAGGCCTTCGTGATCCAGGCTTCGAGCTGGGGCTCCGGGGCCGGGTGGAGCTGGGCTTTCAGCCAAGCCTCCAACGCCTTGTCTCCGCCCTTCGCCAGGGCTTGCACCTCCCCTGGCCTTGGGCCGAAGGTGAGGCGGTCCAGCAGGTGGGCGGCCTTGGCCTGGGCATTCAGGGGCGAGGCGGGGAGGACTTGCGCCGCGAGGGGCGCGACCAGGAGAACGGCGATGACCGGAACACGCATGGGGACTCCGCAGGAATAGGCCCGTGGAGTCCCCGGATGGTTGAGCCTGGTCAGACGCCTTTGAAGGCTGCCGGACGCTTTTCCAGGAAGGCGCCCATGCCTTCCTTCATGTCGGCGCTGTTCGCCAGCAGGCCGAAGAGGGAGGCTTCGAATTCCAGGCCCTTGGACAGGGGCATCTCGATGCCTTCGTGGACCGCCGTGAGGGCCGAGCGCAGGGCGAGCGGACCACGGGACAGGATCGTCGTGGCCATCTTCTCGGCGAGGGCTTTGAGGTCGGACTGAGGCACGACGCGGCTCACGAGGCCCATGCGGAGCGCGTCCGAAGCCCCCACCATGTCGCCGGTGAGGATCATGTCCAGGGCCGCGCTCTTGCCCACGAGGCGGGGGAGGCGCTGGGTGCCGCCGTAGCCGGGGATGATGCCGAGGGAGACTTCCGGCAGGCCGAAGCGGGCGTTCTCGCTCGCGATGCGGATATGGCAGGAAAGGGCCAACTCGCATCCCCCGCCCAGGGCGAAGCCGTTCACGGCGGCGATCACGGGCTTGGGCATGCGCTCGATGCGGTTAAAGACCTCCTGCCCCTTCAGGGCCTGGGCCCGGGCCGTCGCGCTATCGAGGTCCTTCAACTCGGAGATGTCCGCGCCGGCCACGAAAGCCTTCTCGCCCGCGCCCGTCACTACCACCGCGCCAACTTCCGCGTCCTCCTCGAGCCCCGCAAAGGCGAGGTCCAGTTCCTTGAGAAGGTCATTGTTCAGGGCGTTCAGCTTCTCGGGCCGGTTCAGGGTCACCCAGGCGGTGCGACCGGATTTTTCAACGAGCACGAATGACATAGAAATCCCCGAAAAGCCTTATGCTACCTGACCGATGGCCACCCGTCCCGTCTCCGGTCCGAAGCGCCGTCCCTGGTGGACGGTTCCGCTGCTTTCGGCGGTGGTCCTCGTCGGCATGAACATCCTGCTATGGCGGTGGGCTGAGGCGAGGCGGGCCACGAACGAGGAGCACATCTTCCAGAGCCGAGCGGACATGCTGGTTCGCGACCTGGAAGATCGGGTGGAAAACAACGCCGACGCGCTTCGGGCCCTTCGGGGCTATGTGCAGGCCCAAGGCACACCGAGCCCCGCAGGGTGGCATGCCTTCCTCGTGTCACTCAATGCCGCCAGCCGCTACCCCGGCGTCCACAGCTTCCAATACGACCAGCGGGTGGATGCGGCCACCCGGGATGCCTTCGACCGAAAGGCCGCCGAAGATGGGCGTCCACCCCTCTGGGATTTGGTCCATGGCGCGGGGGCCGTGCCCCGATCCGCCGAGGTGTATTACCCGATCCTGCTCTCGGAGCCGAAGGACCCGGCGATTCTCTCCTTCGATTCCAGCAGCCGGGAGGACACCCATGCCGGGGCCCAAGTTCCGGCTCGGGACACGGGCCGGATCGCCCTTGGACCTCCCTTCCGCCTCCAACAGGCGCCCGAGTCCTGGGTGCTGCCCATGGTCGCACCCATCTACGCCGCGACACCGACACCCGCCACGACGGAAGAACGCCAAGCCGCGCTTCGTGGGTTCGTCACGCTCATCATGATGCCGGATGAGGTGTTCAGGGGCCTGGGCGACGCCCCGCTGCTGGATGTCGCCATCTACGATGGCGGGGCGGGCTCGAAGCAGGATGTGATCTACGCGCGCGGGTCGGGAAACCTCCACGCCCGGCTCGTGCACCATCAGGACCTGGATCTCTTGGGCCGAACCTGGAAGGTGGAAATCCGTGGCACGGCCTGGTGGGATGGCCTTGGCCGTCGTGAATCCTGGCAGGCGGTCGGATCGGGCCTTGCCGTGAGCCTGGGTCTGCTCGCGGCCATCGCGGCCTTGGCCCTGGCCCGGGAGCGCGCCCTCGTGCTGGCGGACCGCATGACGAGCGAGCTGCGGGAGGCCAACCGCGCCCTGGTGGAACTGGCGACGACGGACGGGCTCACGGGCCTGCTCAACCGCCGCGCCATGGACCTTCGGCTTTCGGAAGAAGAGGCCCGGGCCGCCCGCGAGAAAACCCCCCTCTCGCTCATCGCGATGGATGTGGATTTCTTCAAGCATGTGAACGACAAATACGGACATGCCATGGGTGATGTGGTGTTGCGGAACCTGGGGCGTCTCATGCGCGATGCCACCCGCCTCACCGATCACGCGGGCCGCATGGGCGGGGAAGAATTCCTACTGGTGTGTCCCAACACCGATGCCGCTGGAGCCGCGGTGGTGGCCGAGCAACTCCGGGCGCGTTTCGAGGCGATGGAGCATCAGGATGGCGATCAGCGCATCCAATGCTCCGCGAGCTTCGGCGTCACCGCCTCGGATGGAGAAGCTCCCATCGGCACCGACCGCCTTCTGAGACGCGCGGATCGCGCGCTCTATCAGGCCAAGAAGAGCGGACGGAACCGGGTGGAAGTGTGGGTGCCTCCTCGGGCAACAGAAGGGTGAGACCCGACCTCAGCCCAGGTGTTCATGCAGGAAGGCCAGCGTGAGCCCCCGCGCCTGGCGGGCCGCCGCGCCGGAATAGACAGCCGGGCGGAGGTCGCAGTTGAAGCCGTGGTGGGCGTTGGAGATGACGAAATCCAGGAAGGGCTTCTTCGCCTCCCGCAGCGCTTCCACCACGAGGGGCCGCTGCTCCCAGGTGATGGCGGCATCGAGTCCGCCCCAGCAGAAGAGGTGCGGGCCATGCAGCTTGGGCACGAGATCCAGGTGGGTGTGGATGTCGCCGCCGTAGTAGCTCGCCGCGCAGGCCAGCGGAAGCATCGCGTTGGCGAGAAAGGCCAGGCGGCCCCCCATGCAGTAGCCGATGGTCCCCAGCGCCATGCCTTCCGTCTGGCGGTCCTGGTTGAACCACGCGGCACAGGCCTTGAAGTCCGCCTCAAGCCCAGCCAGCGTGAGCGTCAGTTTGTGCTCCTTGGCGGAGGCGTAGTCGTCGTAGGCGAAGATTCGGCCGGGCGCGGTGCGGTGGTAGACCTCGGGGGCGAGGACGACGAAGCCCTCGGCGGCGAAGCGTTCGCAGACTTCCTGGATATGGTCATTCACGCCGAAGACTTCTTGGAACACGATCAGCCCCGAGGCCTTGGCGCGGTCTGTGGGCCGCGCGAGCCAAGCCCGCATCGAGGTTCCATCGGAAGCCTCCAATTCGATCCAGGCACCCTCCGGCATCTGCATGGCCGCTCCGATCCGGCTACAGACTACCGGCTACCAGGCCCTGGCAGCCGGTAGGCGGTAGCCGGTAGCCTATTTTCATGCACAATCCACCCCACCCCGAGAGCTACCGCGATCAATTGCGAGCCTTCCTGAGGGAGGACTGGGGATCCCAGGACTGGAGCACCGCAGGGGTTCCGGACCGGGCGATGCGCGCGCGCATCCGCGCCAAGTCCCCCCTGGTGCTGGCGGGCCTACCCATGGCGGCAGAGCTGGCGCGGCTCGTGGACCCGGACCTGGGCGTGGCCGCGATGGCCAAGGATGGGGACCGGGTCGAGCCGGGCACGGATGTGCTCGTGTTCAAGGGCTCCAGCCACGCCATCCTTCTCGCCGAGCGTGTGATGCTGAACCTGCTTCAGCGCTTGTCGGGCACGGCCACGCTGACCCGTGCCTTTGCGGATGCCGTTCAGGGCACGAGGGCTCGCATCCTCGACACCCGCAAGACCACGCCAGGTCTGAAGCTGCTGGAGAAATACGCCGTGCGCTGCGGCGGAGGCGTGAACCACCGCCTCACCCTCGGCGATGGCGTGCTGCTGAAGGAAAATCACATCGCCGCCGCGGGCAGCATCGCCCAGGCCGTGGAGGCCGCCCGCCGCGCCGCGCCCAATCTCATCCGCATCGAGGTGGAGGTGGAAACCCTCGACCAGCTCCTCCAATGCCTCGCCCTTCCCGATGTGGACGGCGTGCTCCTCGACAACATGGATCTCGCCACCCTACGCCAGGCCGTGAAACTCCGGGACGAAAGCCACCGGACGGTGTTTCTCGAAGCCAGCGGCAACATGACCCTGGAACGCGCCCGCCCCGTCGCCGAGACAGGCGTGGACTTCCTCAGCGTCGGCGCCCTCACCCACAGTGCGCCCGCGGCGGATTTGAGCCTGCGGATGGACTAGCTCCGATGCTAAGAATGGATGGGCTGCTGTTTCCTCTGGACGAGGATGTGTTTGTCCTTGATCGGGTCAGCGCGGACATTTCAGAGGAAGGCGTCGTTCGGTATTACTTCGGATGGCGCACCTCGGCTCGCCAAGCGCTCAGACTGCTGGCCCCGGAGACTCCATTCGCATTGCGCGAATTGTTCATGTGGGGAGGCCCATCCGGCTCTCTGACCATCGCGGATGCGCCTGAGCTGGAGACCGCGGGGGACGCTCTCCAGTGGCTGAATCAGGAGTTGGACCATTATGGCGACCTGATCAACCTCACATGTTTGGTCGGAAACCAGATCGAGTTGAGTACTCACGACAATACGGAGGTCACCATGAAGGGATCGGTGAGCCCTGAAATGGATCGATGGGCCGCGAGCTTGTTGAAGAGCCTCGGATTTGATCCGACAGCCATCCTTGGAGCCATGAATCAGAATGGAGGCAATTTCTTGGCAATCCAGAAACCCGCGACCGTATTGGGCGTTTTCGACACCTTCGAAGCGTTGAATAAGGCGCACCCAGAAGGGTAAGAAAATCGGTTCCTCGCGCCCTCAACCGATGGCTTCCGCTGGCCGTTCAGAGGGTGGACCTCTGTGCACTCTGTGCTTGCTCAGTGTCCTCTGTGTTCCTGCTTTGGTCGCCTTGGCGTGAGCTGAGATACCTCGAATGGTGTCTGAAGTCGGCGGATTCTTCCCGGAATTGCGCGAAAGGCTAGAAAATCCTTTGTGGCCTTAGTGGTCTTCGCGTCTTCGTGGTGAAGCTTTTTCATCCGCTCGATCAACCGCCCGCACCACGAGCACATCGCAGGGCGCGTGGCGCACGACGCGGGCGGCGGTGCTGCCGAAGAGCAGGCGGGCCAGGGCCGTGTGGCCGACTTGGGCGACGACGAGGAGAGTGTCCGCGTCACAGGCGGCGACGAGCTCTTCCGCGGGAGAGCCCCAGGCGACGCGGGACTCCGCGTTGGGGATCTCCTTCACCCAGGCCGCGAGTTGAGCCCGGGCTTGTTGTTCCATTTCCTGGAGCCAGGTGGGGTCGGGCAGCGCGATTTGGGCTTCCGGCAGCATGGGCGCAGGGGGCTGAAGCACATGAAGTGCGACCACTGGGACACCGAGGCGGGCCGCCCAGGCAGATCCCTTGTCCAGCGCCTGACGACTGGCGGCTGAGAAATCCACACCCACGAGCACGGATTGGATCATGGCGGCCTCCGGTTCCATTCCAAGCCTAGGCTGGAGGAAGGAAAAGGAAGGCTTTGAAATAGGTGTTTAAACATCTATAATCAATCATGGAGGTGAGTGGATGATGACCCTTCGCCCTGCCGCCGAGCGCGGTGCCTTTGACTTCGGTTGGCTCGACACGAGGCATAGCTTCGCCTTCGGCGAGTATTTCGCGCCCGACCATGTGCGATTCAGCGACCTGCGCGTGCTCAACGAGGACCGTGTGCAACCTGGCAAAGGGTTCGGCACCCACGGGCACAAGGACATGGAGATCCTCACCTGGGTACTGGAAGGCGGTCTGGAGCATCAGGATTCCCTTGGAAGCAAGGGCGTCATTCGCCCGCTTCAGGCCCAGGTGATGAGCGCGGGGACGGGTATCCGTCACGCGGAGATGAACGCCTCCGCCAGGGAGCCCGTCCACTTTCTCCAGATCTGGCTGCTGCCGGAGGCGGAA
Source organism: Acidobacteriota bacterium (assembly GCA_018269025.1). Classification (GTDB taxonomy): domain Bacteria; phylum Acidobacteriota; class Holophagae; order Holophagales; family Holophagaceae; genus JAFDVN01. The sequence goes on along the minus strand of JAFDVN010000101.1, from coordinate 24,298 downwards.
GGTCTCGCGCCGCGCTATGGCCAAGTGGAGTTCACGGCGGAAGATCTGAAGGATCGCTGGCGGCTCATCGCGAGCCGCGACGGCGCGGAGGGCTCGGCGCACCTCCACCAGGACGCGCGCATCTTCGTCACGCGACTTGGGAAGGATCAAGCTCTCAGCCGGGATCTGGATGCAACCCGCCGTTACTGGGTCCAAGTAGCTCGGGGCACGGTGACGACCAATGGCCTTCCGCTCGCCAGCGGCGATGGCTTGGCGCTATCGTCGGAGGCCCACCTGGACCTCGTGGCGACCACGGATTCGGAAGTGCTGCTCTTCGATTTGAGATGAGGAGGCGATTGTGAAGAACGTCCTCGCGGTATCCGAAGCGCCCCGCCCGCACTGGGTGGGCGATGGCTTCCATGTCCATTCGATGTTCTCCTACATGACCCACGGTGAGATCCTCAGCCCCTTCCTGCTGCTGGATTACGCCGCGCCGAAAGAGTTCACGCCCACCACCCACCGGCGTGGCGTCGGCGAACATCCTCACCGGGGTTTCGAAACCGTGACCATCGTCTACAAGGGCGAAGTGTCCCATCGCGATTCCACGGGCAAGGGCGGCACCATCGGCCCCGGGGATGTGCAGTGGATGACCGCGGCTTCGGGGATTCTGCACGAGGAGTTCCATTCCGAAGCCTTCGCGCGTTCTGGTGGGCCCATGCACATGGTGCAGCTCTGGGTGAATCTGCCCGCCAAGGACAAGATGACGGCGCCGGGCTACCAGGGCATCGTGGATGGCGACATCCCTGCCTTGGAGCTGCCTGGCGGCCGCGTGCGCGTCATCGCGGGCGCGTTCAATGGCGCCAAGGGCCCCGCGCGCACCTTCACGCCCATGCAGGTGTGGGACCTGGCGCTGAAGGCCGACGGCGAGGCCTCCTTCGATCTGACCGAGGGATGGAACACCGCACTCATCGTTCTTGGTGGTGAGGTGGAAGCCAACGGCGTCGCCGCGAAGGAGGCGCAGATGGTCGTGCTCGATCCCAAGGGCACGGGCCTCACGCTCAAATCCAAGGACGGCGCGACGCTGCTGTTGCTCAGCGGCGAACCCATAGAGGAACCCATCGCGGGCTACGGCCCCTTCGTCATGAACTCCGAGGCGGAGATCGAAAAGGCCATCGTGGATTTCAACAGCGGCCATTTCGGGGAAATTCCGCGCTGATTAGATCCCCCTCAACAGCAGGTCCATCGCGGCGATGATCTCGGCGCGATGGGCGGAGAGGTCACCGACGATTTCGCCGAGATCCTTCTCAGCCTTCCTTAGACTCCGCCACCAGCGCGCGGCGCAGCGTGAAGCGCGTCCCTCCCAGGCGCGCCACCGCGCGGGCGAGGGCTTCACGGCTGCAGGCCAGCTTGGTTGCCCAGGCTTCCATCGGAACTTCGCCGCCTTGGGGGTGTGCGATCGTCCAGGCTTCCCATAGCACGCCGAGTTTCGCGGCGTCGGGTTCATCCCGGTCGCGCCAACTCCGTTCCTGGGGGCGGATGGGTTCGTAGAAGCGCGCGTCCTTGAAGCGATCTGGCAGGAAGACCTGCGCTCGGTCGTAGTCGCCGTGCGAGTAGTGGTAGCCCGCGCCGCGCCCGGCCTGCTTCGCGGTGCTCGTGTGGGCATCGCGGATGGCGTCGGGGATGGGCGCGTCCTCCGCAGCGAGGGCCGCGTCCACGGCCATCACGGTCGCGTTGCTCTTCGGCGCGTTGGCGGTGTAGAGGACGGCTTGGGCGAGGGGGATGCGGGCCTCGGGCCAGCCGATCCGCTCCACGGCGCGGCTGGCGGCTTCGGCGAGGAGGAACGCTTGAGGATCGGCGTTGCCCACATCCTCCGCGGCCGTCACCATCAACCGCCGCGCGATGAAGCGCGGGTCCTCTCCGCCACGGATCATGCGGCTTAAGTAATAGAGCGCCGCGTCCGCGTCCGAACCCCGCAGGGATTTCTGGAAGGCGGAGGCGAGGTCGTAGTGGCCATCGGCCCGGTCGAACATCATGCGTCCGCCCAGGGCGTTTTGGAGGGATTCGAGATCCGGATTCGCCATGTCGAGCCAGAGTTCGAGGCCGGACAGGGCCGAGCGCAGATCGCCTCCAGCCCAGTGGGACAACCACTCGAAGGCTTCGGCGGGCTCGGGCTGACCCACCCGTTCCCGCGCCCAGGCGCGGCGGAGCACGACGAGGATGCTCTTCGGTTCCAGCCCCTTCAGCGGGATGAGCTGGCATCGGCTCCGCAGCGCGGGGTTCAAGTAGAAGGCCGGGTTTTCCGTCGTCGCGCCGATGAGCACCGCTTCGCCCCGCTCCAAGAAGGGAAGGAGGATGTCCTGCTGGGCGCGGTTGAAGCGGTGGATCTCATCCAGGAAGATCACAGGTGCCGCGCCCTTGAAGAGCGGCATGGAACTTTGATCCAGGAGAAACTTCTTCAGCTCGGCGGCCGATCCCGTCACCCCGCTAAATTCCACGAAGCCTCGCCCCGCGGCCTCTGCGAGGATGCGCGCCAGCGTCGTCTTCCCCGTGCCCGGCGGCCCCCATAGCACCATGGAGGGCAGTTTGCCCCCGGCCGTCAGCCGCGATAGCGCGCCCCTCGCCCCGAGAAGATGCTCCTGCCCCACGACCTCGTCGAGGGCCTTCGGACGCATCCTCTCGGGCAACGGAGCCAGCATGGCTCCAGTGTAGGCGGCACTCAGCCCTGGATGGCCAGATGCTGGTCGTAGCGCAGGTAACCCTCTTCCTGGGTCGTGATGATGTCCACGATCTCGAAATAGGGGAGGCCGAAGAAGGGGGTGTCTCGCAAGGCGTCCACGACAAAGGTGTAGTGCTGCAGATTGGTGGTTTCCCACATGGCCAAGTCCGTACAACGAGCATGGAAGGATTCCGCGTCAAAGTAACGGGTCTTCACATCGGGGAACTTCTCCAAGATGGGGCGGACCACCCGGTCCATGAAGGAACGACGCTCAGGCCGACTCAAACCGAGCCATGCCGGGGTCGTCCGGAGGAGCATGAAAATGGTGTGCGGATGGGGCATGTCGGCCTCCTTGTGGGTGAGACCTAAATATGCGACGATTCATTCGTATTTTCACTTCGCATCCGGAGCCATGAAGCGCAGCCAGCTCGAGCCCCGCAAATCCCCGCGTCAGACACGCTCCGAGGCCATGGTGGAGGCGATTCTTGAGGCGGCGGTTCGCGTTTTGGAGCGGGAAGGCTTGGCGGCGTTCACCGCCACCCGGGTCGCCGAAGTGGCCGGCATCAGTGTCGGGTCGCTGTACCAATACTTCCCGAACAAGCACGCTTTGACGGCCGCGCTCATTCGACGGGAACAGGCGGCACTGGTTCAGGCGGTAGAAGCAGTTGTCTCGGACACCAAGGACCTTTCCTTGGAAGCGGGGCTGTCTCGACTTGCGGCCTTGGCCGTCTCTCACCAGTACGGGCGGCCTGGTCTAGCCTCCGCGCTGGATCACGAAGAGCGGCGTCTGCCTCTGGGTAAGGAGATTGAGGCTTTTCGCACCGCGATCCGGAAGGCGATGCGGGGTTTCCTGGACATTCACCAAGCTCGCCTTCCGCTGCAGGACCTCGACTCCGCGGCGGCGGATTTGTTGATCATCGCCCGCGCCATGGTGGAAGCGGATGCGGACCGTCGAGAGCCCGCAGCCCCCGGGTTGGAGCGTAGGGTCCTTCGTGCGCTGATGGGCTACCTTCTCCTTCCAACCGAAGCCTTTACCCGATCGCGCAGCTCACGCCGGTTCCTTTGAGGCCGCAGTAGCCTCTAGGGTTCGCGTCCAGGTATTGCTGGTGATAGGGCTCGGCGAAGTAGAAGGGCGGGGAGGGGAGGACTTCTGTGGTGACAGCGGCGTATCCGGCTTCCTTCAGGCCGCGCTCGTAGTCGGCACGGCTGGCTTCGGCGGCTTCGAGCTGAGCCGCGCTCGTCGTGTAGATCGCGGAACGGTACTGGGTGCCGATGTCGTTGCCCTGGCGCATGCCTTGGGTGGGGTCGTGGGCCTCCCAGAAGGCCTTGAGGAGCTTGGCGTAGCTGGTCTTCGTGGGATCGAAGACGACGCGGACGATTTCGGTGTGACCCGTGAGGCCGCTGCAGACCTCTTCGTAGGTTGGGTTGGGCGTGAGGCCCCCCTGGTAGCCCGCGGCGGTGGAGACGACCCCCGGAAGGCGCCAGAAGAGGCGTTCGGCACCCCAGAAGCAGCCGAGGCCGAAGAAGGCCACCTCCATTCCGGGGAAGGCGTCGTCCAGCGGCGACCCAAAGACCCGGTGGCGCGGGGGAAGGGGCATTTTCTCATCCCGTCCGGGCAGGGCGCGGCTCGCCTCAGGCAGGGTCAGTTTCTCGGGCTTTGCGAAGAACATGGGCACCTCACCTCACTAGGATGCCGCCACCGGGTGAACCGTGATGCGACAATGCGGCATGGGCCTGATCTATCTGGACAACAACGCCACGACGCGGACGGACCCGGCCGTGGTGGAAGCGATGTTGCCCTGGTTCAGCGAACGCTACGGCAATGCCGGATCCGCGCACGCCCTGGGCCACCTTTCCGCTGGCGCGGTGGAGGCCGCCCGGGAGCAGGTGGCGGCGCTGCTGGGGGCGATGCCGGAGGAGATTGTCTTCAATTCCGGGGGCACGGAAGGCATCAACCACGCCCTTCGCGGGGTGTTCGAGGCCAATCCCGCCAGACGCCACTTCGTGACCACCGCGGTGGAACATTCGGCGCTGGTGGAGACCAGTTCCTGGCTTCGCCGGAATGGCGTCGAGGTGACCGTACTCCCGGTGGATGCCGCAGGTCGCCTGGATCTGGAGGAGCTGGAGGCCGCGATACGAACGGACACGGGTCTCGTCTCGATCATGGCCGCCAACAATGAGACGGGCGTGCTGTTCCCGCTGGACCAGATCGCGCCCCGCGTGAAAGCCAAGGGCGCGTTGCTCCATGTGGACGCGGTGCAGGCGGTGGGGAAGGTGCCCCTCGATCTCGCGTCGCTGCCGGTGGACCTCCTGAACCTGAGCGCCCACAAATTCCACGGGCCCAAAGGGGTCGGCGCGCTCTTCATACGCCGCGGGCTCCGTGTGAAGCCCTTGCTTCCTGGGCATCAGGAGCGCGGGCGAAGGGCGACCACGGAGAATGTGCCCGGCCTCGTCGGTCTTGGGAAAGCGGCGGTGCTGGCGGCCAAACGCCTGACTGACATGAAGCAGGTCCAGGCCCTTCGGGATGAGCTGGAGGCCGCGATCCGAAGCATTCCGGGAGCGATCATCCATGGCGCGGCCACCGAACGCCTGCCCAACACCTGTTTCGCGGGATTCGAAGGACTCGAGGGCGAAGCGCTCCTGCTCAAGCTCAACGAACGCGGCATCTGCGTCTCCACCGGAAGTGCCTGCGCGGCGGGACAGACGGAACCCAGCCCTGTGCTGAAGGCCATGAAGGCCCCCTTCGCGAAGGGCTCCATCCGCTTCTCACTCAGCCACGAGACGACACGAGAGGAGATCCAAGTCGTGACGAAGGTGCTGCCGCAGCTCGTGACGGAAGCTCGGGTTTAGGGACTCGAAAAGGCGTCCATGCCGTACGACAGGGCCTGGTCGAGCCAACGGCCATTCGGTGCGGCGCGGTCCAGGTAGCCCATGTGGCCACCGTGGTCTTCGACGCGGAGGGACACGCCGGGACCGAGGGTCCAAGCTTCCACATCCGATGCGGGTGCGAAGGGGTCATCCCGGCTGGTGATGAGCAGGGTGGGCGTCTCGATGGCACCGAGGTAGGGCCCGGAGGAGCATCGGGCGTAGTAGTCCTCCCGGCTTTCAAAGCCTCCGGCGGGCGCGGTGTAGGCGGCATCGAAATCCCGCAGATTGGTGAAGCGGGGGAAGGCGGGAAAGGCAGGAATGAGCCCGAATTCCACCCGCTCCCGCACCTGGGCCTTCAGCATGCGGACGAAGCGCGTGCCATAGATGCGGTTCATGCCCTGGATCATGCGCCGACTGCAGGCGTCCAGGTCCACGGGCGGATTCACGGCGATGGCGGCATCCGGCAGGGTGAGCCGCGTGTCACGCCCCAGGAGGAGCAACAGCATGTTGGCGCTGATGGAAAATCCGATGGCGAGGTGGCGGTGTTCGGGGAAGAGCCCCTGACCCATGAGGAAGACCGTCGCGAGATCGCGGGTGCTGCCGCTGTGATAGGGCTTCGCCGCCGCGCCCTTGCCCTCACCCGCACCGCGATGGTTCACGGCGACGACGGAATGTCCCTTCGACCAGGCCGAGGCTGCGGCGCGGCGCATGTAGTCGGCGTCGGCGCTTCCACCGAGGCCGTGGAAGAGGTAGACCACCAACCCACTGGTGCCCCGCGCGACCCGCAGCTTGATCACATCGTGATCCGGCAGGCGCAGCGCCAGGCTCTGCCAGGGCGGCGTGGCGCAGCGACTTGGCTTGAGATGGGCGAGGATGGTCTGGGCATGCGCCCCACGCGCCCACCAGGGCGGGCGGAGCGGGGGCAGTTGGGAGAGCGGATCCTCCGGCCCGGAGCCGGAATCAGTCATTTCGCTTGTAGACCTGCTTGTAGGAGAAGGTGTCCGGCAGCTTGGGGTTCACATAGCTGATGGAGATCGTCAGCGTGTCGCCGTCCACGCTCATGCGCTCGTTGAGGGTGTAGCCATCTCCCTGAAGGATCATCACGAAGCCGGTGGGGGACTTCTGAAGGCTGGCTTGGAACTTCTCGTCGTCGCTCCGTGTCCAGGTGGCGGCGGTGCCATCGGCGGACAAATTGATGGGCGCTTCCTTGTCGAAGGAGATGGAGTTGGCGAAGCCCGTCAGGATGAAGAGTTTGTTGTAGCTGAGGCAGGCCTTGGCGAGCTTGCGCTTCCAGAGCTGTTTCTGGAAAAAGCTCATGTTGGCGATGGCGCCTTCGATATGCGTGGAAATGCTGTCGCTGTCGTTCACGGACAGGGACCAGTCCCCATCCATCTTCGGCGCGGGCGCGGCAGCGGGTTCCGCGGCCTTCGGCTTGGCCTTGGCATGGGATTGGGGCGCGGACAGCGCGGGCGGTGCCAGGAGGAAGAACGGCATGGGGCCTCCAGAATTCAGGGGTGGGCCGCCAGTCTACTCCGGTCGCCTTCAGCCTTTCCAGCGCCGGGCATCGTCTTCCGGCAGGCCAAGCTGGTCCAACACCCGGGTGGCGAAGGTGTCCACGAGGTCGGCGAGGCTCGCGGGCTTCGTGTAGTAGCCCGGCATGAGGGGCATGACGATGGCGCCCGCATCGTGAACTCGCAGCATGTTTTCCAAGTGGATGCGGTTTAGGGGTGTCTCGCGAAGGCAGAGCACCAGCGGGCGGCGCTCCTTGAGGCACACATCCGCCGCGCGGCTCACGAGCCCTTCGCTGATCCCCGAGGCGATGCGCCCCAGCGCCCCGGCGGAGCAAGGGACGATCGCCATGCCGTCCTGGCGATAGGAACCCGAGGAGATGTCCGCGCCGAGGTTCTGCTCGTTTCTGAGCGAGACTTTGGAGCTCAGCGCGACGAGGTCTTCCGCCTTCATCCCCGTCTCGTCATGGAGGCAACGCCGACCCGTGGGCGAGATGAGCAGCGCGATCTCCGCCACATCCTCCCGCGCCACCAGGCGCCTCAGCACCCCCACACCAAAGGCCGAGCCGCTGGCTCCGGTGAGGGCAAGGGTGAGGCGCTTGGTCATGGGCAAAGAATTGAACCACGGAGGCTCAGAGACACGGAGGAATGCCTTCTGGTCTTCATCTCTGTGCCTCCGCGTCTCCGTGGTTCAAAGATTGAGAAAGGCCGGGCCGACATTCGTGATGGTCCCGGCACCGAAGGTGATGAGGAGATCGCCGGGCTGGGTGAAGTCCTTGAGGATTTCGGGCAGGTCCTCGACGCGCGGCACGAAGTGGACTTCCTTCTGGCCGTGGGAGCGAAGGCTCTCCACCAGCGCTTCGCCCGTCACCCCTTCGATGGGAGCTTCTCCGGCGGCGTAGATTTCCGTCACGACCACGGCGTCCGCTTCGAAGAAGGCGCGGCCGAATTCCTCCATGAGCGCTTCGGTGCGGCTGTAGCGGTGGGGCTGGAAGGCGACGACGAGGCGGCGGTCCGGGAAACCCTTGCGCGCCCCGGCGAGGGTGGCGGCGATTTCCGTGGGATGGTGGCCGTAGTCGTCCACGACGAGCACGCCGTCCTTCTCGCCCTTCTTCGTGAAGCGTCGTTCCGCACCGGTGAAGTCCTTGAGGCTTTCTCGGATGCTCTCCACGCCCACGCCCAGTTCCCGCGCCACGCCGATGGCGGCGAGGGCGTTCAGCACCATGTGATGGCCGGGCACGCCCAGTTCAAAGGCACCCAGATCCTCGCCGTGGGCCGTCACGGAAAAGTGGGTGCGGAAGCCGTCCTGTTGGATGTCCGTGGCCCGCAGCTCCGCCTGCCGGCTCGTGCCGTAGGTGCGGACGGGGCGCTTGAGGCGCGGCAGGATCGCGGCGGCGTGGGCGTCGTCGCTGCACAGGAAGACGCAGCCGTAGAAGGGGATCTTGTTGGCGAAGGTGGTGAAGGCGTCCTGGATCTCCGCGAGATCCTTGTAATGATCCAGGTGCTCCCGGTCAATGTTGGTGATGACGGCGAGGGTGGGGCTCAGCATGAGGAAGCTACCATCGCTTTCATCCGCCTCGGCCACGAGGTAGTCGCCCTTGCCCAGCTTCGCGTTGCTGCCGAGGATGCCGAGGCGCCCGCCGATGACGATGGTGGGGTCCAGGCCGCCGTGAAAGAGGAGTTGGGCGACCATGCTCGTCGTCGTCGTCTTGCCGTGGGAGCCCGCCATGGCGATGCCCTGCTTCAGGCGCATCAGCTCCGCGAGCATTTCGCCGCGGGGGATCACGGGGATCTTGGCCTGGTGGGCTGCGATCACTTCGGGATTGTCCGCCTTCACGGCGCTGGAGATGACGACCACCTGGGCGCCTTCGATGTTCCGCTCGTCATGGCCGATGACGATACGAATGCCAAGGCTCTTCAGGCGCTCCGTGGTGGCGCTCGCCTTCTGATCCGAGCCGCTCACCTGGAATCCGAGATTGGCCAGCACCTCCGCGATGCCCGACATGCCGATGCCGCCGATGCCGACGAAGTGGATGGCTTTGATCTGCCCGAACACGAGGACTCCGCAAGGCCTCCAGGATAAGGCAACCTTCGCGCTTCCTGCGGCATCCAATGAAAGGAGTGGCATGGTGTTTGAGTTATTCCATTCAGACTTCCTGGAGGTACCCATGAAACGCCTGAAATTCTCAACTCTCTCGCTCGCGGGAGTCCTCATGCTTGGCATTTCGCCACGAGCCCATGGCGAAATGCCTCAGGCCCATGGCCGCCGGCCCGCGCCATTGCCGCGCCCGAGCCTGGGCGACTCTGAATCCACCCCGGGTCGGCCCGGTGGCATCGTGGCACCGCGCCCGGGTTTCTCAGAGGTACAGCCGCGAAGGAGTCCGGCTTTGCCTGCCCCGCCTCCCGGTCGCCCGCCGGTGCTTCGGCCGACCTTCCGCCGTATGTCTCCAACTACTTCCTTAGGTTATCTGCCAGTCTTCGCACGATGCACAGTCGTGCCCACCCAGGCTTACTGGCGGACCCGGGAATACGACATCATGGCCGCCATGCAGCGGGAGGCACGGCGCGGCTTCATCCCCGCGACGGTCTTCCCAGTGGACAAAGACACGGTCACTGGATCCACCATGGTCGCCAGCGGATTTAGGGTCTACGGCTTCGTGGTGCCGCCCGGCGGCCAGGTTCTGCTCAAACTGGACTTCCACAAACCCGCCTGGGTGAATGTTCGCTGGGTGGATCAATGGGGCGAGTATCGACCCGGCATGATGATTAAGCCTGGCGAGCCCGAAGCGCTCTATATCAACCAGGGCAAAAAGACAGTGGCCGTCTACGCCATCGTGGATGACCCCGGTCAATGGGCGACTGAGACGGATCCCTTCACTTTGACAGCGAAGCGCAGCTTCGACGCGGCGCACCTCGACACCCAGGGTGTGACGGTCAATCAGGGCATCTGGAACACCGCGCCGGAAAGCTACTGGCTCAGCGCGGCGCACCCTTGAGGGGCACGATGGACAGCGCGATGATCAGCGCCATGGGCAGGCATCTGTCACCTGAAGCCTGAAGGATTTTGATTCCACGGCGAGCTCGGCCCGGTCCCTGACCGCGACGGGCTCGCCGTCCAGGTGCCAAGGGGCGGGTCGGTCCAGATGGACGATGGCTCGGAGGAAGCGGCCTTCGTAGCGCAGGGCGCTATGACCCTTTTCACGGAACAGCGCGGGTCCTTCGGCGATCGCGCCAAAGAGGGAAGGGCGCTTGAGCGAAGCCCACTGGAGCGCGCCATCCAACGGGTCCGCATGGGGCGCGATCCAGAGTCCCGCGCCGAATTGGGGCAGGTTGGCGAAGCAAAGGCTCCAGGGATGCTCGGGCAGATCGGGCTCTTCGCCCTTCCAGGCGGCCATGAACTTTTCCACGGCCCCGCTGGGTTCCGCCACGGGCGACCGGGTGGCGTCCCACCGGACTCGGAGCGGCTTCTCGGAGCGCCAGAGGCGGAGCGACAGCTTCGCGTAGCCGAAGAAGCCCCGGCTGCCGAGGGCATCGAATCCGTGGGCCACCGCCGCTTCAAACCCTGTTCCGCAGAGATTCAGGAAGGGCTCGCCGTCGAGCAAGCCCAGGTCCACCCGGAGTTCGCGGCCTTCGAGCAACCGTTGGATCGCGCCTTCGGGTTCCAATGGCGTGCGGAGTCCCCGCACCGCGCCGTTGCCGCTGCCTCCGGGGATGGCCCCGAGCGCCACTGGACACCCGAGCTTGCGCAGGGCCTTCATCGCGTGGTGAACCGTGCCATCCCCACCCCAGACGAGGAGCGGGCCTTCGGCGCGCACGGCCTTCTCGATGGCCTCCGAGTAATCCCAGGGTGGGCCGAAGGCGAGGGGTTCGAGGCGCGCGCGAAGCTCCGGGGGCAGCTTGCGCATGAGCGCGTCCGGATCCTTCTTCGAAGTGCCGGAACGGGGATTGAAGAGGAGCGGGAGGCGTTCCGTCACTTCAGCTCCCAGGCCTGGAGCAATTCGCCCTGCTTCACGCGCAGGCGGAAATGCCTTCCCCCGAGCGCTGCGCCGGGGTCGGGTGTGAGGGCGTAGAGCCGCGTTCCGTCCGGCTGCTGTTGCCGCGCGACGAGGTGGTGCTGAGTGAGCAGGAAGGACTGCTTCTGCCGCAGACGCAGCAGGTCGCCGGACGAGGAGAGGGGATTCCAGCGCCAGGGCCAGGCGTCCCGTTCGGGGAAGCGCGCGCAGGCACCCGGTTCCAGTTCCCAAATGGCGGCGTACTTCTTCAGTTCGGTGAGAGTGAGGGGATCGGAAACGGGCGTCCCTCCGCTCGGGACAGGTCCGAGTGGCACCCGATACGCCCGGACCGAGGGCGCGATGCGCTGATAGCCGGATTGGGCCATGCCCCAGGCGAGGAAGTCCGCGCCGAGCCAGAGAACTGGTGCAAAGGCGAGGGCCGAGCCCCAGGTTCCAAGTTGGCGGAAGAGCTTCATGGATGGCTCCGAAACCGCTGAGGCGGCGCTTCCAACTCCAGAGGCGCGCCCGTGACGGGATGGGTGAGGGACAGGCGCCAGGCATGGAGCCAGAGTTGGTTGGACTCCGCTCCACCGTAGAGACGGTCCCCGAGGATGGGGCGGCCCAAACTCGCCAGGTGGACGCGGATCTGGTGGGTGCGGCCCGTGCGGGGTCGGGCGAGGATCCAGTGGGGGCCGTCGAGGGAGGCCAACACCTCGGGCGGAACCGCGTCGAAATCCGTCCGGGAGGCCTTGGGTTCGATGAGGTCGCCCTCGCACCCGAAGCGGCCCGGATCCGCGTGGCGAACGCGACCGATGGGACAGTCCACGGAGCAGGACGCGAGCGCATCCGACAGCCGGGCCAGGTAGCTTTTTCGCACGCCGCCTTCGGTGAACTGCTTCGTGAGGGATGGATTCGCGGCCGCGTCTTTGGCGAAGACGAGGAGGCCCGAGGTGCCGAGATCCAGCCGGTGATGGAGAAAGAGCTTCAGGTCCGGCCGCTGCTTCCTGAGTAGCGCCTGGAGGTCGTGCTGGTCCGAGGCCCAGGTGCCCTGGGTCGGCAGGCCAGCCGGCTTGTCCACCGCCAACAACCAATCGTCTTCAAAGGCGATCGGGATCTCCAGGTCCGGTGGTTCGGGGAGGTCCGGGTCGAAGGCCACCCGGACCTCCGTGCCGGTCGGCAGCACCTTGCCCGCCACCCGCACCCGTTTGCGCGCCACCTGAACACCGCCCAGTCGAAGGGCCTCCCGGGCCGCGCGGCGGGAGAGGTCCGTGCGGGCGGCGATGAGCTGGTCCAGCCTCAGGCCCGCGTCCGAGGGGTCCACCGTGAAGGTCCAGCGTTGCAAGGCCATGCTTTACAGCCTATCGGCAGGGGCTCAAATAAATTGTTGACAAAAAAAGTCAAGATATTGTTGAGTAAAAGAGTCAACTTTAAGGAGACCCCATGACCCACCGCCCCAACCGCGTGGAGTTCGCCTACGAACTCATCGGCCACACCCCCGTGGTGCGCCTGCACCGCCTCGTTCCCGAAGGCTCCGCCGCCGTCTTCGTGAAGCTGGAAAGCGAAAATCCCGGGGGCAGCGTCAAGGACCGCATCGCCCTCGCGATGATCGAGGACGCGGAGAAGAAGGACCTGCTGCGCCCCGGCATGCGCCTTCTGGAAGCCACCAGCGGCAACACGGGCATTGGCCTGGCCTTCGTCGCCGCCGCCAAGGGCTACCCCATCACCCTCGTGATGCCCGACACCATGACCGCCGAGCGTCGCGCGCTGCTCAAGGCCTATGGCGCCCACCTCGTCCTCATCCCCGGCGCCGGCGGCATGAAGGCGGCGGTGGAGAAGGCGGATGAGATCGCCGCGAAGAACCCCGGCCGATATTTCCAGGTGCGCCAGTTCGACAACCCGGCCAACCCAGCCGTCCACAGCCGCACGACGGCGGAGGAAGTACTCGCCCAAGTGCCCGAGCTGGATGCCTTCGTGGCGGGCGTGGGCACGGGCGGCACGGTGACGGGGGTTGGCCTCGCGCTCCGGAAGAAGAAGCCTGGCACCCTCGTCGTCGCCGTGGAGCCGACCACTTCGCCGCTCCTCAGCAAGGGCGAAATCGGGCCCAACAAGATCCAGGGCATCGGCCCGAACTTCGTCCCCGCGGTGCTGGACCGGGAGGCCTTCCAGAAGGCCATTCCCGTCTCCTTCGAGGACGCGGTGGAGACCGCCCGTCGCCTGGCCCGGGAAGAGGGCATCCTCGCGGGCATCAGCAGCGGCGCTTCTCTGGCGGTGGCCCTTCAAATCGCCAAGGAACTGGGTGAAGGGAAGACCGTCGTGGCGGTGCTCCCCGATACCGGCGAGCGCTACCTCACCCACCCGCTCTACGCCGAGATTCCCGAAGTGGTGGACGAGGCCGTGGCGGTCTAAGGAACGGATTGTGCGAGGATGGGGCGCCATGCGCCCCATCCTCGTCTCCGCCTTCCTCCTCGCATCCTGCCTGACGGCCCAGCAGGCCAAGCAGGTGGTGGCGGAGATCAACTGGGCGCGCCAGCAGCCCAAGGCCGCGGCGGAGGTTCTGAAGAGCTGGTTGCCCCTCTTTGAGGGGAATCGCTACCTCGCCTTTCCCGGTGAGCCGCGCCTTCGCACCCAAGAAGGCGCGGCCCCGGTGAAGGAGGCCATCGCCTTCCTGGAACAGCAGAAGCCTCTTCCGCCTGTGGCATGGTCTGACAGGCTCGCCAAGGCGGCGAGGGACCTGGCCGAGGATCAGGCGAGGGATGGCGGGCTTGGGCACAAGGGCGGCGACGGCAGCTTGCCCTGGGACCGCATCAAGCGCTATGGCACGGTGGATGGGGGCGTCGGGGAAGTGGCCACCTATGGGACCTTCGGGGAGCCGGGAGACCCGCGCCGCGCGGTGCTGGCCCTCATCGTGGATGACGGCGTGGCTGATCGCGGCCATCGGAAGGTGATCTTCGATGGAACCTACACTCTGGCAGGCGCGGCCTGGGGCCCGCATCCCATCTACACCCGCATGGTCGTGGTGGATTTCGCCACGGGATTCCTGCGGGATGTGGAACCTCGACCGGAGCCAACGAAGCGTGGAGCCTTCGCGAAGGAGCTCGTTCAGGAATTGAACCGCGCGCGCCTAGATCCAAAAGGGTGCGCGGCGGAGTTGCGGACTTGGTTGTCCTGGTTTCAGCCTGGAGGCGTGCTGGTCTTTCCTGGCGAGCGCCCGATGCAAACGGCGGAAGGCCCGAAGGCAGTCCGCGAGGCCATTGCCCTGTTGGAGTCGCGCCAGCCCGTGCAGCCGGTCGCGTGGTCCGAGGATCTCGCGGCAAGCGCCGAAGAGCGGGTGGTGGCGGATGGCGACGCGACTTCCACTGTGATGGATCTCTCCACGCGTCTCGCGCGTCATGGTGGCCTGGACTCGCCCTGCGGAGAGGCGCTTACTTACGGCGATTTTGGTGGCCCCCACAACCTCCGGCGCGCCTTGCTTGCAATGCTGGTGGCGGACGGGTCCCATGGTCGGCGCACCCTTCGCCTTCTCTTCGATCCAGGGGCGAATCGGGCAGGAGCCGCCTGGGATACCCATCGTCGCTTCGGCGCCTTGGCGGTCCTCGATGTGGCAGGTCCGCTCCATCCCATTCCCTGAGGGGCGAATGGGACCTCGCTGCTAGGCTTTCCAGGACTCCCATGGCCTGGATCGCTGCCCTTGGCGCCGCCGTGCGCCACCTTCTGGAATACGCCGGTGATCTCGCGCACCTGCTGGGGCGCGCCATGGGCGGCGTCCTGAGGCTGGACGGCGCGCGGGCGCGGGTGGTGTTGCCGGTGCTCAAGGCCCAGCTCCGGTTCACGGGCGAACAGGCGGTGTGGCTCGTCGCGGGCGCGGGAGCCATCCTCGGCGCGGTGACCCTGCTCCAGGCTTACGCCCAGCTCGCGGGATTTGGTCCCGGGCAATACACCGGAACGCTGCTCTCCGCCGTGGTGCTTCGCGAGTTGGGGCCCGTGCTCGCCGCGGTGCTGGTCATCGGACGAAGTGGCACGGCCATCGCCGCGGAGCTGGGCACCATGCGCCTGGGAGACGAGGTGGAAGCGTTGGAGGCTCACGGGGTGGACCCGGGTTCCTACCTGCTCGCGCCGCGTCTGCTCGGGGTGGTCGCTTCGCTCTTCGCGCTGATGATCTTCCTGGATGTGGCCTCGCTTCTGGCGGGGTTCGCGGTGGCGAGCGGAAAGTTGGGAACACCCTGGGGCGTCTTCTGGGGGCAGGTCCGGGACGCGTTGGAGCTCCGCGACTTCGCCTTCACCGCCTTGAAGGCGGTCGTGTTCGGGGCGCTCATCGCCGCGCAGTCCCTCTACTTCGGCCTTTCGGTGAAGGCCAGCCAGACGGAGATCCCCCAGGCGGTGACCCACGCGGTGGTGGCATCGCTCGTGAGCGTCTTCATCGCCGATGGCTTGTTCGTGGCGCTGATCTATGGCTGAAGGCCTCTTCGCCCGCGACCTCGTCCTTTCCGCGCCGGATGGGCGGGCCATCCTTCGTGGCGCGTCACTGGAAGTGCCTTCCGCGGCGCGGGTTTGGATCGAGGGTGCGGCCGGTTCCGGCAAGCGGGCTTTGTTGAAGGTGCTCGCGGGCCTCCTTCAACCCGAATCGGGCGAGGCGAGCCTCCATGGCATCCGCCTCTGGCCCGGCGAAGGCGTGGCGGCGCTTCGAGGACGGGTGAGACTCGGTTTTGCCTTCGCCAAGGGCGGCCTGCTCTCCAATCAAACCCTTCGCGAAAACCTCACGCTTCCGCTTCGCTACGCGGGAAGGCGGGAATCCGAGGTGGACGCCGTGATGGACCACTTCGGCCTTTCGGAATCGGCCGGGCTCCGTCCCCACGCCCTCAGCGCCCGGGCTCGGAAGCTGGCCCAGTTGGCCCGCATCGAAGCGCATGATCCGGAGGTGATCTTCCTCTCGGAACCCTTCGAGGACCTGGAAGGCGCGGATCTGGATCTGGCGCGAGGCACCCTCCAGCGTTGGGCGGAATCCACAACCCGGCTCCTCCTGCTTTCCGCGGAGGAGGCGGATTCAGATCTTCTACCCGGGGCGCGGCGATTTCGCCTGGAGGCTGGCAGAATCCACCCAGTCGAGGAGGGGCCATGATCGTCAAGCGCCAGGATGCACGGCTTGGCCTGTTCGTCCTCGCGGCCCTCGCGCTCTTTCTGGGCCTCTTGGCCTACAAGAGTGCGCCCGTTGTCACTTCATCCACCCGGCCCTTGAGCATCCGGTTGGATGACCTGCAGGGCGTGGAGGTGGGCACGCCCATTCTGCTCCAAGGCTTCCAGGTGGGGCGCGTGGAGCGGGTGACGCTGAACCGCGAGGGCACTGCCTATACCTTCCTCGTCCAGGCGACGATCCAGAAGGATCTCGTGATGTGGAACGGCACGAAGGCGGCCGTGGTCGGACAGGGCCTGAGCGGCACGGCCCTCGCACTTGTCTTGCCGCCTGCCGATCAGCGCGGCGAGATCCTCGCGGCGAGCGCGATCCTGCCCGGTGAGCCGGGGAGCAGCCTGGGAACCGTGCTCGCGAAGGCGGACAAGCTGCTCGGCGACCTGGATGGGTCCGTGAACGATCTGCGGGCGCAATTCAAGGCGAAGGGCGCGGGCGTGGTGCTGGATCACCCGGCGGTCGCGAAGGCGTTGAAGGATCTCGATGCGACCGTGCGCGCCTACAAGGGCCTCGCGGACCAGGGTTCCAAGACTGTCGCCGGGCTCGATCCCGCGTTGGCGGATCTCCAGGCGAGCCTCAAGCAGGTGCGGACGCTGCTCGACAACCGAAGCGGCGATCTGGACACGACGGTGAAGAACCTCGCCTCCCTCACCCAGCGCATGGATAGCCTCAGTGCCGCGCTGGATGAGGCCGTGCGCACCGATCAACCCCAACTCGCCGAATCGCTCCAGCGCGTGAACGCACTCACGAAGAGCCTCCACGAACTGGTGGAGCTGCTCAAGCAGAAACCCCACTGGGTCGTGTGGGGCAGCCCCAGCGACGCCGCGAAGCAGAAGGCCATGGATGCGGCGGAGCGACCCGTGAAGTGAGAAACTACTTACGCGGAGGACGCGGAGGAACGGAGTTCACAGAGAACTTATTCCGCGTTCTCCGTTTCTCCGTGGGCTCCGTGTAAGTCGTTAGAGGTTGTCGAGCGAGTCCACGCCAATGGTCGGAGCCCATGGCAACAGCTCGTACTGGGCGCAGCCGGTCTGGGTGAAGGGATCGCCATCGCGGATGGCGTCGAGGCTCGCCGCCACGGTGTCATCAGGCACCCGTAGCAACAACGCGCCGCCACTGCGCGGATCCAGCGGGCCGGAGGCCAACAGCAGGCCCTGCCGCTTCAACTCACCCAAGTAGGCGCGATGAGCTTCGAGAACCTGGAGAACCTCTTCAAGGGGCTTGCGATACTTGACGAGCGCGATGGCGTACATGGTCAGTCCTTCACAATGCGGGTTCCGACGGCTTCGAAGCTGTGGCCTTTGAGGGCATCGGGCGAGGTGATGAGCACTTCTTTCCCGCCGCCGTCCAGGAAGGCGAGGGCGCTTTCGATCTTGGGACCCATGCTGCCCGGCGGGAACTGGCCTTCGGAGAGGTGTTGCCGAGCTTCCGCGGCCGTCATGCGATCCACCCAGCGCTGCGTGGGCTTGCCGAAATCGAGGGCGACTTTGGGTACGCCGGTGAGCACCACATAGAGGTGCGCGCCGAGCTGGGCCGCGAGCAGGGCGCTGAGGCGGTCCTTGTCAATGACAGCCTCCACGCCCACGAGGAAGCCGCTCGCGTCCTTGATGACGGGGATGCCGCCGCCACCACCCGCGATGACCGCATGACCGGTCTGGAGCAACAGCCGGATCGCTTCGAACTGGACGATCTCAAGGGGTTTGGGGCTGGGCACGACCTTGCGCCAGCCACGACCTGAATCCTCGCGCACCTTCCACTTTTTCGTCTTCGCCAGTTCCAGCGCGCGGAACTCGGGGTAGAAGGGACCGATGAACTTCGTGGGATTGGCGAAGCCGGGATCGTCCTTGTCCACGACCACTTCCGTGAGCACGGTCGTCACGGGCGTATCCAGCTTCTCGAAGCGGAGCCGGTTCGTGAGCATGCGCTCGATCATGTAGCCCATGGAGCCTTGGGTCATGCCTACGGCGATGTCCAGGCTGTAGGGCGGGATCTGGGTCGCGGCGGCCTCCTGCTGGATGAGCAGGTTGCCCACCTGCGGCCCATTGCCATGAACGACGCAGAGCGAATAGCCCGCGGCGACGACCCGCGCCAGCGTTTCCGCGGTCTCCCGGGCGTTCTCGAGTTGCTCCTCCTGGAGCCCGCTCTCCTTCTCTTTCAGGAGCGCGTTGCCGCCGATGGCGAGGAGGGCGATGGGACGGGGCATGATCCAAGTCCAGGAAAAGAGACGAGTGTAGCGCCGCAGCGCCCGCGCCCCAAGGACGAGCTTCCACGGCGGGCGTGCCTTCTCTAGACTTGAGGATTCTGCCTTCCCCGATGCCCCGCGATCTTGACCCATGATTGACACTGTCCGCACCGTCGAGACGCCGGAAGGCATCGCCCTGGAACTGCGCCCGGCCGGACCTGTGGCCCGGGGTCTCGCCTGGGCGCTGGACATGGGCATCCGGGCCGCGATCTACCTCGCCGCGGGGATGGGGCTCGCCTTCTTTGGCAAGGCGGGACTGGGACTTCTTGCCATCCTCGTGTTCCTGCTCGAGTGGTTCTATCCGGTGTGCTTCGAGGTGCTCTGGGAAGGACGCACCCCGGGCAAGCTCGCCCTTGGTCTCCAGGTGCTCATGGAGGATGGGCGTCCGGAAGGCTGGGGGCCCGCGATGCTCCGGAGCTTGCTCATGTTCGTGGACTTTTTGCCTGGGTTCTATGGAACCGGACTGATGGCCATGCTCTGCGGCCGGGAAGGGCGGCGGATCGGGGATCTCGCGGCGGGCACTTTGGTGGTGCATGCGCCGAGGCGTTCCGCAGCCAAGGCGGCCCTTCCATCCAGCGCCCGGCCCATGCTGCCCAGGGTGCCGCTCTCGCTTTCGGAGCAGCGCGCCCTCGCGGCCTTCGCCGAGCGGACGGCCACGCTCACCTCCGAACGGACCCAGGAACTGGCGAATCTCCTCGAACCGTTGACGGGTCTTCGGGGGGAGGAAGGCGTGGCGCGCCTCCACGCCTACGCCGCGGGCATTCGCGGGGAGCGCCTGTGAAGCAACAGGCCTTTGAGACGCTCCACCAGGAGGCGTGGGACGCCTTCGAAACGCTGCTGCGTCGCCTGGAGACGCCCGCGGGCGAAGCCCCTTCCAGCCTCGCGGACATGCCCGCCCAGTACCGCCTCGTCTGCCACCACCTCGCGCTCGCGCGGGAGCGGGGCTATTCGGCGGGCCTGGTGGACCGGCTCAATGGCCTCGCCCTGCGGGGCCATCAGCGCCTCTACGGGATTCGCCAGGGCGCCTTGCGCGGGGCGCTCCGGTTCTTCGTCGCCTTTCCCCGTCTCGCCCGCAAGCGCTGGCGGGCCATGGCCCTCGCGGCCCTCGTCTTCTACGGCCCCGCGACGGCCCTCACCTTCGGCGCGAAATCCAATCCAGAGGTGGCCTATCTCGTGGAAGACCCGGTCTCGCTCGCCTCCATGGAATCCATGTACCAGTCGGACACGAAGAAGTTCGGGCGCTCCGGCGAGTCGGACACCGATGTGGCGATGTTCGGCTTTTACATCTGGAACAATGTGCGCATCAATTTCCAGGTCTTCGCGTCGGGCCTGATCGCCGGGCTCGGATCACTCGTCTTCTTGTTCTGGAATGGCGTCCACGGCGGCGCGGTGGCCGGGTACCTCACCCACCAAGGCCTGGGCCGCAATTTCTGGTCCTTCGTGGCGACCCACTCCGCGCTGGAGTTGACCTCCCTCGTCATCGCCGGGGGCGCGGGGCTTCTCCTGGGATGGTCGCTCCTCTTTCCGGGACGGCGCAGTCGCCGCCAGGCGCTCATTCTCGCGGCGAAGGAGGGCCTCATCCTCGTCATGGGCTCGGCGCTGATGGATGTGGGCGCGGCCGGCTTTGAAGCCTTCTGGTCTTCCAGCGCGCTCATTCCGGTACGGGTGAAATTCATCGCCGCCGCGATTCTCTGGACGCTCGTGCTGGCCTACTTCCTCTTCGTCGGCCGGGGCCGGGTGGACGCCGATGCTTGAGCGCCTTCGCCTCGCCCTGCGCCTGCGCGGCGCGTGGGAAGCCGTGGACTCCGGCTACGCGCTCCTGCGCGCCCATGGCCGCCTGGTCTACGCGCTGTGGCTCGCGGCCTTCGCGCCCGCCGCCGCAGCGCTGTACTGGACATTCTGGAACCGCGCCTGGATCGCGTTGCTCCTGCTTTGGTGGCTCCTACCGATTTTCGGCCGTTTCGCGCTCCATGCCCTCGCGAAGGCCACCTTCGGCGAGCAACCCACGGTGCGTTCCACCCTCAAGGACGCCAAGGGGATCTACCGTCACGGCACGGTGGCGGGCCTGCTCTGGCGGCGCATCGGCCTTAACCGCGCCTTTACCCTCCCGATCTGGCAATTGGAGGGGCAGGGCGGCTCCGGGTATCGCCGCCGCGCGCCCGTGCTCCTCCGCCGCACCCACGGACCGTCAGCACTGTTCACGGTGTTCAGCTTCCTGCTCCTGATCGTCTTCTCCATGGCGATTTGGATCGGAATTCTGTACCTCGCGCCGGAGGGGCTCCTGGATCAGGCGAAGAATCTCGTCGCGACAGGGGGCGGACCGGGTCCGCTGTTCTATCTCCTTCCCGCCGTAGCCATGGCGGTGCTGGAGCCCTTCTACCTCGCGGGGGGATTCGGCCTCTACCTGAATCGCCGAATCCAGCTTGAAGCCTGGGACCTGGACCTCGCCTTCCGGCGTCTGGCTCAGCGCCTTCGCGCGGGGCTGGGTCGAACCGTGGCGGTGCTGCTGATCTTCGCGGGCCTGGTGATGGGCAGTAGGCTTTGGGCGCGTACTCCAGAAGTGCCGAACTCCCCGAAGGCCGAATTGAAGGAGGTGCTGAAGGCGCCGGAATTCCAGACCTGGAGCCAGGAACGCACCTGGCACTGGAAGGATTGGAAGGAGGCGGAGCCGCGCTCCAAGAGCCAGATCCCGGAATGGGTGTTCAAGCTGCTGGGACAGATCCTGAAGGGGCTCATCATCATCGCGGTGCTGTCGGGCGTGGCCTGGTTCCTATGGCGCTTCCTGCTCTCCCGTTCGGGAGGATGGGTGAAGGACGAGGAGGCCTCCTATCAGCCGGACGATCTGTTCGGCCTCGACATCCGCCCAGGTTCCTTGCCCAAGGACATTCCGGGCACCGCGCTCGCGCTGTGGCGCGAGGGCGAGCGTCGCGCGGCCTTGAGCCTGCTCTATCGCGGGGCTCTGGCGCGGCTTGTCCATGAACGCGGGTTGGAAGTGTCGCCTGGCGCGACGGAAGGGGATTGCCTCCGAGCCGCGTCGCCGGTCCTGGATACCGAAGGTGTCGGCTATTTCCGGGGCCTTACTTTTGCGTGGCAGGCTCTGGCTTACGCCCATGCGGACTCCGCGGATGGGGAGGCGCTGTGCGAAGGCTGGCGGCGGCATTTCGGAGGTGGCCGTGGCTAGGCGGGGCCCTTCCAGGAAGGGCGCGGATCGCGCACGCATCCTCGGCCTCGCGCTGCTGGGCGTGGCCATCCTTGGCGTCTTCGGCTGGTTCGTGGCGCGAAACCTGGAATCCCGGGAAGAGCGCGTGTGGGTCGGCTACCACGGCGAGGCGCGGACCGATGATTTCCTGGCGGCCTCGCGGCTGTTGAACAAGCTGGGCCGTGAGACCCATCTCGTGCGGGGGATTCCGCTCGAAAAAACGCTCGGCACCGAGGACGCGCTGATCCTGCCGGATCGCCGCATCCGCCTCACCCCGGGCCAGGTGGAAGACCTGAAGGACTGGGTCGCGGGGGGTGGCCTTCTCATTGCCGAAGGCACCTACGCCGAAAGCGCCGATTCAGACCGGGTGAGTGATCCGCTTTTCGAGGCGTTCCAGGTTCGCATGGTGGAGACGGGCCTGAAGCCGATCGAGATCGGCGACAAGGAATCGGAAGAGGATTTCGAAGCGCGGAAGAAGGTCTTCGCCAAAGAGCACGGGGTTTTCGATCTGACCATCAACGAGGTGTCCTGCAAGGTGGAACTCGGCGGCTGGGATCGCCTGGAGGACCAGAGTCCGGGCGCGGATGCTTCCAATGACATCCATGTTCTGGGGCGGCAGGAAGGCAGCGGAACGGCCATCCTCTTCACCCACCTCTACGCCCTGGACAACCGGCACCTCGATCAGGAAGACCACGCGGACTTTCTCGCGGCCCTTGTGAAGAACCGTCCCTCCCATGCGAAGGTCTGGATCGTCTATCAGGAAGAACCCCCGTCGCTCCTCGCCTGGCTCCGCGCCAACGCCTGGATGATTCTGCTCGCCCTCGGCGTGCTGCTCCTCCTGGGGCTCTGGCGGGGCCTGCGCCGCCTCGGCCCGCGTCTCCCCGACCCGCCCTTATCTCGGCGCAGCCTGTTGGAGCACCTCGCCGCATCCGGCCGCTATCTCGCGTCGGTGCGGGATGGGGAGGCGCTGCTTTCGGCGGCTCAGGCCGCCTTCAAGGCGCGGCTCTGGCGCGTCCATCCCGCCCTCGCCGCGCTGCCGCCGGATGAACTCCCCGCTGCCCTCGCGGAGCGCTCCGGCCTTTCCGAAGACCGGATCTTCAGGGCCCTTCGATTCGGCCGCCACCCGGATTCCCGCAGTTTCACCGAAGCCATTCAGACGCTCGAACTCTTGAGGAACCTGCCATGACACTCAACGCGCTCGATCCCGAACAACTGGCGAAGGCCGGTGCCCTCGCCCAGGCCATGCGGCGCGAAGTCCAGAAGGCCGTCGTCGGCCAGGAGGCCGTCCTCGACCAAGTGCTGGCCTCTCTCTTCGCCGGAGGCCATGTGCTCGTGGAAGGTGTGCCGGGCCTGGGGAAAACGCTTCTCGTGCGCGCCCTCGCCCGGACCTTCCGCGGCGAGCACCGGCGCATCCAGTTCACGCCGGACCTCATGCCTTCCGATGTGGCGGGCCACGCGATGTTCGAACTGGAGAAGGCGGAATTTCGAATTCGCAAAGGCCCCATCTTCGGCCACCTCATCCTCGCGGATGAGATCAACCGTGCCCCGGCCAAGACCCAGGCGGCGCTGCTGGAAGCCATGCAGGAGCGGCAGGTGACCATCGAGGGTCAAGCGCTCCCATTGCCCCATCCCTTCATGGTGATGGCCACGCAAAACCCCGTGGAGCAGGAGGGCACCTATCCGCTCCCTGAAGCCCAGCTGGACCGTTTTCTATTGAAGATCGCCATCGGTTACCCCGGCGAGGTGGAAGAGCAGGCCCTCGTCCGTCAGGTGACGGAAGGCCGCGTCGCGGATGATCTCCAGGTGGAACAGGTGGAAGTGGTCGCTACGCCGGAGCAGGTGCTGGAGGCCCAGCGGGCAGCGAGCGCGATCCGGGTGGATGAGGCTGTGAACGCTTACGCCGTGCGCATCGCCCGCGCCACCCGGGACTGGCCGGGCATCGCCCTCGGCGCGGGCCCACGCGGCGGCATCGCCCTCATCCGCGCCGCCCGGGCCGTGGCGATGATGGAAGGGCGCGATTTCGTCACGCCGGATGATGTGAAGGCCATGGCCCTTCCCGCCCTGCGCCACCGGATCACGCCTTCGCCGGAAAGCGAGATCGAGGGCCATGGCCCCGATGCGCTCCTCGGCGCGCTTCTGGAGCGGGTCGAGGCCCCCCGGGCATGAAGCCGCGCGGGGAAGGCAACGGCCGCGTCCTGCCGGGCCGCCTCCTGCTGGGGGCGGCCTTGGTCTGGACGGGCTTCGCCATCCTCGCCGCCTTCTTCCCGGCCCTGTTGTCCGCATGGAAAACCACCGGATGGGTCCTCGCCATCCTGCTCATCCTCGACCTGGCTGTGGTGATGTTTGTGCGGAAGCTCCGGGTGGAGCGCCACGCCCCCTTCATCCTGCCTAACGGCGCGGTGACAGTGGTCCGGCTCAAGGTCCACAACGGCCAGGGCCTTCCGGTGCGCCTCACGATCCACGATGGCCACCCCGGCGGCATGGAGGCGACGGGTCTTCCCCACGCCCTGCGCGTCCCCGCGCGAGGATGGACCGAACACACCTACCGCCTCCGCCCCGCCGGGCGCGGAGCCTTCGCCTTCGAAGCGGCGGACCTGCTGGTGAAGTCGCCC
>JAFDVN010000100.1 GCA_018269025.1 Acidobacteriota bacterium | reverse complement strand
CCCAGCTCGCCGTTGGCGGCTTCGGTGGCGCTGTAGACCTCGCCCACGGGCATGTCTATGCCGTGCATGATGAGCTTGAAGTGATGGATGAGGCTTTCCATCCGGGTGTAGACCTTCTCCTTGGGGGGCAGGGCCACCTTGTAATCGTCCACGATGACGGGACCGGGGCCGAGTTCCTTCAGCCTGTCCAGGGCTTGGCGGACGATGCGGAGGCTCTGGCGCATTTCCTCGATGCGGACGAGGTAGCGGTCGAAGACATCGCCGGTGGTGCCGACGGGGATATCAAAGTCGTACTGGTCGTAGTCCAGGTAGGGCTGGGCCACGCGCAGATCGTGGCCAAGGCCGCAGGCGCGCAGGCAAGGGCCGGTGTAACCCCAGGAAATGGCGTCCTGCACGCTCATGGCACCCACGCCCTTGGTGCGGTCATGCCAGATGGGGTTCTTCGTGAGCAGCTTTTCCAGCTCGTCAATGGCCTCGGGGCACTCCACGAGGAAGCGTTCGCAGAGGGGGTAGAACTCCTCGGGCAGATCCCGGAAGAGGCCGCCCACGCGGGTGAAGCTCGTGTGCAGGCGCTGGCCCGCCGCCATCTCGAAGAGATCATAGACCGTCTCGCGCTGACGGAACAGGTAGAGGAAGGCCGTGAAGGCGCCGAGATCCACGGCGTTGATGCCTAGGCACACCACATGGTCCATCACCCGGGCCAGCTCGCTCACGAGGACGCGGATGACACGGGAGCGGGGCGGGTCCTGGATGCCGAGCAGCTTCTCCACCGCCAGGGCGTAGCCCACATTGTTCATGATGGAGGAGCAGTAGTTGAGGCGATCGGTGAGCGGCACGAACTGGTTGTAGGTGAGGTTCTCACCGAGCTTTTCCACGCCCCGGTGCAGGTAGCCCATGTGGGGCGTGGCCTTCTGGATGAACTCGCCCTCCAGCTCCATGACGATGTGGAGGGTGCCGTGGGTCGTCGGGTGAGAAGGCCCGAAGTTGACGATCATGCGATCGCCATCGAGCTGCTGCTTGGTCATCGCGATGGAATCCAGGGCCGCCATGTCCGCCTCAGTGCGTGTAGGGGGCGGTGGAGTCCGCCATGCAGAAGGGGTCGCCGCCATCGAGGGGGAAGTCCTTGCGCAGCGCGTGGCCGGGGAAGTCCTCCCAGGTGAGGAGGCGTCGCAGGTCCGGGTGGCCGTCGAAGGGAATGCCGAAGAGGTCGAAGACCTCCCGCTCGGCCCAATCGGCGCTGTGGAAGCGGGTGGTCAGAGAAGGGAGGGATTCGCCTTCCGCGAGACGCACCTTGAGACGCAGGCGTTCCTGGCTCGTCAGGTTCAGGAGGTGCAGAACCACATCGAAGCGGACGACATGGCCCTCCAACTCCCGCTGCGGCCAATCTACGGCCGTGAGATCCACGAGCTGCTGGAAACCGTCCTGGAAGAGGTGGTCCACGGCCTCAAGGTAGCGGTCCTTCGCGATGACGGCTGTCTGATCGCCGCGGAAATCATGGTGCTCCAGCACGACGCCGGGCAACGCTTCCTGAAGACGGTCGAGGATCATCGTCGGCCCCTCAGTAGATCGTCGCGAGGTTGTGGTCGGCGGCGTCGAGCACCATGCTCCGGACGGCCTGTTGCTCGGTGAGCTTCTGGTCCCGCTCGATGCCGCGCTGGCGATCCAGGCTTTCATAGAAGCGGCGGATGTGGTCTTTCCGCATGGAGAGAGATTCCTTCTCGATCTTCTCCTGCAGCTTCATGACGCCGTAGATCATGCTCTCGGGCCGTGGCGGGCAACCGGGCACATAGACATCCACGGGCACGACGCGGTCAATGCCCTGGAGCGTCGCGTAGGTGCGGTACATGCCGCCGGAACTGGCGCAGACGCCCACGGAGATGACCCACTTGGGCTCGGCCATCTGGGCGTAGATGGTGCGGAGCACGGGCGCCATCTTGTTCGTGACGGTGCCAAGCACGAGCATCATGTCCGACTGGCGGGGGCTGAAGCGCATGGCTTCGGCGCCGAAGCGGGAGAGGTCGTACTTGCTTGCCATTACGCTCATGAACTCGATGGCGCAGCAGGCCGTGCCGAAGGGCATGGGCCAAAGGCTGTTCTTGCGGGCCCAGTTCACCACCGCGTCGAGGCGGGTGGTCATCACGGCATCATTAAGATCCTGGGCGGACATGGGCTACTTCTCCCACTCGAAGGCGCCCTTGCCCCAGGCGTAGACGAAGCCCACGAGCAGGGTGGCGAAGAAGGCGAGCATGACGCCGAAGGTGGCAGGGTGGGTCTTGTACTGCACGGCCCAGGGCAGCAGGATCGCCGCTTCCATATCGAATAGGATGAAGAGCATGGCCGTCAGATAGAACTGCACCGAGTAGCGGTGCCGGGCCCCGGGTTGGACTTCGGGCACGCCGCATTCGTAGGCGCTGAGCTTTTCGGGGTCGGGATGGTTGGGCTTGAGCTTGGGCAAGATCACGCCGGAGATGATCAAAATGGCCGCGGCGACCCCCACCGCGAGCAGCAGCAGGATGAGCAGGGGAAGGAAGGGCGAGGCAGGGTTCGGCATGGAGCGTCCAGGCCCCCCAGTTTAACGGGACCGGCAGGGCCCGGGGGACGGTAGAATCCTCCTTTTCCGGTGGGCCCGAAATGGATGACTTGAACCTGCGCGTCAAAGAGATGATCATCCAGCGCCTGAAGCTGGAGGGCATGACTCCGGACCAGATTGACGGCACGGCTCCGCTCTTCGGCGAAGGCCTGGGCCTGGACTCCATTGACGCCCTGGAGCTGGTGCTCGGCATCGAGCAGGTTTTCGGCGTGAAGATCGAGGACGAGGCCGCGGGCCTGAAGGCTTTCCGAAGCGTGGACGCGCTCACGGAATTCATCCGGGAACATCAACAAGCATGAAACGGCGTCAGGCATCAGGCGTCGGGCTTCGGGCCGCAGGGTCCGGGCCGCAGGCAGGCCCTCATCGTCCTGACGCCTGACGCCCGATGCCCGACGCCCGCGCCCATCTCCCCCATCGCTACCCCTTCCTGCTCGTGGATCGGGTTTTGGAGCGGGAGCCGGGGATCCGCGTGGTCGCGGAAAAACTCGTCTCCGCCTCTGAACCATACTTGCAGGGGCACTTCCCGGATCGCCCCTTGGTGCCAGGGGTGTTGATGCTGGAGATGCTGGCCCAGGCGGGCGGTTTTCTGGAGGCCGAGCCGCTCATGGGCCGGGCCATCTTCCTCGCCGGCGTGCAGGATGCGCGATTCAAGGCCCCCGCCTTTCCCGGCGACCGGCTCCGCCTGGAAGTGACCTTCGACGCGGCCTTTGCCGGACTGATGCGCGTGAACGGCCGGGTGAGTTGCGAAGGTCGGGAGCTCTGCGCCGCCAAGCTGCTCGTGAAGGTGATGGGTTGAGACGGGTCGTCATCACGGGGCTCGGCGCGGTGACGAGCGTGGGCCGGGGGCGCGAGGCGACCTGGGCTGGGATGCTCGCGGGGCGCGATGGGCTTGGGCCTTTGAAGCGCCTCCATCTGCCCAAGGAACCGGCTCAACTGGCGGGTGAGATCGCTTGGCCGGAGCCGGTTCGGAAACGCCAGACGCTCTGCGAAGCCTGGTCCATGGATGCGCTCGCGGAAGCGCTCGCAGGATGGCGGCCTTCGGTGGAGCCCCGGCGGATCGGCGTCTTCCAGGGCGCGGGCACCTCCGGGCTGCCCATCCCCGAGGCCTACCTGGGCGCGGTGCAGGAAGGACGACCCGCTCCGCGCATGGCGGAGGCGGCCTACCAGACTCCCTGCACGGTGACGGACGCGCTCGCGGCGAGCCTGGGCGCGGAGGGCCCGAGGTCCACCATCATGAACGCCTGTTCTTCGTCCCTATTGGCCCTGGGCCAGGCCTGGGAGCGCCTTGCGAGCGGGGATCTGGATCTGGCGGTGGCGGGTGGTGCGGAAAGCCTTTGCATCACCACCTGGGCGGGCTTCTCCTGCCTCAAGGCGGTGGACCCTGCGCCGTGCCGCCCCTTTTCCGCCGATCGCGCCGGGCTGAACCTCGGCGAGGCCGGGGTGCAATTCATCCTGGAGCCGCTGGATCAAGCACGGGCCCGGGGCGCGGAGATTCTCGCCGAAGTGCTCGGCTACGGCGCGAGCCTGGATGCCCACCATCCCACCGCACCCCATCCCGAAGGGGACGGCGCGCGTCGCGCCATGACGCAGGCCCTCCGCGTCGGGAGGCTGGATTCCTCCGAAGTGGATCTGATCAGCGCCCATGGCACGGCGACGCCCGCCAACGATGGCGCGGAGTGCAAGGCCATCCGCAGCGCGCTGGGGGAAGCGGCGGACAAGGTCTCCGTCACCAGTTCCAAATCCCAATTCGGCCACACCCTCGGCGCAGCCGGGGCCGTGGGCGCGATGGTGGCGACGCTGGCTCTGAGGGACCAGGTCGTGAGCCCGACGCTCCGGCTCGAGCATCCAGATCCCGCCTGCGATCTGGATTGCACGCCAAGAGAAGCAAAGCCTCGCGCGCTCCGCGCGGCCCTCGTGAACGCCTTCGCCTTTGGCGGAAACAATGTGGCGCTCGCCCTGAAACGCTGGGAGGGACGGTGACGGACCTCGTCGTCACGGGTCTCGGCGTCGTACTTCCCCCGGGGGATGGGGTGGAGGCGGCCCGCGCATCGTTGGCATCGGGCGCTCCGTATTTCGCCGAGCTGCCCCCTTCCCTTGGGACCGGGCGCGGCGCGGCCTGCTCGAGCTTCAATCCCGCGGGCGTGATCCCTCCCATGCAGCTCCGTCGCCTCGATCGTGGCAGCCGCTTCGCGTGGGTGGCCGCAGCTCAGGCCTTTCGCGACGCGGGATTGGAGCCGGGCACCGGCTTCGGCGAGCGGATGGCCATCGCTGCCGCCACCATGACCGGGGGAAGCGAGGCCACGGAAGCCTTCATCCGGCCCTATGTCGAACGGGGCCCGGAAGGCGCGTCGCCTATGGTCTTCCCGAATTGCGTCGCCAACGCCGCGGCGGGGCATTTGGCCTTGGCCTTCGGACTCAAGGGCCCCAGCACCACCCAGTTGGAGCGGGAGGTTGGGGCCTTCGCGGCGCTGGATCAGGCGGCCCGTTGGCTGAGACTTGGCTTCTGCGAGCTCGCGCTGGTGGTGGGGCTGGATGGCCTCTTCCCCATGCTCGGAACGGTGTGCCGCGAAGCGGGCCTCCTCGCGCGCCACGGAGATCCCGAGAAGGATTCCGGCCGGGGCTTCCTCTGCGGCGAAGGCGCGGTGGCGATCGTCCTCGAGCGGAGCGCCGACGCGGACGCGCGCGGCGCACGGGCCCGGGCGAAGCTCGGCGCGCTCACCCATCGGTCCGCGGTGTGTCCGCGGGATCGCACGGAAGCCCTGATCGCGGCGGCTTCGGAAAGCTGCCCGGACGCTCCCGCTCGCCGCATCGGGGGCGCCAACGGGCATCCCCAGGTGGACCGTCTTGAAGCGGCCCTTCGAGTCGCGCGGCCTCGCGATCCTGAAGCCCGCCACCCCAAGCTGCTTTGGGGCGAGTTCGGAGGCTCGGGCGCGCAGCTTCTCGCGGCGGGGCTCCTGGAGCCCTGCGCCTCCGTCCTCGTGAGCGGTCCCTCCAGTTTCGGCGGGCAATGGGCGCTCCGCTGGGACGAGGTGCGCTAGCCTCAAGCTAGCCCTGACGATGCCCATGACCATGCGCGACCAGTCCTTCACCAGCACCCGCCGTCACCTGCTCTGGACCGCGGGAGCAGGGGCCGTGCTGCTGGCGGGGGTCTTCCTCCTTGGGGTGCAGGCAGGCAAGCAGAGCGTGGCCCTCAAGCGGCCCTTGCCGACGGATTCCGCCGAACCCCTCGACGAGTTGCCCGAGCCCCTCATTGATCAACTCCAGATCTTTGAGACCGCGCCGCCTTCCGGCAAACCCATCCAGCTCCCGCCCGCCCCCAAGCCGGAGCCGCCCAAGGCTGACGCGGATGCCAAGGCCGACGCCAAATCCGACGCCAAATCCGGCGACCGCTGGACCCTTCAATTGATTTCGACGCCCGATGCCGCCGAAGCGAAGAAGATCGCCGCCCACGCCAAAGCCACGGGCCACCCCGCCACCCTCGTGAAAGAGAAGGGCGTCTACAAAGTGCGCCTCGCCAAATCCACCGACCGCGCCACCGCAGACGCCACCGCCGCCCAATTGAAGAAGGCCGGGATCAAGTCCTTCGCGGTGAAAGCGGAGTAGGCGGGCCGAGGCTCGGGGGTCCGAGTCCCTCCGCCGGGGCCAACAAAAAAGCCGCCCGAACCCTTCTCATCATTCAGTCAAGCGTATGCCCTCGAACCGCGTCTGGCTGCGCCAGCCGCCGGTCCCGCTCCCGACCGTCCACTGGACGGTCTCCGCGGCCCCACTCGGGGGTCCGAGTCCCTCCACCGTAGCCAACAAAAAAGCCGCCTTGGGGCGGCTTGGTTGGCTCCGGTGGAGGGACTCGAACCCCCGACATCCTGATTAACAGTCAGGCGCTCTAACCAGCTGAGCTACACCGGACCGGAAGGTTCAGTTTACCGGGTGGGTGGGGGAATTCAAGCGCAGGGCGGGCGGGGGCGGGTAGGATGGCTGTTCCTACCCCGAGGTGGTCCGTGCCGGAAGTGATGATCGGAATCGTGATGGGTTTCGTGGCCTGGTTCTTCATCCGCTACGGGGTGGGTGGGTTCTTCACCGTCAACCAGAACGAACGGGCGGTGAAGACTTCCTTTGGCCGGGCGGAGCGGCTGGGGGAGGCGACCACGGCGGAGGACCCGGTGTCCGCAGGGCTGAACGCCGAAGAGAAGACGCGCTACGCCTGCCCCCAGGTGCGGGTGATCCCGCCGGGCGGGCCCTATTTCAAATGGCCGTGGGAAAAGGTCTACAAGGTGTCCGTGTCCACGGAGACCGCGAACATGGCCATGGACCCCGGCGCGCCTTCGGCCAACCAGGGCGGGACGGTGCTGGAGGCGGTCACCAAGGATCAGCTCAACACGGGCCTTTCGGGCCAGATCCGCTTCAAGGTGAGCGAGCGGAATCTCTACGCCTACCTCTTCGGCGTGAAGGCACCCATCGCCCATGTGATGGGCTATTTTGTTTCGGTGCTCCGAGAGCGCATCGCCAATTTCGAAGCACCGGCCTCGGCGGACGGCGCGCCGGCCACCCAGGCGGGCATTTCCATCAATGATCTCCGCAAGAATTTGCGGGACATCAACGAGCACATGGAACGGGAATGCGCCACCTCGGCGGCGCGCTATGGCATCCAACTGGACGCGTCCCTCATCACGGCCATTGATCCGCCGCCCGAGGTCGAATCGGCGCTGGCGGCCATCAACACGGCCCACAACCAGGTGAGCTCGGACATCAGCCTCGCCCAGGCCGGGGCGGATCAGAAGCTCGTGCAGTCCAAGCGCGCGGTGGAGATCGAAACCTTGAAGGCCCAGGCCGAGGTGGAGCCGCTGAAGCTCCTCGCCTCGCAGTTGGCCCAGCTCAAGGCGAATGGGGGCGATGGGGCGCTGGACGCCTACCTCCGCAATGTGCGCCTGGACCTCTATGGCCAGGCGGGCCGCATCGTGATGGAGGCCAAGTGATGCTCACGCTCATCGCCGCCTTCGCCACCTTCTTCGGTTGTTTCATCGCCGTGCCGATCTTCCTCGGCCTCACCCGCATGTTCGGGTTCTATGTGATCGTCCAGGAGCGCCGCTGCTTGGTGTACATGCTCTTCGGCAAGGTGGTCGCGGTGCTGGACGAGCCGGGCCTCCATTCGCTGTGGACCCATGTGGGCTGGCGCGCGCCCTTCATCAATTGGATTGGCAAGCGCTATCAGTTGGACCTGCGCCTGGATCAGGAATACCTCCGCAGCCAACCGGTGAACTCCGAAGAGGGCGCGCCCATGGGCATCGGTATCTGGTACGAGATGTACATCAGCGACCCGGTGGCCTACCTCTTCAAGAACACCGACCCGCGCGGCTCCCTGAGCGCGAATGTGAGCAACTCCACCGTGCGCTGCCTCAGCAACATGCCCCTCGCCGACATGCTCGCCGATCGCCATGGCATGAGTCAGACGGTGCGGGACGAGGTCTCGCCCCAATCCCACGAATGGGGCTACAAACTTGGTTCGGTTTATATCCGCAAGGTCCACTTCCGGGACGCGGACATGATCCGCCAGATCGAAAGCAAGGTCGTAAACCGCCTGCGCCAAGTGACCGCGGCCATCAAGCAGGATGGCGCGAACCAGGTGAGCGTCATCACGAGCACGGCGGAACGCCAGGCGGCGGTGGAGTTCGCCAAGGCCGGGGCCATCCGCCCGCAGATCGTCGGCGCGGCCCTCGACGAGATCTCCCGGGATCCGGCGGTCTCCCAAGCGATGTTCACGGTCCTGGAGACACAGCGCATCCTTGGCGGCAAGGCCGTGGTCACGCTGCTACCCAATGGGCGGCCGATCCTCCCGGATTTGCTGGCGGCGCCTTAGGGTCTTTAGGCCTCAGCCCTTCTGAAGCTCGACGAGGATCTGGCGGGCGCAGGCCTTCAGCGTCTCGATGACGCCGGTGCCATCGCTCGCCACGGCCTCGAGCATGGGTTCGCCTCGGAAGCGGAGCAGGCGTTCCATCTCCTCCACGGGAATGGCGGAGGGCATGTCGCGCTTGTTGAGCTGGAGCACATAAGGAATGGTGCGGATGTCGAAGCCGTTTTCCTTGAGGTTGGTCGCCAGGTTGGCGATGGCCTCGATGTTGGCTTCCATGCGGGGCTTCTGGCTATCCGCCACGAAGATCACGCCATCGCAGCCACGCAGGATGAGCTTGCGGCTCGCGTCGTAAAAGACCTGCCCGGGCACCGTGTAGAGGTGGAAGCGGACCTTGAAGCCCCGGATCGTGCCCATGTCCAGGGGGAGGAAGTCGAAGAAGAGCGTGCGGTCCGTCTCGGTGGCGAGGCTCACCAGCTTGCCCCGCTTATCGGGGTTGGCCTGGTTATGGATCCACTGGATGTTGGTCGTCTTCCCGCAGAGTCCGGGGCCGTAATAGACGATCTTGCAGTTGATCTCGCGGCTGGCGAAGTTGATGAAGGTCATGGCTGGTCCTGGCCCCGTCAGTCGCCGAAGAGCTTATCAATGTCCTCGTCCGTGATCTCGGAGAAGGGGCTTTCGATGGTTCCCCCGCCGGAGGCGGCCTCGGTCTGGGCGCGCTGCTCCACCCGGTCGAAGATCTCCTGGAGCTCCTTGCCGGTCTTCTTCACCCGCAAGCGAACGAGGGCGAGGCTGGAATTCTGATCGAAGATGACGACGAGGATGCCCCGGCGCCCCACGAGGCTGATGTGCAGGTTGTCTTTTTCGCCCTCGTGGAAGAGAAGGCTGAATTCCTTTTCCCCGATGAGCTTGGCGAGGCCATCCGTGGCGGCCACATTGCCGGCCGTGAGGGAGGCGAGGCTGGTGGCGTCAATGCTCTTCACATCCCCGGCCGCGGCGATCTGCTGGCCGTTCTTGTCCACCAGGAACACCACCTTCGCCTGGGCATCTTTCGCGAGGCGGGCGGTGAT